>DATNHL010000061.1:0-36560 GCA_035604995.1 Occallatibacter sp. | reverse complement strand
AGAACGACCCCGCGCTCCAAAATCAGTCCTGGGCCAGTTCGCAGGGCATCGCCACCATTCAGCGCGACTCCTCTGTCAGCCCCAACTCCGCGCTGCGGGCCCGGCGCCCATTGGCCCACGCGCTCGGTTTGGGCGACCCCTCCGCCGACTTCACGCTGGACAACCTTACGCCTGGTCACGGCCTCAGCATCTACGACTCCACCCTGGTCTTTACACCGGATTCGAACGACCCCGGCGCGGGTTCCATTTCGATCGACGTGATGAACAGCTTCCTGCGCTCGCTGTGGGCGTATGTCGCCTTCTTCGACGCGAGCGACCAACCGATCGGCGGCTGGAACGACGTCGGCCTCGTTTCTCCCGTCAACGTCGTGCTCGGCATCCCTGTTGATACCGACCCGACCACTCTCAACTTCGACTGGCCGGCAGCAGCCTCTCGCGCTACGCTTGCCCACGGAGGCTTCGGCACCAGCAACTGGGACAGCGAACTGGTCTGGAAGGGCATCATGCTCACCGGGGTCTTCAACTACGGCATTCCCTTCCTTTTCCTGGCGATCGGCTCGGAGCTGGACAGCAATGCCGTTCTGAAGTCCATCGAGAAGGATTACCCCACCATCGTCGCGGTCTTCAAAGCAGCGGCCAGCATCATCGGCAACGTCGGCTCCAATATCGTCTGCATGCCGAATATCAAGTCCCTCCTTTCCGGATTTGCCGACGGTGTTGCCGGGCTGCTGGTGCATGCCGGGCTGGAGAAGCTGCAGACTTACGTCCTCGCCGAGATGACCGAAGCGGAGCTCGAAGACGCGATTCCCTACGTGAGCTTCATCTTTCAAATCGCCAACCGCGCCGTGGACCTGGTGGAGGTGGGCGAAACCACGGTCGAAATCCTCACTTCGCCTGCCGTGTATTCGGTAGGAATTCTTCGCTCCATGCCTGTCGGCGTCAGCGTGCGTCCTGATCCGACGCACGGATCGCTCGGCAACCCGGCCATCTGGCCGTTGGACAGCGACCACTACGAGTGCGTCCTGCAGTACACAGGGGCCACCTCGTATACCGACAGTGGCCCCATGCTCGGTGTCAACAGCTCGGAGCCGATTTCGATCACCTATGCGTCCGTACCCGAGGGCGGCACCTGCCAGGTGCAGTTCTCCGTGTATGCAGCGGACGACACGCTGCTCGGACGCTGGACCAGCGCCTGGGTTCCCGCCCAGCGGCCCCAGCCCAACTCCCAGCTCAACTTCGCGGGCGCCATCCAGGAGATGCTTGTTCCGCTAACCTCGAGCACCATCTACATATACAAGGAGAAGCTCGTCTACAGCGCCGCCACTTCTTCGCATTGCTGGCAGGGCAACCAATTCGCGTTACCCGCCTCCGTGGTAACGGACCTCGACAACCAGCAGGTGGACTCCACCACCACCGCCGCCTTCGCGGCCAATGCCACACCGCTCGACAGCAGCGCCTCCGTCACGGTCATCACTGAAGCCGAAGCGTGGGAGATCGTCGACGGAGCCTCCCGCTATGCGCTCACCCTGAGCGCGGCGGGCGGCAGGGAGGTGGTGGTCAACACCAACAATGCGCCCCTCGAAGTGCTCCCCCTCAACAGCAGCGACCTGGGCAACAACCTCGGCGCGACCGTCGGCCTCACCATCAACAATCGCGCCTATATGCTCGGCTACTGCTGGATGGCCTCCGGACAGGATGTCCCAGCCGCGGGCACCGAGTCGCCCATCATCACCTCGCAGATCAACACCTTTCAGAACATCAATGTGCTGGCCAACCCCGAAGCCTCGCTCAAGTTCACCGGCGTAGGCTTCAGCAATGAACCGTTCATCGTATACGACCAGTTCGGCCCGGCTCCGCTTTTCTCCGTCGATGCGAGCTACGTCTCCGATCTGAACCAGGGCACCGTCTCCGCCAGCCTGGCGAATCTTTTTTCCGAGTTCTCCTACACGCTGCCCACCAGCGGGGTGGCCGTCGGCACGGTCACTCCATCGGTCCAGTGGACGCTCACCATCAACTCGCTTCCCACCTACACCCTGCTCGCCGGCGGCGGCCAGATTGACATCTATCCCTACCCCGCGGTCGTAGTGAGCTCCAACAACTTTTACCTGGAACCCACCAGTTCCGACCCCACAAACTACGGATACCAGGTGCGCAGTATAGTTCTTGACAACACGACGCCGTTCGACATGACGCAAACCCAGAGTTGGGGACAGTTCATGCTCCCCCACCTCAACGACGCCGTCGTTCATCCGCAGGGGTACCTGATTGGTGCGCATTTCAACCTCGACACACTGGAGATTCTGCGCCTGGCCGCTGTTCCCACTGCCGATGCCGATGCCCAGCCGGCAGTCACGGTCGGCGGCAGCGGAACTCGTCCCGGCCTCTTTTCCGGCCCGGCGGCGCTGGCCGTCACCATCGAAGGACGCATCCTCGTGCTCGAGCAGGGCAACCAGCGCATTCAGGCTATCGATGTTAACGGCAATCCCATCCCCTGCTTCGCCAACGGCGCCGTCTGCACGCTTGACCCATCCTGCGCCGCCTCACTCGACAACGGCCTGGTTTCCGTGGATCTGCGCGCCGCATTCTCTGCCGCCGGGTATCCCTTGTCGAGCATTTGGCAGGTCCGCGACAGTACCAACCTCTACAAGCTGATCGCCTCAGACACCGAAGTGCTCGTCACCTTCGCCAGCAACAGCCTGTACAGCGGCTGGTCCGTGGCCGACAGCAGCACCACGCCGCAGGAGTTCAGTCTGACGCTTTCAGACACCGCCATCGCCGTCACCCAGGCTGGCACAACACTGTTCACCGTGGCCACGTCCGCGGCCGTCAGCCTCAATGCCGGTGCGCTTGGCGACCTGCTCAGCGCGGCCTTTGTCAGTGCCGGCATCACCTTCGTATCCCCCATTCAGGTCACAGGAAGCGACCCGCTCACCCTCGATCTCTCCGTTGTCACCGACCTGACCGAGGGCAACGTACCGGCCAGTCTGGGCACCGGTCTGGCCACTCGCAACATGACTCTGGGCTCGCCTGCCGCGGTTCTGGCAAGCAACACCGTCGCGGTCATCCAGGCGACCCAAAACTGGATCCTCACCGACCAGTATCAGAACGCAACCTACCAGTTGCTCACCTCGGCCGATGGCAGTTTCATCTCCGTTACGCTATTGGCCTCCACTATGGCCCTGCAGCCATCCGCACCGGGCCAGACGCTGACCTATCTCAGCGTCTCTACTGAGGCCAAGGGATACATTTACGTCCTCAGCTACCAGCAGCCGGGCGACGAAGTTGACGACTTCCTGCTGGACATCTATCAACCGGACGGTTCTTACCTGGTTACCACGGCCGGTCTCAACGCGGGCGACATCACCGTCGACATGTGGCGCAACCTGTACTCGCTCAACTTCGAATCATTCCTCGGACCAGGCGGCCGCACTGAGCCGTCCATCAGCATCTGGACCCCGAGCGTTTAGGGACTGGAACCAACAAGGAGTGTTCTTCATGTCGCAGCAGGCCCTCACCATCGCCGTTTCATCCACCGGACTCCCCAAGCTCTTCAACGCGCTCATCGTTTCTGGCAACGCATTCGCCAGCGCGTTGGACGGCCAGACCGCGAGCGATCAAAACCTGAACATAGGCCAGGTGCCAGACACCAACATCGACGAGTACGTGGTGCAGTTGAATACGGGAAGCTTCGCGAATGCCTCCGCCACAATGAACTCGGTCACGCAGGTTAGCCCCGGCTCGAACCAGTTCGTGTTGCAATTCACTGTCGCCGTCAGCGTGAACTTCGCAACATGGATCGAAAGTGGTCGTTTTACACGAAGCTCTAACCATGGGACTTATCACATCCCTTTCAACAACGTCAATTGCGGCAGCTTCGGTTTCTACGCCACCAACATCAGCCTGGACGCCACGGTGCAGATCTCGCAGAACGACCAGGACCAGTGGGAGTTCATCTATGTCACTTCCTCGTCCAATTCTTCGAATGCCAACTTCATTTTCGGGTATCCGGAGCAAAGTGTGCTCTACCAGTACAACAACAGTTGTGGAGCGTCGACGATCTCCAACTCACTCGAAGACGCGTTGGAAGAGATCGACTACAGTTCTGCCATCCAGGCCGCAATCACTCCCATCCTGAACAGCATCAGCGAGAGCGGCCAGTTGACCTCGGCAATCGTCTTCGACTGGACCCCCAACACCTTTGTTTTCCCCCCATCCAGCAACTCGCTGCAGAGCGGCGTCACCGGCGCCGTCACCTATAGCGGCACGCCATTCCCCTCCGGTGGGCTCAACCCGCCCAACCTCGCGCTGCCGCCCGTGGTCTCGTCTTCCGATGTGCAGATCTACGCCGCCGACTATCTGTTCTCCTCGCTGTATTGGGCCTACTACAGCGCCGGGCAGCTCTCGCAGACCATAACTCCCAGCATGCTGGCCGAGCCTGCCCTGCTGAACACCTCCAGCTATAAGTCCAGCATCCCAGACCTCTTCACTCAGTATCCCAACGACAACATGCAGGTCGTGGTCGCGCAGTCCACGGCGCCCGTCATCACCTTTGTATCGGCCTATCAGTTGCAGCCGCCGTATATACTCACCCCGCAGGACATGTTCCAGTTGCAGAGCACCCTGCCCGCCAGCGATTACTCCGCCGTGAAGAATGGCGTCGAGGGTAATCCCTACAACACTCTTTCCGCCCTGCAGACCGCGCTTCAGTCGGCCCTGGGCAGCGACTACAACACCTATCAGGCCGCCATCGTCGCCCTGGCTACAACCCCCACCGTAAATCTCGCTACTCAGTTGCCGGCCAGCGTCTACGCCGACCTGCTCAATCTCGCCGGCCTCACGTTCCTGACCCAGGATGCCTACGTTTCCGCCCTGGAGAGTGCGCTCGGTCCCGGGCCCGCAGGGCAATACCAGCAGATCATTCTCAATGCCTCCAACGCCGTCATCGCCAGCCTTGCCCATTCGCCGACACTCACCTTCAGCGTGCTCGACCAGGGCAGCTACGTCCAGGTCTTCGTCATCCAGATCCAGGAGACCGACGTGCTCAT
The DNA here is from genome assembly GCA_035604995.1 of Occallatibacter sp. Classification (GTDB taxonomy): domain Bacteria; phylum Acidobacteriota; class Terriglobia; order Terriglobales; family Acidobacteriaceae; genus Telmatobacter. The sequence continues at coordinate 31,515 of DATNHL010000061.1, read as the reverse complement.
CAACTTCCAACTCGGCACCAGCGGCACTGCGCAGACCATCCAGTCTCTCTACCAGGTCCAGGGCATTCCCACGGCGACGCTGGTCTCATCGATTATTCCCGACGTCAACACTCAAACACTCGGCTACCTCTGGCAGTTTTCCCTGTCGGCAGTTTACGCGACGATCATGCAGTCGGTCGCCTCGACCGGCGTCCCGTTGCCGTTTATCGAGGGATACACCTTTCAGAGTTCTTCCATCACACTTCAACCCGGCTACGCGGATCTGGTGGCCAACATTCAGTTCAACTCATGAGCGGAACATTTCTCGGCAAATTCACGTTTCTTTCGAGCAACGCCACCGGGGACCAGTTCTACCTGACGCTGGTCCCCGGCAGCGGCGATCCGTTGCTCAGCTTCGTTTCGCCGACCCCAGTCGACTGGATCGCATACGATGCGGGAAGCTTTGAGGGGCAGCAGTTGCTTACGCTTGCCAGCCCCTACCCCAACGCGCTCTTTCTCTACTACTATGATGAGCTGCACTGGGTTTTGGGGAACGCGAACCCATCTTTACCGCTCATGGTGGTCATTTCGCCTTCAACGGGCGCGGTCATGTGGCAAAGCCTTTTGGCAGGCGCGCTCGAGACCGGTGGATACACCATGACGACCACCTTCCACGGGCTGGTCTTCCCGGCGCCGGCCGGCAGCGGCGCTCTCACTTCGATGCAATGCGTGCAGATTACTCCTGGCCTCCCAGCGATCAAGAGCACCGGGAGCGCTGCCGGCATGGACTTCACGGGCGTCGATCTGACCGGTGCAAGCTTCGCGGGCATTGACTGCACCGGCGCCAACTTCATCGACGCGATCCTAACCGGAACCGATTTCTCCGGCGCCAATCTCGCCCAAGCTATCTTCACCGGCACCGACATCTCCGGGGCGAAGTTCGGGACCAATATCCAGGCCGTCGGCGCACAGTTCGATAACGCTATCGCAGCCGGCGCCGTCTTTGCCACGGACACCACCCAGCCCAATACCCAGGCCGACTTCTTCGGCGCAAACTTCAGCAACGCCGATTTCAGCAACGTACTCTTCCCTGCGTACACCTCCGCCAGCGGCAGCGTCACCGGGGCCAACCTCTCGCGGGCCACGGTTTTCGGCGCCAACTTCTCAGGCGCTAGCCTGCCCAGCGCCAACCTCACCGGCCTGCTGGCCGGCCAGAGCAGCTCCGGCGGAAACATCGGCGCGGACTTCTCACGCGCCTTCATGCCCGATGCAAACCTCGTCGAGGCTGATCTCGACGGAGCCGACTTCTCTCACGCGCAACTTTACTTCCTGGCCAGCGGCGCACTCGACTCAGCCACCGTTACCAACACCAACTTCAGCCGCGCCGACCTCACCGGGATGTCCTTCAAAGGCACCACCATCATGGGGGTCGACTTCACCGGCGCCATCCTGATGAACTGCACCTTCAACGGTGTTGCCTTTGGTCCGTCGCCGCAGTACCTTCCCGTCTCGTTCGTCGGAGCGCACCTCGAGGGTGCAAGCTTCATAGGCAAATCCAGCCTCTCGCAGGCACACCTCGCTGACGCATATATCGCCGTCGCTTCCGGTGTTCCGCTTCTGGTCACGCCCATGGCCGAAGCCTACGCCACCGCGCTCAAGGCGGGCAGTGTGCCCGCGGAGTTGCTCGGGGTCTTCTCCGCCGCCGGCGCATTTCTGGATCCGGCCGCCGCAGTGGCCGCTGGCACAGGCTCGGGCACCTGGACTCTCACTCAGAATGCCGTTCGCCAGAGCGTGGGCGTTGAGACGACCGGCTACACCCTGATCGTGGACGGCGCCGACTTACTTGTCTACGCTTCCGCCGTGACGCTCATCGAGCAGAGCGATCTGTACACGTTCAGCCTTGTGAATCTTCCCGTCGCCGCGACGCAACTGACCGCCGAGATGCTCGATGGGGCCACCCGCTGTCCCAATCACAGCAACCTCGCCACGAATCAGCTGCATGGCCTCACCTGGGAGCAGATGCTTACCGCTCCCCGAGTCCCCCTGCTCTACCAGGGGAGTCTGGCCATTAAATGGCCTCGACGACAAACGTAAAGCTGGCAATGAAACCCGCGCCCTTCTGCACGCATTCCACCAGTTGCGCTTGACCGCGCAACTTGCCTCCAGCCCTGCGGTATCGAAACGGGGCATTTCCATGCAGCGGTTGCGCCACCAGCGCGCGCATCCCATCCTCGCTGGCCCGCAACAGTCGACCGATGATATGTTGCTGCACGCCGGCCTCGTCCAGCCAGGAAAGGTCCACACGAGTCTGAAGATCGAACTTGGGCATAAGCCAATTCGCCTAAGTGTAGAACGCGGGATCGCGCATTTTGTGGATTCTTTGAGAACTGGTCCAAATCTCCTCGGTGACCTCGGGGCCGGTCTTATGCCGAGGAACCATCATGACAACAGCTATTGATCGGCACGATCGTGCTGCTTCCAGCCATCCACGCCCATAACCGTGTGGATGAGCTCGCTCATCAAATCAAAACGGTCGTTTCCATGCTGAATGAAACGTTCCCTTCAGCAGAAGGCGTGAGTTGGAATTTCACGACCGCACGCTCCGCAAATGCATTGTCGCGAGAGCCGTCATTTCATGGCTCTGGCAGTGACGCTACTCTAACTGCTCTTCCCTAACAGGCCTTGCAGGTAAGCTGCACCTTGAAAAGCTATATCTTCAGGCGATACGTTGAAATCTCCCCACAGCGCGCCGAGAGAGCTCTGCTCAGCAGCCGAGTAGCCAAAGCCCTCGATCATGAGATACCCGTCGTATCCAATCTCTTTGAGGGCCGCCACAATGCCGGGGAAATCCACGTGTCCGGAGCCGACCAACCCACGGTCATTTTCGCTCACATGCAAATGTTTGAGCCGCTGCTCCGCGCACCGCACCGCGTCGGCAATGTTCTTCTCCTCGATATTGGCGTGGAACGTGTCTATCAGCACGCCCACGCGCGCATGCGCGACCTCTTCGCAAAACGCCTTGGCTTCGTGTGCCGTGTTGAGAAAAAACGTCTCGGATCGGTTCACAGGCTCGATTCCGAGTTCCATCTTATTGCGGTCGAGCACTTCGCCGAGAGCCTGAAAGCACTCCACCGCCCATCGCCATTCGTCCGGCGTGCGCCGCCTGCCTAGAAGATAGCCGATCGGTGCATACAACGGCCCACCCATGCGATGCGCGCCCATCTCCGCCGCCGTTTCAACGCATCGCACAAGGTGCGCCAGGGCCTTCTTTCTGTCCGTCGCGTCCGGGGCAATGGGATTGATTCCGGCCGGCAGAATTGCGCAAACTGTACACTCCAGATCGTTCGCCTCGAACGCATGCCGAAGCTGACTCGCGTCGAGATCGGCAGGATCGAACATGGCAATCTCGAACCCCTCGATCCCATGCTCGCGAATCGCCGGGAAGAGGTTCAGATGCGTCTTATTGAGTTTGGTGGTCCATGCGAATGCGCTTACGCCAATCTTCATACTCTGCTCCCGAAGGCACACAACTCTCCTGAAATCTGTTGCAATCCTACTTCAGTAGGCTCTTGCGCGCCCGGAACAATACTTCCGGCGTCGTCAAAAGGATATAATCTGGCCCATGGCGGCGAGTGCACAAACCGATCTCCCAGAAGCCGACAGATTGCGAAATCCCTCCGTCAACGAATCGGAAACAGCCTCGCGCCTGGCCGCCCTCGAAGCCCGGCTGGCCCAGTTGCCGAACCTTATGGTTGCTTACTCCGGCGGTGTGGATTCGGCCTTCCTTGCGGCTACGGCGCATCGCGTGCTCGGCCCTCGCATGCTTGCCGTGCTGGCCGATTCGCCCAGCCTTGCGCGTCGCGACATGGAGCAGGCCTGTGCCTTCGCCCATTCCCTTCAGATGCCGCTGCACGTCGTTGCTACGGACGAACTGGAGCGCCCCGAGTATCAGCGCAACGACGCGAATCGCTGCTTCCACTGCAAGGACGAGCTCTTCGCCGTCATGGAATCGCTGGGCGCGAAGCTGGGCTTTTCGCACATCGCCTACGGCATGAACGCCGACGACACCCGCGACTTCCGCCCGGGGCAGCGCGCCGCGGAGCAGCATGCCGTTTTGGCGCCACTGGCCGAAGCAGGCCTCACCAAGGTAGAGGTGCGCTCGCTCGCCAAGGCGGCCGGCTACACGCTGTGGGATCGCCCGGCTGCTCCGTGCCTGGCCTCCCGCGTCGAGTACGGCCGCACCGTCACCCGAGAGGTCCTCGAACAGGTGGAGCGCGCCGAAGAGAGCCTGCGCCAATTAGGCTTTCGTGAACTCCGCGTCCGTCATCACGGCGATCTGGCCCGCATTGAAATCGCTCGCGCCGAGCTGCCCCGCGCCCTCTCCATGGAGGTGCTTGACGCCATCACCGCGGCCCTCAAACAGGCCGGCTACCAGTACGTCACGCTCGACTGCACCGGCTTCCGCTCCGGCTCGATGAACGCAATCCTGCCCGCCGAGATCCTTGCCCGGCGCGGCGCCTAGCGGACAGTTTAGAATCACTTGCGATGCGTATTGGATATCTTGAATGCTTTTCCGGCATTAGCGGAGACATGCTGCTCGGCGCGCTGGTTGATGCCGGCGTTCCCTTCACCCATCTTGAGCAAACCGCCGCTGTGTTGAATGTGGGCGCTCAACTGGAAGTGCGCAAGGTGATGCGCGGCGGCATTGCCGCAACCAAAGTGGACGTCGTCACCCCCGACCATGCGGCGCATGAGTCGCATCACCCCCATTCCGAGGCCGAACACTCGCACGAAGCGCATGCTCATGCGGAGCATTCCCACGAGCCACACACGCGTCCCTCCCATGCGCACACTCCCCATCGTCATCTCTCGTCCATTCTTGCCATCATCCGATCGGCCCCGCTGAGTGAGCCGGTGAAAGCCCGCTCCATCCGCGCCTTTGAGCTTCTCGGCGAAGCCGAAGCCGCCATCCATTCCATCCCCGTCGAGAAAGTCCACTTCCACGAAGTCGGCGCCGTTGACACCATCGTCGATATTGTCTGCGCCGCCGCCGGATGCGAAGCCCTCGGCATCGATCACTGGCTTGCGTCGCCCTTGAACGTGGGCAGCGGGACCGTCGTCTGCCAGCACGGAACGCTTCCCGTGCCCGCGCCCGCAACTCTCGCCCTGCTCGGCGATGCGCCCGTCTACGCCGCCGGCCCACCCATGGAACGCGTCACCCCAACCGGCGCAGCTGTTTTGCGCATGCTCGAAGTGTCCTACGCTCCGCTCCCCGCCCTGCGCATCAAGGCAACAGGCTACGGGGCCGGCGGCCGCGACACGCCCGGCGCGCCCAATCTGCTTCGCCTGCTCGTCGGGGAGACAGAAGATGGCTCCTCTGGCGAGCACGAATCCATCGCCATCATCGAGACGGTGATCGACGACTCCAGCCCGCAACTGGTCGGCTACGTCAGCGAATTGCTTCTGGCTTCCGGCGCGTGGGATGTCTATCGCGTGGCGGTGCAAATGAAGAAGGGCCGCACCGGCGTGCAGCTCACCGTGCTCTGCCGCCCCGATCTCGTCCCTGCGCTGCGCGATCTCATCTTCCGCGAAACCACCACCATCGGCCTCCACTGGCGCATCGAAAACAAGGTCGCCCTGGCCCGCGAGTTTCTCAAGATCGACACTCCCTGGGGCAGCGTGCAAATCAAGATCGCCCGCTGGCCCTCAGGCAAAGTCGCCAACGCCTCGCCTGAGTACGAAGATTGCCACGTCATCGCCGAGCAGCACGGGCTCCCCCTTAAGCAGGTCATGCAGGAAGCCATGCGCATCTACGCAGCCGGCGACAAAGCAAAGGAGTCCTGATGGATCGCACGCAAATCGAGGCGCTGCTCAACGAAGTGCGCGAGGGCCGCACCGACGTCAGCGACGCCCTCGACCGCCTCCGCAACATGCCCTTCGAAGACATCGGTTTCGCCAAGGTCGATCATCATCGCGCGCTGCGCACCGGCATGCCCGAGGTCATTTTTTCCGCCGGCAAGACCCCAGAGCAGGTTGCGCATATCTTTGCCCGGATGGCCCAGCACGGTGGCAACGTCCTTGCTACGCGCGCCTCCGCCGATATGTTTCGCGCCATCCGCGACCTTGAGCCGGAAGAGAGGGAAATCCGCGCCGAGTACCACGAAACCGCCCGCTGCATCACGCTCACGCAATCGCCGGCCGCTCCGGGCAAGGGGATGATCGCCGTAGTCTGCGCCGGCACCAGCGATCTGCCCGTGGCCGAAGAAGCCGTGGTGACCGCGCGCCTGATGGGCAACACGGTTGAACTCATCGCGGACGTAGGCGTGGCCGGCATCCATCGCCTGCTGGCTCAAAAAAGCTCGCTGCAGGCTGCCCGGGTGCTGATCGTCTGCGCCGGCATGGAGGGTGCTCTGCCAACGGTCGTCGCCGGCCTGGTCAACGCTCCGGTCCTGGCTGTACCGACCAGCGTCGGCTATGGCGCATCCTTCGGTGGCGTCGCGGCATTGCTCGGCATGTTGAACACCTGCTCGCCCAACGTTTCGGTGGTCAACATCGACAACGGGTTTGGCGCCGCCTGCATCGCATCGCTGATCAACCGGCTGTGAGTGACCAGTCCGGGACGGTTGGATTCTGCAATGACGGAGAAGCCTCCTAATGGGGCCGGGGAACTGAAAGGGCCAACTCTTTGTGCGCACTTGGTTCATATGCTTTCAACGAGGCTTTATGACATTCACATGAATGTTTGTGCTCAGATCGAGATTAACCGGAGCGCCATTCTTGAGGTAAGGTTCAAATATCCACTGTTCGGCTTGCTGTTCGATTCGAGATTTAATCTCCGGCGTTGGGGCGCCGTCGGCTTGGACGTTTGTGACTGTTCCATTCTTGGCGATGTGAAGTTCCAGCTTAATCGTGAAGACGCCCTGTGCCTTCTGGTCGATGAGAATATGGTCCATCGCGCAGACGATGCAATTTGGGCCCTGGTGTGCCGTCATCCCCAATGGGCCAGGCGCGACGGCAGCCGGGACGGTCCCATCCCCGCGGGCGGGTTGCGTCACAGTTTTCAATTCAGCGCATTGGAGCTTGTCTCCCACGGAGCACACAGATGAGCCAGCAGCGGCCCATTTCGGTGTCAGTTTTTGATTGGGAGGGAACGATTTGTAGCTCGTCCTGTCCAGGAAAGGGTCTGTGATCGCTCCATTCGCTGAAAGACAGCCTTGAGCAGTGCAAGCAACGCACATTTCTGGTCCACAGGCGGAGAGGTCGCTGGTGGAATGGCTCCATTTCTCCCCGTCTGATGAGTAGAATGCTACTGGGACGGCGTAGCCGCCGCCCTTCTGTTCCTTGTGGATCACCTCTGTTCCAACCGTCCAGTATTTATCTCCGACACGAAGGAAGCTGTATAGGGTCGTATTCGGTATGTCGACAACATGCCAGGACTTCCCCGAGTCTTCAGTGACAAGGAAGGATTGCGACTCATACTGCGCGGCGCCACTTTTCAGCATCACTCCCATGTGGTTGGTATCGAGAGCGACAAGAGAAAACGTGAAGGGGTTGGTCTTTAGCACTTCTGAACTGTCTCCTGCGGAAACAGCAGACCAGCTTCCTCCTCCATCCGCGGTGAACATCAAAGATGCTGGAGTTCGAATCAGACCATGCTGCAAATCGGCAAATGAAATCTGCAAAACGGTCGAAGTGCCTGCCGGTTTTTGACTCCAGGTTTCGCCAGCATCCTCGGTAATCAGGACCAAACCGCCCGTGCCAGATGCGTAGCCAAGCTTCTCATTCGCGAACCCCACGTTTAGCAGTAGCCCGCCATCCGCCGCCTGGTGCTTCACCTGCCAGTGCACTCCAGCATCCGCTGAAACTGCGAGGGATTCGTTGGACCCACATGCCCACAGAGCTGAGCCATTGCTGGTGACGTTAAGCACCCGGAACGGGAGATCGCGCACAAGCCAGCCGGAGGGGGCTTCCTCTTGGCTTGCCGCAGGCGCAACCGAAATTGGGCCTGCAAGGAGAAATAGGAGTGTCAAGCTGAGGCATTTTCTCTTCATGATTGGTCAGCGGAACAGATTATGTCACAGGTCCAGCCAAGTCGTCACACCGGACCACCATCCTGTGACGCAGATCACCGCCCGCGGTCCTCCCACGCGCCAATCATTTTCAAGTACAAGCAAAAACGTCCGCCTCGCGGCGTGCAGAGGAGACACGTGGCCCGTTCCAGGTTGCCGAAGTTGCGCAGGATTTCGCAGGTCTTTTTTCTGCTCTTCTTCCTCGCGCTCCTGATCTTCACCTCGCTGCGCCCTGTTCCCGGCGCCACCAGCGACATCCATCTCCGCGCCCCGGTGCGTCTCTTCTTCCTTCTCGATCCACTCGTCGCCCTCGTGAACGCCCTGGCCAGCCACGCTCTCTATCGCGGCCTGCTGCTCAGCCTGGTCATCCTCATCCCAACGCTCTTCCTGGGCCGGTTCTTCTGCGGCTGGATCTGCCCCTTGGGCACCCTGCAACACTTCGTCGCCAACATGCCCTCTGAGTCCAAACGCGGGAAGCAGCGCATCGATTCGAACCGCTACAAGCGCTGGCAAACCGGCAAATACGTGGTCCTCATCGCCGGCCTGGTCGCCGCCTGCTTCGGCTCCGCGGCCATCGGCTGGCTCGACCCCTTCAGCCTGCTCGTCCGGTCTTTTGGTCTTTCATTGCTGCCTGCCTTCAACGCCGCCGCGCGCGCCGTCCTGCTGCCGCTCGAACATAGCCACGTCGCTTTCATTAAAAACACCGGCGAAATCCTCCATTCGATTCTCCTCTTTTTCGTGCTCGACTTCCGCCAGCCCCACTTTTCCCAGGGGTTGATCCTCGGAGTTCTGTTTTTCGCCATTCTTCTGGCCAGTCTCCGCATCACCCGCCTGTGGTGCCGCGGCCTCTGCCCGCTCGGCGCTCTTCTCGGCGCTGTCTCCCGGTGGTCCGTCCTGGGCCTGCACAAAGACCCCGCCGCCTGCGACAAGTGCAACCGCTGCCTGCTCAGCTGCCAGGGAGGAGACGACCCGATCGGCGGCTTCCCCTGGCGCAAATCCGAGTGCCTGATGTGCATGAACTGCGTCGGATCCTGTCCTCACGACAGCCTCCAGTTCCGCTTCTTCCGTAACGAAAAGGAAGTCGTCAGCCCCGACCTGGGCCGCCGCCGCACCATCACCGGCCTGGCTGCCGGAGCCGTCGTGGTTCCGCTGATGCGCGCCAACACCGGGCTGGGGAAAAGCAGGCATGAGCGCCTGCTGCGGCCGCCAGGTTCGCTGGACGAGCCCGACTTCCTCTCCCGCTGCATTCGCTGCGGCGAATGCATGAAAGTCTGCCCCAACACCGCCATCCACCCCACGCTCGACCAGGCAGGTCTGGAAGGCCTCTGGACCCCCACGCTGGTCCCCCGCATCGGCTACTGCGAGCCCAGTTGTGTGCTCTGTTCCGATGTCTGCCCTACCGGCGCCATCTGGCAAATCACCCCCAGGGAAAAAGGCTGGGTGGTCGGCGCAGGCACAACCGAAGGCAAGTCCGCCGCGGCGAGCCAGCCCATCCGCCTCGGCACAGCCTTCTATGACCGTGGCCGCTGCCTGCCCTGGGCCATGGCCACCGACTGCATTGTGTGCGAGGAGTGGTGCCCGGTCTCGCCCAAAGCCATCTACGTTCAGGAGGCCCAGGTGGTCGACTCCGCCGGCAACACGAAAACACTCAAGCAGCCACGCGTCGATCCCAGCCGCTGCGTTGGTTGCGGCGCATGCGAGTACGCCTGCCCGCTGCAGGAGCACCCCGCCGTGTACGTCACCAGCATCGGCGAAAGCCGTTCGCCGGGCAGCCAGATTCTGCTCAACCGCAAATAGAGGAGACCGCCCAAGTGATTTTTCACTCCAGGCATTGGATGTTCGCAACGGTCGTCATCGGTATCGCCGCCGTTGCCGCTCTCACAGGTTGCAAGAAGAAGGCCGGCGACCCGTTCCCTGCATCGGGCACGGTCGCCGGATGGGAGAAGACCGGCGACACACGCACCTTCGACGCAAAGAACCTTTACCAGTACATCGATGGCGACGCCGAGCAGTACATCTCCGCCGGCGTGGTAACCACGTCAACGGCCGACTACAAGTACCAGGGCCAGTTGGAAGCCGTGGTCGATGTACACACCATGAGCGGCCCCGATGGCGCCCGCAAGATTCTCGAGACCGGCCAGACCAAGGACGCCAAGACTGTTCAACTCGGCGATGCAGGCATCGCCTACGCGCAGAGCGTCGCCTTCCGCAAAGGACCCTACCTGGTCCGCATTGTTGCGTATGAATCCGCGCCTGACACACCGCAGGCGCTGCTGGCGCTGGCGCACGGCGTGGAAGCGAAACTGTAAGCTTACCGGCCGGTACGCCGGCCCTGAAACGGATGCGAGGAAAGCAATGAAAAGCCGCCGCGATTTTCTGAAGACAGCAGCAACGGGAGCCCTGGTGCTGGGCTCGTCCGCCACGGCGGACAAGCTTGGGCTGGCCGCTGCGCTTGACCAGCAAGCCGCCGCCAAGTCGAAGGTCGTCGTTGCCCGCGACCCGGCTCTCCATGGCCCAACCGGCCGGCTCGACGAAAAGCGCGTTCTGGCTCTGCTCGATCGCGCCATCGCGCACTACACCGGGCGCGACAACCCGGTCGAAGCCTGGAAGCGCATTGTGCCTGTCGACAAGGTCATCGGCCTCAAGACCAACGGCCTTGGTGGCAAGGGCATCTCCAGCCACGCGGTCCTGGTGATGGCCATCGCGGAGCGCCTGCAGCAGGCCGGCGTCAAGCCAGGCAACATCATTGTCTGGGACCGCAATGCCCGCGACCTTGAGGCGTGCGGCCTGACTATTTCGACCGATCCCAGCCGCGTCCGTTGCTACGGCTCCGATGTGTCCGGCTTTGAGGAAGCAGCCGTGGCCTGCGGTGCGGGCGTTGGCGTTTACCTCTCCAATATCCTCACCCGCCAGTGCGACATGGTCATCGGCGTTCCCATCCTCAAGGACCACAGCGGCGCCGGGGTCACCTTCGCCATGAAGAATATGTACGGTGTCCTCAGCCGCCCGCAGGACCTGCACAGCGGCGGTTGCAACCCGGGTGTGGCCGACCTGAACGCCGTTCCCGTCATCCGCGAGAAGGTCCGCTTCACCATCGGCGATGCCATGACCTCCGTCTATGACGGCGGCCCCGGGTTCCATCCCGAGCGTCTCTGGCAGCCCAACGCCCTCATCGTCGGCGAAGACCGCGTGGCCATCGACCACACCGCGTGGCAGATGATCGAGCGCAAGCGCGCCGAAGTGGGCATGCCCACTCTCGAAGCCGTGGGCAGGCCGCCTCGCTATATCGCCACTGCCGCCGACGCCAACCACAAGCTGGGCGTCAACAGCCCCGAACGCATCAACCTGGTGGAAATCTGAGCGGAAGGACAACGATGGCAGGGCAAACCGATCTCGACAAGCAATCCCATGCGGCGCCTCTCAGCCGCCGCGAGGCCATGCTGCAACTGCTGCGCGTGGGCGGCGTGGCCGCGGGCGCCGGGGCGGCGGCTGCGTGGCTGAGCCGGCACAGCTTTCGGCCGGTTCCCACTCTCGCCGAAGAGGCTCGTCGGGACCATCGCGTCAGCGCCAGTCAAAGCGGAAGCAGCCCACAACTCCCGCATCTCACCGTGGTTCAAGGCGGCGAACCGCATGCCCTCGTCCAGCGCGCGCTAGCCGACCTGGGCGGCATTCGGCGTTTCATCAGCCGCCAGGACGTGGTGGTTCTCAAGCCCAACATCGCCTGGGACCGCACCCCGGAGCAAGCCGCAAATACCAACCCGGAAGTGGTTGCCGAGGTCGTCCGGCAGTGCTGGCAGGCAGGAGCCAAACGCGTGATCGTCACCGACGTCAGTTGCAACGAGCCGCGCCGCTGCTTTCAGCGTTCCGGCATCCAGGCTGCAGCACGCGCCGAGGGAGCCGAGGTCATCCTGCCCGACCCCGAGCTTTATCGCGAGGTCGATCTCGGTGGCGTTGTGCTCAAGAGCTGGCCTGTCTTTACGCCCTTCCTCGAGGCCGATAAGATCATCAACCTGCCCATCGCGAAGCACCACAGCCTGGTGGGCGTCACGCTGGGGATGAAGAACTGGTACGGCATCCTGGGCGGCCAGCGCAACCGGCTCCACCAGCAGATTCATCAGAGTCTGGCCGACCTGGCCAACTTCATGCTCCCCACGGTCACGCTACTTGACGGCTACCGCATCCTGCTCCGCAACGGCCCCACCGGCGGCAGCCTGGAGGACGTAGCCCTGAAGAAGACCATGGTCGCCGGTACCGATCCCGTCGCTCTCGACGCCTACGTGGCCAAGGCTTGGTGGAACCTCGACCCCGAGGAGTTGCCATACCTGCACATGGCTGCTGCGCGGGGACTCGGCAGCGTGGACTACGATAAGCTGCCCGTGAAGGTCAGCAGGCTGGGGTAGCGCTTGCGCCGGGCTGTGCGTGACGTTGCAGATGAAGAAGGCGGCTTGAGGCGATTCAATCCCACATCTTAAAATCGAGATATGGGTTCCCGGCTCTTGGAGGTTAGCGAATGAGAGCAAAGCGTTTGGTTGCAGTCACCATCCTTGTTTTGTCGAGCAGCCTGGCTCATGGTCAGACGAAGCACGCACAGCCTGTTGCCAAGACGGCGATACGTATTCTTCACAATGGAGACGATCCGGTTGGCGCCAAACTTGTCTACAAACTTCGTGAGGAAATTACAAAGTCTGTTCGGTATCAGCTGGCAGTGGAGCACCCCATCGCACCAGGCTCAATGATGCCCACTATGGAAATTGTGTCGGTAGATGACGAGGGTGGCAATGGAAAGTCCTCCGCGATCTCGATCCTGCTTAGGATGGACATTAAGCGACCTGTCGAACAGATTACATCCTGCGGCACCGATGCCACGATTATTTCGGGTCATTGGATAATCGTCATAAGTGCCGATAGGATCGACGATGGAGTAATGAAGATAATGACCTACCTTGACGATACAATACCCCGTTAGACAAAACTGACAGTGCCTCCTCGCGTGGACATCAACAAAGAGGTACATTCGGCTTGTTTCCCGCACGAACTTACTCTGATCGCATTGGGAGAGCGACTTCGATCTCATTGGAGATGGCTTCTGCTGTTCTTTCGTCGATTAACGCACGATTCCAGATCAGGAATTGCGAGAGGGAGTAACGAAAAGAGTCCATCTGCGGTCGCCTGAAAAGAAACATAAGTCCGTGCAAGGTCGTTCGGAGGTGGCTAAAGGATTGCGCTCGCGATTGGATGAACTCGGGATCCACCGGTATCGGCTCTTGAAACAGGCCAAAAATCCCACGGCGACAGACAGAATTAACAGCGGGGTCTCCAAGCGCGACAAGTTTACAGTCGTCTGTGTCGAATGCCCCCAATATGATTTGTGAGGCGTCGACTGCGACAATGTTAATCTCATTCGGATTCGTGGTAACAAATTTCGTTGGGACTCCCTCGGCCTTCTGGACCTTTTCCAATATCGCCCGCTGAACGCGGACAATATCCTGCATTTCGTCTTGGCCGTTCTTGGCGATTCGGTACGCGTTGGCGATTTGAAGTTGGTCAGCGATTGAATCGGCTGTGGCCCTGTCCTGCTGGAGGAGGCGCACCTCTATATAGGCTGTTCTTCCCGTGGCTGTTTTCCAACAAAAGTCGATTGAGCCGCCCTTGTCGGGGTCTTGCCGAATTTCGTATTTCAGTTCAATTCCTGCTGACTCGAATTGGAATGCGATCGTTGCTTCTAATACAGAAGCCAAGAGGTTGTTCCTATCGTTGGCTGCGCTCAGACTTGTCAGGAGCTTTCTGTATCTTCCCTTCGTTTCGAGGAGTCGAATCTTCGAAAGCAGTCCTTCAATCTGCTCTTCCCAGGCCCCTTTCCAGCCTGATTTTGTGATGACTGCCAACAGTTCTTTTTCGTCCATTGAAGGTCCCCTTTGGCCGGCCCTCCGGCCCAATTCGTTTTCGAATGAGAGTGACAAAGTCCCCCGCAGGGCCGACAGGTTGTGGCGCTCCAATCGCGTATCTCCCATCTTTCTGCAAGATCGCCTCGGCGCACCACCGTTTCTTGGCGCTCTTGCTCCAATCGGCGTGGCAAATCAACTCAGGTTTTATGGCCCTTGCGTAGTCCGATGAGCTGGTTAGGACCTGGCTGTCCGCTTCGGCGAGCAATTCCCCAACCTCCGCCTGCATCCGGGGCAGGTAGAACTGCACAATCTCCCAGACCATATCGTCCCGCACCGTTGCGTAGCCGTGAACAATCTGGTTGCGGAAGGCGACAATATCGCCGACCAGCGTAATCCTGTCACGATAGAGAGGAAAACTGCGCAGCAGTTGGGAGAGTGCTTCCCCAATGATCCCGAACTTGCGTTCGACAGCCGCGCGCAACAGCTCATCCTGCAGGTAGGCGTCTAAATCCTTGCCCGCTGTGAAGGCGCGAATGCTGTCGGCTGCACTCGCGATGTCCCAAAGATAGGCCTTGGCGTCACGCTGCATACAACACTTGCTCTTGCTCTGCAACGCTTTTGAGTATGTACGGGTTCCGAATCGCCCCGTCCTCGACCAGGTCCACGGGCCGGCGCAGCAAAGAGGCGAGAGCCTCCCGCAAGCCGAGATAATTACGCATCCGCACCGCAACCGGGACTGGCTCGAACTCCACCAGGAAATCAGCATCGCTTCGCTCTGGGTCAAAGTCCCCGCGCAGGATGGAACCGAAGGCCGCAAGCCTCCGCACCCGGTACTCCCGGCAAAGGCGGGTGATTTCTTCGAGATTGCGTTCGACGAGGCTGTTCATGGCGCTTCCGAGAGCAGGATAGCACTGGCAAGGCCGTACTCATAGCCTGTTTTCTCCGCCGTCCGAACGCGCCGCCCGCGCTTCAGGCGCAAGGCTTTTGCAGCCAAACTGCCTGCGGAGCCCGTTTCCTAGCGGAGCGCTCGAAACCCGTACCTTCCCGATCGAATCAACGGCCATGCCCTCTCATAGGGCAGGGTGGCTTCGTGCCTGGCTCGCCAATGCGCATCGATTCCGTCCCATCCCTTGCCTTTGAACCGGTATCCGCAGACCGGGCAGAGCTTCGGTGACGCCTCTCTGATCTGTGGGGCACTCAGTTCCGGCAGCCACGTGGCATCTATCTCGGGCTTCGCGACGAACAGTCCGCCGTCATTCTGTCCGGCTCCTTTGAGCATTGCCGTGCGAAAGCGCGCATCGTCCTCGATCAGCCGCAGCCCGGCTTCCTGCACCAACTGCACCGGCGTTACGCGCTCATCGCGGGCAATGCGCGCCAGTTGCGCCTCCTGCTCAGGCGTGAATGGGACTTCCATGGACAAACAGTGTTGCAGCAGCACGGTTGCCTGTCAACGCCGCTTCCCAACCGCGCACGCCTCACGCTAGAATGACCCACCATGTTCCCTTACGACCCCGACCTGCTCGCCGCCGTCCAAGCCACACCGCAAACCATCGCCGATGTGGTCTCCATCATGCAGATCATCGATGCGCACTGCATCGACGGCGACGGCCTGAAGTGGTTCAACCTGCTCTACATGCAGGTCACGGAGGCAGTCGAGGCGCGGGTCAACGCCAACGGCTTCATCGACTCCGCCTGGATGGCTTCGCTCGACGTCGTCTTTGCCGGCTACTATTTCCGCGCCATCCAGACCTCGCTCGCGGGAAGGTCCACTCCCGGCTGCTGGCAGGCGCTCTTCTCGCGTCGCAACCAGACAGAGCTGGCCCGCATTCAGTTCGCCCTGGCCGGCATGAACGCGCACATCAACCACGATCTGCCCCAGGCCGTGCTCACCCTTTGCCGCGCCGACCAGATCGAACCGCAGCACTCCACCACCCAATACACCGACTTCACCGCGCTCAACACCACCCTCGACGGTCTCATCCACCAGGCCGAAATCGACATGCACCTGCGCCTTCTCGGCGACAGCCTCCCGGCGATCTCGGACCTGAACGACAAGATCGCCGCCTTCAGCATGAGCGCCGCGCGCGAGGCCGCCTGGGACAACGCCGAGCTGCTCTGGCATATGGGCGACGTGCTCCCCGCCTTCACCGCCTACCTCCTCTCCCTCGACACACTGACCGCCGCCGCCAGCGAAGCGCTCCTGATTCCAGTTCCCTGATCCCTGACCCCTCGCACCACCCTTCCCATGCCTTAAAATCTAACCAACATGAAATGTCCCTACTGCGGTTTCGGTCAGGATCGCGTCGTCGACTCGCGCGAAAGCAAGGAAGCCGACTCCATCCGCCGTCGCCGCGAGTGCGAGCGCTGCAACCGCCGCTTCACCACATACGAGCGCATCGACGAGATCCCCTACATGGTGGTCAAGAAAGACGGCCGCCGCGAGCGCTTCGATCGCCAGAAGGTCCTGAGCGGCCTGCTCCGCGCCTGCGAAAAGCGTCCCGTCCCGGCCAGCAAGCTCGAAGCCATCGTCGACGCCACCGAGAGTTTTTTGATGGACGCTCCCGAGCGAGAGCGCACCACTGCGGAAGTGGGCGAGCTCATCATGACGCAGCTCAAGACTCTCGACACCGTCGCCTACATCCGCTTCGCTTCCGTCTACCGCGACTTCAAGGATGTCCGCGAATTCAAGGAAGAGCTCGAAGGCCTGCTGGGCGGACGTAGCGGCAAAGCAAAGAAGTGAACCGAGCTCTCAGCTCGAAAGGGAAGAAATGTCCGACCCGAAAACCCACAAGGTGTCTCTCATCCCCGGCGACGGCATCGGCCCGGAAGTGACACAGCAGGTGGTCCGCATCCTCAAAGCCACCGGCGTCCAATTCGAGTGGGAGCGCTTCGCCGCCGGCGCCGAGGCTTTTGAAATCTTCGGCGAATACATCCCCACGGCGCTCTACGAATCCATCGAGCGCAACAAGGTCGCGCTCAAGGGCCCGGTCACAACGCCCATCGGCGGCGGATTCAAGAGCATCAATGTCACACTGCGCAAGAAGTTCGACCTTTTCGCCAACTTCCGTCCCATCAGGAACCTTCCCGGCCTGGCCACCCACTGGCCCGGCGTGGACCTGATCATCGTGCGCGAAAACACCGAGGGCGAGTACGTGGGCCTGGAGCACGAGGTCGTCCCCGGCGTGGTCGAAGCCATCAAGGTCATCACGGAAAAAGGCTCCACGCGCATCGCCAAATTCGCCTTCGAGTACGCGCGCAAGCACGGCCGCAAGAAGATCCACTCCATCCACAAGGCCAACATCATGAAGCTGTCCGATGGCCTGTTCCTGCGCTGCGCCCGCAAGGTCTCCGAGGGCTTCCCCGAAATCTTCTACGGCGAACACATCATCGACAACACCTGCATGCAGCTGGTCATGAATCCCTACCAGTACGATACGCTGCTGCTGGAGAACCTCTACGGCGACATCGTCAGCGACCTCTGCGCGGGTCTGGTCGGCGGGCTCGGGCTGGTCCCCGGCGCCAACCTCGGCCACGAGTGCGCCATCTTCGAGGCCGTCCACGGCTCCGCTCCCGACATCGCCGGCAAGGACATTGCCAACCCCACGGCCCTGCTGCAGTCGGCCATCCTCATGCTGCGCCATCTCGATGAAGATGCCGCCGCCGACAAGACGCAGACCGCTCTTGAAACCGTCTATGCCGAACGCAAGACCCTCACCCGCGACGTGGGCGGCGCCGCCGGCACCACCCAGTTCGCCGACGCCGTCCTCGCCGCCATGGGCTAAACCCCGGACGGCAACTCCACCGGAAACGGAGGTACTCGCGTGCATTACCTTCTGTTCTACGAAGTAGGCGACGATTACATTTCTCGCCGTGCCGAGTTTCGCAATGCCCACCTCGAACTGGCCTGGAAAGCGGTGGAGCGCGGAGAACTGGTCCTGGGTGGCGCGCTGGCCAATCCCGTGGACGGTGTCGTGATCGTGTTCAAGGGCGCCTCGCCCGAAATCGCGGAGAACTTTGCCAGGGTCGATCCGTATGTGACCAACGGCATCGTGAAGCGATGGCAGGTGCGCGAATGGACCACGGTTGCAGGAGAAGGATGCGCGGCGCCCGTTCGCCCCAGCGCGCCCGCGAGCTGACGTGTCGCAATTCGCTGGTAAACAGGCCGCCATCTGCGGCGGTATCATCCACGGATAGAGCTTTTTCCGTTTCCCCAAAGGAGTCTTCGCATGCAACGCTCCGCGTTCCGCTCATTGCTGTCGCTTGCCCTGGTTCTGGTGCTCGCCGTTTCGGCCGCGCTCGCCGCTGAAACCATCTCGCTCACGGTCGACGCCGCCAGAACCAGGCAGAAGCTGCTGAATTCGCATGAGGTGATCCCGGTCAAGCCCGGCCCGCTCACCATCTATTACCCCAAGTGGATTCCCGGCGAGCACGGACCCAACGGCCCTATCTCCAGCGTCACCGGCCTCAAGTTCGAAACTAATGGCAAGGTCATTCCCTGGGTGCGCGACACGCTCGATACCTTCACCTTTCACGTCGACATTCCCGACGGAGTCAGCAAGCTCGATGCCAGCTTCGACTTCATCGAGCCCGACGGCAACTCCGCCACCGACAAACTCACCGTCCTCGAATGGAACGATGTCGTTCTCTATCCCGCCGGCATCCCCGCAGAGCAGTTGAGCTACGAAGCCAAACTCATCCTGCCCGATGGCTGGAAGTTCGGTACGCCGCTGCCCATCGATTCGCAATCCGGCAATCTGATCTCCTTCAAGCCCATCTCGCTCGATCTACTGGTCGATTCGCCCGTCATCGCCGGCGAATTCTATCGCGCCATAGACATCACCCCTCCCGGCGAGCCCATCCACCACGAGCTCGACCTAGTCGCCGACAGCGCCATCGCTCTCAACATCAGCGCCGACAACCAGAAGCAAATGACGAACCTTGTTGCCGAGTCGGGCAAGCTCTTCGGCACGCGCCACTATCGCGACTATCACTTCCTGCTCACTCTCAGCGATCACGTGGCCCACTTCGGCCTGGAGCATCACGAGTCCAACGACAGCCGCCTGCCCGAGCGCACGCTCATCTCGCCCGGCGCGGGCATGGCGCTCGGCGGCCTGCTGGCGCACGAGTTCGTACACTCCTGGAACGGCAAATTCCGCCGTCCCGCCGATCTCGCCGTGCCTTACTACGAACAGCCCATGGAGACCGACCTGCTTTGGGGCTACGAGGGACTCACCGATTACCTCGGCCCCATGCTGGCCGCGCGCGGCGGCCTTTGGACGCCGGAGGAATATCACGAATATCTTGCCAGCATCGCCGCCTCGCTCGGCCCCGGACGCCCCGGTCGCACCTGGCGTCCTCTGCTCGACACCGCCATCGGCGAGCCCGGCCTGGGCTTCGCAAGAGGCTGGTTCACCTGGCGCCGGGGCACCGACTACTACGACGAAGGCAACCTGCTCTGGCTTGAAGTGGCGACCATCATTCATCGCGAGTCGAAGGGTGAGAAATCCATCGACGACTTCTGCAAGGCCTTCCACGGCGGACCCAACAACGGGCCTGAGGTCAAGACTTACACCTTCGACCAACTGGTAGCAGCGCTCAACGCCATCGCGCCCTTCGACTGGGCCACGTTCCTGCACACGCGGCTCAACTCCACCGCGCCCGAAGCGCCCACCGGCGGCATTGAGAACGGCGGCTGGAAGGTCGTCTTCGACGGCGAGCCTTCCAAGCTGACCGGCCGCCGCGGCGCCCCAAGCGACATTTATTCCATCGGCCTGCAACTGGGCCCCGACGGCAGCGTGGGCGACTCCATCGTCGGCAGCCCCGCGTTTGAAGCCGGCATCTCCTCGGGCATGAAAGTCATCGGCGTCAACGGCCGCGTCTACACGCACGACCTGCTCGACGACGCCATCAAAGCCTCAAAGGATTCCTCCCAGCCGATCACGCTTCTCTTCGTCACCGACGACTACATCAACACCGCCACCATCAACTACCACGGCGGCGCGCGCTACCCGCACCTCGTCCGCGACGAACAGAAGCCCGACTACCTGGACGACCTGATCAAGCCTGCCGTGAGCAAGTGAGCGTGCACGGCGACAATCGGGCAATGGCGCGGCTCATTGAGCTGCGCCATTGCAGTTTTGATTGCTTTTTTGCCCGGATCATTTATGCGCAGGTGGAACCGCGTCTGCATTCAGCCGCGCAATGCGCCCTCTGGGCCCAACCACAAAGGGCAGCGAAAGCGCATTCCAGTTCCCATCGTCCAGCGGCTCCCATGTGCGCCCATCGTCGCGGCTGATATCTGAGCCGTTTGTGCCAGCGGTGATCCAGGCTTTGAGGGCTTCGCTCCATTGAACAGCCGAACGGTAGCCATGCGGCGGCTTGGTGGAAGCGGTCCAATGCTCGCCAACATCTGTCGACCAAGCCGCAGTTGCAGAACCTTCATTGGACTGGGTGTAGTCCCCGCCGACAACAACCATGTATTGCTCCGAGGGGTGTTCACAATCGGCGCATCGAGGACGGGTGAAGCAGTAGCCTAGGGAAAACGCACCGGAACTTTCTCTCCCGCCCGAAACCGGAATCGCGCTTCGTTTCCAGTCCTTTTCATCCCAGCGGTAGAAAAGAAATGGTCCACCCGGACCACCGGTAACAAAGCCTCTCATGAAACCCATCGGGAATTGCGGGATCAGGCTGTTGCTAGCCGCAAACGCTGCGATAGGCTTGGCCTTGATCCGAAGACCGTGTCTGGTATCAAGTCGCCAACTGCTGCCTCCATCCGCAGTCTCTATGATCACAAACCGACCCCTCACAGGATCTCCGAGAACGATTCCATCATGCCAATTCGGATTCGGTTTCATCCAAAAACTGTCGAAGAAGCCATCCGGCGCGTCTGGGTTCTTCAAGATGAGCGCCCACGATTTACCTCCATCCGTAGTCTTATACAGCCGACTCTTCTCCCCCGGCCCCGAAGCCATCACAATCGCGGTCTCCGCATCCCACGCCTGCACGCCGCGAAAATCCAGCGTCGCCCCATCGGCAGCCGCATCCGGCACCGCGCACCTCTGCCAGTGCGCCCCGCCATCGATGGTCTTCAGCACCGTCCCTTCGCTGCCGCTGGCCCACGCCACCTTACCGTCCACCGAATCGATCCCGCGCAGGCCCGCCGCAGTCCCCGACTCCTGCATCTCCCACACCTGCCGTGCGTGGTCCTGCGCCCCCGCGGAGCACACGCCCAGGGCCGCCACAAAAACGCTCGCCAAACAAGACAACGACCGAATGAACATGGCATGCAGTATAGCGGTGTACCCTGCGCGCCCGCGTCCGTCGCTCCTCCGGCGATCACGCGCCCCACCTTGACCGCACCCCCCGCCCTGTCATAACACTAGAACTATCGGAAGACAATCAGGCACGATGGTCCGCGCTCGCGGCCAGGCGGCGAAAGGCGGATCGGTGACCAAACCCACCACCACGGCAGGCGAAGTGTCCGCACCGCAGGAAACCTACGGTCTCCACGCCGGCGTGCTGGGCCCGCTTGAGACCCTCGCCCAGTCCGTCAGCGCCATGGCGCCCTCCACTTCGTCTTCGCTGACCATTCCGCTGGTCTTTGCGCTGGCCGGCAACGCCACCTGGTTTGTCTATCTGCTGGCCACCGGAGCCACGCTGCTGGTGGGCTTCTGCGTCAGCCGATTCGCGCGCCTCTCCGCCTCGCCGGGCTCGCTCTACACCTACGCCGCGGACACGCTGCCCCCCGCCTTCGGCGTCATCGCCGCCTGGGGCTTGCTGCTGGCCTATCTCGCCACCGGCGCATCGGTGGCCGGCGGCGCGCTCTACTACGCAGGCCTGCTCTCGCAGCAATTCTTCCACTGGACGCCGCCCGCGGTGGTCACGCTCTTTATCGTCTGCGCCGTGGCCGGCGTCGTCGCCTGGCGCGACGTCAAGCTCTCCGCCGAATTGATGCTCTGGATCGAAGTCGTCTCCGTCAGCCTCATCCTCATCGTGCTCGTGGTTCTCGTCTTCCGCTTCGGCTTCCAGTTCGACCTGGACCAGTTCCGGCTGAAGGGCGTCTCGGTTGCCGCCCTCGGCCCCGCGCTGGTGCTTTCCATGTTCAGCTTTGTGGGCTTCGAGGCCGCCACCACGCTGGGCGGCGAGGCGCGCGAACCGCTCAAGACCATCCCTCGAGCCGTGGTGCAGTGCGCCATTCTCGCCGGCTTCTTCTTCATGCTCTGCTCCTACAGCGAGGTGCTGGGCTTCCGCGGCCAGTCGTCGCAACTGAGCGACTCCACCAGCCCCCTGCACCTGCTGGCCGCCAAGGCCGGCGTCTCGCTGCTGGGCATCGGAATCGACCTGGGCGCGGCGGTGAGCATGTTTGCGTGCGTGCTGGCCTGCACCACCGCAGCGGCGCGCGTCCTGATGAAGATGGCGCACAGCAAGCTGCTGCCCTCGGCTCTGGAACGCACCAACCGCCGCCACGGCACGCCCGGCGCGGCCATTGCGATCTCCGCCGGCCTCATGTTTGCGGCTACCGCGGTACTCGCCATGCGCGGCGTGGCGGGCTCGGATATGTACGACTGGCTGGGCTCGCTCTCTGTCTTCGGCTTTCTCACCGCCTATGCGCTGGTGGCCGTGGCGCTGCCCTTTGCGCGCCGCGCCCTTGGCCAGCACTCGCATTGGGTCGCGGGCCTCAGCGTCGTCACCGTGGTGGTCATGATCCTGATTGTGATATTCGATCTTCGCTCGGCCAGCGACCAGACCCACGCGCGCATCCCGTGGATCTATCTCGCCTACATTGCGTGCGGCGTGGGGTGGTATTTACTGCGCCGCAAGAAGACAGTTCCGCTCGCCGCCTGACGCAGAACGCGCACCCGGCGCAACACGTCTACTGGTCAGCCACTCTGCGCGCAACGCTCACGACGCCGGTGGTAAACCCGCTCGCCTTGTCCACGATCGGCGAGCTTGTAATCTCTACGCGCAGTTCCCGCCGCTCACGGTCGAGAATCGTCGCACTCCCCTTGCAATGGCCTTCCAGAGCCAGTGTGAAATTCAATTGAGAGCCGCTCTCCGAGCTATTGTGCACGAGCGGCAACGCATTCTCGATCACCTTGCCGATCAGTTCCTGCGCCTTCCAGCCAACCAGGGCTTCCGCGGCCGGATTCACGGCGCGAATCAGGCCCAGCGCATCGGTCACGATCACCGCGTCGGCCACCGACTCCATCACGCCTTCCATCCACGCGCGCGCCCGTTGCGCGGCTTCCAGTCCCCTCTTGGCCTGGGTCACGTCCACGCACACCATGCGCATGCCGGTCGGCTGCCCCTCCGCAT
The DNA here is from genome assembly GCA_035604995.1 of Occallatibacter sp. GTDB lineage: Bacteria > Acidobacteriota > Terriglobia > Terriglobales > Acidobacteriaceae > Telmatobacter. Next base: position 8,267 of record DATNHL010000061.1, on the reverse strand, counting down.
CGCGGATCAGGTTGCGATGCAGTTCATAGGTGCGAAACTCGCCGTGACGCGTATAGAGAGAGCGCAGAATAGGCGGCGGCTCGTCGCCCGACTCCATCAGCGACATGTAGGCCGCGCAGCTTTGTTCCTTCTCGTCTGTCGCCATCAGGTCCCAGGCCATCTTGCCCACCAGCGCGCCGTGCTCCAGCGGGTGCAGCGTCATGGTGGCGCGATTGGCGCGGGTAATGATGCCTCTCGCATCCATCTCGATATAGGGCAGCGGCAGTTCGTCGTATGCATCCGGATCCGCGTTGGCTGGCGCCGCAGCAACGGGGGCAGAAAGGTCGTTCATGGTCCTCACCATTTGGTTGTGCTCTTCGTTGAGAGCCGGTAAAGGTCTTCGGCCGTGCGCAGACGGTTGATCGGGGTCAGTTCAAAGGCCAGCGGAATGCGCAGCATGATGGCGCGCCCCGCGACGTTGATGCTGGTTTCGCGATTCTGCGAGGCAATCCGCTGCAGTTCCGCCGCCAGTATCTGCTCGCTCGGCCGGCCCAGCAGGATGGCAAGCAGAGACGAGTCGCTCCAGTGGTAGATTTGGTCGTCGCTGTGCAGGCTCGCGGTCAGAAATGCCGAGACCGCCATCAGGCAATCCTCCACCGCCTCCTTGCCGAAGCGCTGGTTGATCACCTCCAGGCAACTCAGCCGGAACAGCGCAATGAATCCGCTCCCGCGCCCCTCCATGATCCTCTTCAACTGCTCCACCGCGCTGCCGCCCCCGCGCAATCCGGCCGCGTTGTCGTTCTCCGTCGAGCGGTCTGCCGTCTTCAGCGACGCCAGCCCCTGCGCCTGCCCCTCGGCATCGGGCGGATGCAAAAACTCCTCCACCCTCGTCCGCCACTCGCGCAAGTCGTCCGCCGAGGCCAGCGTGGGAATCTCCCGGCCCAGCGCAGCGGCCTCCGGCGAGTTGGCGCCCGCGCCCAGGCTGGCCAGCAGATCGCGATAGAGCAGGATCACCAGCCCACGCCAGCCCGCCGTCCGCTCCCTCAGCGCCGTCTCCGCGGCGTCGCGATAGACCTCGTACTCATGCAGAATCGTCCTGAGCAGTGCCAGCTTGTCTTCCTCCGGCAGCCGGTCCGGAATCTGCAACGCCAGCCGGCTCACGTTCGCCCGGAAAGCCTTGTAGCTGTCCGCATCGATCTGCGGCATGTTCAGCGCCGTTCCCTCCACCAGCAGCGTCAGAGTCCGCTCGATGGAGGAAATCTCGTGCTCGTCCTCGACCGGCGTACCTGCTTTGCCCCTGCCTGTGATTCCCCGCAGATTCATCCAAAGCGCTCCCGCACAAATGTCATCGGCAGCAAGCCTCTATTCCGAGAGGCGTTCGCTCCCCTCGGCGGCAAACCTCAGGCTCATCCCGGGCCGGGCCTTCCCACTCCGGGATGCGCCGCCCCCACAGCCTGCCCCAGCCGCCCGTTGCGTAATTTGCGATTTCCGCACCCGTCCTCCTGTACACTGGAGTGTTAATGGCTATCAAATCCAAACTCCCCATCGGAATCTTGGGCGCCACCGGAATGGTCGGCCAGCGCTTCATTCAGCTGCTCGAAAACCACCCCTGGTTTGAGGTCACGTGGCTGGCCGCCAGCGACCGGTCAAGCGAGAAGCCGTACGGCGAAGCCGCCAAATGGCGTCTCGACACGCCGCTCCCCGAGCGCATCGCCCAGATGACCGTCCGCCCGGCCGAGCCCTTCGGCGCACCAAAGGTCATTTTTGCCGCCCTCGACGCCGCCATCGCCCGCGAACTCGAGCCCTGCTTCGCCAACGCCGGGTGCGCCGTCGTCTCCAACTCCAGCGCCTACCGCATGGCCCCCAACGTTCCGCTCGTGATCCCGGAGATCAACGCCGACCACCTGCACCTCATCGAGGAGCAGCCCTCGCGCGCCGAATCGGGCGGCTACATGGTCACCAACCCCAACTGCTCCACCATCGGCCTTGTCATGGCGCTCAAGCCCATCGAAGAACGATTCGGCATCGAGCAAATCTTCGTCACGACCATGCAGGCCATCTCCGGCGCGGGCTACCCCGGCGTGCCCTCCATGGATATCCTCGGCAACGTCGTTCCCTACATCGGCAGCGAAGAAGAAAAGATGGAGGCCGAGACGCTGAAGCTCCTGGGCAAGCTGGAGGGCCACGCGGTGACCCCGCTTCCTGCAAAGATCAGCGCCCACTGCAACCGCGTCGCTGTGGAAGACGGCCACACCGAGAGCGTGTCCATCAAGCTCGGCAACAAGCTCGGCCGCCACGTCACTCGCGAAGATCTTCTGGCCGCATGGGCTGAGTTCCGCCCCCTGGCCGGCCAGGGGTTGCCCACCGCGCCCGATCAGCCCGTCGAGTGGGCGCCGCAGAACGATCGCCCCCAACCGCGCCTCGACCGCAACCGCGGCAACGGCATGGCCGTCACCGTCGGCCGCCTGCGCCCCTGCCCGGTGCTCGACTGGAAGTTCACTGTGCTTTCGCACAACACCATTCGCGGAGCCGCCGGCGCCGCCATCCTCAACGCCGAGCTGCTTGCCAGCCTGGGCAAACTGGAACCAGTAACTGCCGAGGCCGCCGCCCGCGCTTAGCGCCCGGCCCTGGCACATAAGCTGGGTGCCCCATCCTTGCCATCCGCCGCGGCGGATTTTTGTGGCAAGGGTGGGAAAGCACAAACCTCGAAAGAGGAAGTTCTGAAAGGTGTAGCAGGAAGACTTAAATGAGCCTGGTAGTCATGAAGTTTGGCGGCACGTCGGTCGAGGACCCGGCTGCCATCGGCCGCACCGCGGCCATCGTTGCCGGTCGCGTGGCCCAGGGCAAGCAGCCCGTCGTCGTGGTCAGCGCCATGGCCAAGGTCACCGACCAGTTGCTGCGCGCCGCCGCCGCCGCCTCGACAGGCGACCGCACCGGCGCCCTCGCCATCAGTTCGCGTCTGCGCTCGCGCCATCGCGACACCGCCGCCGCCCTCGTCAAAGTCCCCGCCGACATCGCCGCCCTGCAGAACCTCATCGACCAGAAGTTCGACTCGCTCGACGAGATCCTGCGCGGCCTGGCCGCCATCCTCGAGCTCACTCCGCGCATCTCCGACCTCATCGTCAGCTACGGCGAGCGCATCTCCAGCCGCATCGTGGCTGCTGCGTTTCTTGAGTGTGGCCTCGACGCCGCCCACGTCGACGCCCGCGACGTCATCGTCACCGACTCGCAGTTCCAGAGAGCCGCGCCGAACGACACAATCATTGACAGGCGCGCCCAGGAGCACCTCAGGCCCCACATCTCCGCAGGCCGCGTCCCCGTCATGGGCGGCTTCATCGCCTCCAACGAGGCCGGCATCACCACCACCCTGGGCCGCGGCGGCTCCGACTTCACCGGCGCGCTGGTCGGCGGCGCGCTCTCCGCCGACGCCATCGAAATCTGGACCGACGTCGACGGCATCATGACCGCCGACCCGCGCGTCTGCCCTGACGCCCTGCGTGTGAAAATCATCAGCTTCGAAGAGGCCGCCGAGCTGGCCTACTTCGGCGCCAAGGTCCTGCACCCGGCCACCATCCTGCCCGCCGTCAAAAAGAACATCCCGGTCCTCGTGCTCAACAGCCGCAACGCCGCCTGCGAGGGCACCCGCATCACCTCGCTCGCCCCGCATTGCCACAGCCCCTTCAAATCCATCGCCGTCAAAAAGAAGCTCTCCATCATCGATGTCGTTGCCAGCCGCATGCTCATGACCCACGGCTACATGAAAGACATCTTCTCCATCTTCGACAAGCACCAGTGCCCTGTCGACATGGTCTCCACCTCCGAAGTCTCCGTCTCGCTCTCGGTGGACTCGAACGACAAGCTCCCCGCCATCGCCGCCGACCTCAGCCAGCTCGCCGACGTGAAATATGAAGGGCGCAAGGCCCTCATCTGCCTGGTCGGCGAAGACATCCGCGGCCAGAGCGGCATGGCCGCCCAGGTCTTCACCGCCGTCCGCCACATCAACGTGAGGATGATCTCCCAGGGCGCCAGCGAGATTAACATGAGTTTCATGATCGACGAAGACGACGCCGACGAAGCCGTCCGCTCCCTCCACGCCGCCTTCTTCCAGAATCCCGACCCCACAGTCTTCGACGTTGAAGCGCGTAAATCGGCTACCCCACTACCCCAGCCAACCATCGGCTAACTTGCTAGCCTTGCGCAGCGGGTGCTAACTTGCTAGCTTGCTACCCCCGCGAAGCGTGGGCTAACTTGCTGACACCGCTAACCCCCGCCAACTCCGCTAACTCCGCCAGCTTTCCACTGAGGCTCCCCATGCTCTTCCTCGTTCTCGGCAAAGGCAAAACCGGCTCGCTCGTCGCCCAGGTGGCCCGTGAGCGCGGCCATGGCGTGCGCGCCCTCGACATCACGGAAAACCTCCACGCCTCCGCCCTCACCGCGCCTGCTCTCGCCGGCGTCGACGCCGTCATCGACTTCACCGCCCCCGAAGCGGCCGTCGAAAACATGCGCGCCGTCCTCGCCCTCGGCGGCCGCATCGTGGTCGGCACCACCGGCTGGTACTCTCACCTCGCTGACATGCGCGCCCTCGCTGAAAAGCGCGGCGGCGGCCTTCTGTATGGAACCAACTTCTCCATCGGCGTGCAAAAACTCTTCCGCCTCACCGCCGAGTTGGCAAAGCTCGACGGTTACCAGTTCTCCATCGCCGAAACCCATCACACCTCCAAGCTCGACGCCCCCTCCGGCACCGCGATTACGCTCAAGGAAATCATCCTGAAAAAGCAGCCCGGCGCAGCGGTTGAAATCACCAGCCACCGTGTAGGCGACGCCAAAGGCGAGCACGTAGTCACCGCAACCGGCCCCGACGACGTCCTCGAACTCCGCCACGACGCCCACAGCCGAAGAGGCTTTGCCTTAGGCGCCGTCCGCGCCGCCGAGTGGCTAGCAGGAAAGACCGGCCCCCACGACTTCCGCGAAATCTTCGAGCAGTTGTAGCGCAGTCCGCGCTATACTCCCGCATTATGGCGGATGAGCAGGAGATTGTGGCGTTGGAGGCCCAGGATTCGGAGCCGGAGATCGAAGCGGATGAGGGCCCGCAGACGGAGCCCGGCGCGAAGCGCGACGAGCGCGCCGATCGAGAGGATGACGCCGAGGCGGCGGGCTGTCCGATCAGGATGGGCTACGGGTCTGGCACGCCCTGCGGCCGCAAAACTCACCCCGCGCCGGACGGCGTGGACGAGCAGCCCGCATGCCTGATGCACTCGCGGGACCCAGGCAAGCAGTCGGGAGGCTTCTTCGACGAGTTCCGGCGCGTCTTTGAGGGGATTCTCGAAGAGGCCGGCGAGGGCGAGGCTCACTTTGAAGGCTTCGTCTTTCCCAGACTGGATTTCTCCGTGAGGGAGTTCAAAGCGATCTGCCTGTTCACCAGAGCGACCTTCAAGCAGGGCGCAAACTTCGGTGGTGCGACCTTCACGCAGTACGCGGACTTCAGCGGCGCGACCTTCGCGCAGAACGCGAACTTCCGGGGAGCCACCTTCTCGCGGAACGCACACTTCCGCAGGGCGACCTTCACGCTGGACGCGGACTTCAGCGGCGCGACCTTCACGCTGGACGCAGCCTTCCGGGAAGCGGCCTTCACGCGGGACGCGGACTTCCACAAAGCGACCTTCAGGCAGGTAGCAGGCTTCGAAGGATCGGCCTTCATGCAGGACGCAGACTTTGCCTGGGCGACCTTCACGCTGGACGCGAATTTCCCCAGGGCGACTTTCACGCAGGTCGCGAACTTCCGGAGAGCGACCTTCAAGCAGTACGCGAACTTCCCCCGAGCGACCTTCACGCAGAAACCAGCCTTTGGATGGGCAACATTCCACGGGCTGGCCGACTGGCGGGATTCCCGGTTCCTCGATCAAGCGGAGTTCCGCCATACAGTGTTCAAGCCGAGTCAGGAGGGAAGGCCCAGCGCCGTCTTCTCGTTTGCAAAGTTCGCCAAACCAAATGAGGTCGTCTTTGACGACGTCGATCTCAGCCGCGCTCTGTTCCATAGCTGCGACGTCAGCGAACTCTGGTTCACCCCCTCAGTTGAGTGGGGCAAGCGAAGGGGCAGCCACGGGCTCGCCGTCTTCGAGGAATTGGCTGCCGATGGAGTCGCAAAGGAATACGGCTTCCAGAACAACGGACAGCGCGACTACCGCTCCATCGCGCAAGTCTATCAGCAGCTCAAGAAGAACTACGACGCACGGCTGGACTACTGGACGGCCAATGAATTCCATTTCGGGGAGATGGAAATGAAGCGGCTGGCCGGTCCCACCGGCGGCTCACTGCTCAGCGTCCGCTGCTGGCTGCACCGCAACCTCAGCTTCCTCAACGGCTACCGCATCTTTAGCAGCTACGGCAATAGCTACTCCCGCCCCGCGTGGCTTCTGCTACTGTTTGTCCTTGCGGCGGCGCTGGCGTTTCCAATCCCAGGACTTGTCTCCGCCACCGACAAGTGCCGATCAGACAAATCTGCCGCCGGCTGCACGTTTCGGTACTCCTGGGGTACGAAGGACACCAGGACCAACAACCTCTGGACCGAAGCAAAACTTATCGGCAAGAGCGCCATCACAGCCGTTGACACGGCCACCTTCCAAAGAAATTCGGAGTACACCCCCGCCTATCCCTGGGGCCGCGTCCTCGCCATCCTCGAAACCCTGCTCACCTCAACGCTTTTCGCCCTCTTCCTCCTCGCCATCCGCCGCCAGTTCAAGCGGTAGTGGTTCATTCGCGTTGATACCAAGGATTGACAGCTTCTGTTATTCGGCCCACCATCGAATACAGGAGCCTTTCCCCATGAATGTTTCCCTCACCCCCGAACTGGACAAATTTGTCGCCAGCAAGGTCGAATCCGGGCGCTACACTTCGGCCAGCGAGGTGGTTCGCGAGGCACTGCGCCTGCTAGAAGAGCACGACCGCGCCCGCAGCGCTCAGATCGCCGCCTTCAACCAGGAGTTGGGCGCAAGGCTGACCTCGCTCGACCGCGGAGAACACGTAAAGCCGGAGATGGCGCGAAAGCGCATCGAGCAGAAGTCCCGCGAGCGGAGCAGGTTGAGTGCGTGACGGATTATGTCCTCAGCACCGGCGCGGAGCTGGACCTGGACGAGATCTGGGAGTACATCGCCAACGACAACATCAACGCCGCCGACCGCTGGATTGATAAGCTCTTTGATGCCTTCGAGGTAATCGCGCGGAACCCAGGAATCGGGCACAAACGGCAAGACCTCACCGGCTACCCCGTCCTGTTCTGGCCCGTTGGCGCCTATCTGATTCTCTATCGCATCCAACCCGCGCAAGTGGAAATTGTGGCCGTAACCCAAGGCGCGCGGGACATTCCCTCATTCCTGCGCCAACGCACCCAATAGATAGAACGTCAGTGCTCCCCGAATCCGCTCTTCCCCTCCACTTCCGCCAACCGCCGCGTCAAAAACCTCCTCTCCGCTTTCTGCCCCACCAGCGCCAGCGCCTCCCGATACGCCTCCGCCGCCGCGCCCCACTCCCCCAGCCTCCGCAGCAGATCCGCCCGCGCCGCCGGCAGCAGGTGATACTCGCGCAGCTCCCCGCGCTCCTCCAGCCCATCCAGCAGCCGCAGCCCAGCCTCGTACCCCTCCGCCATGGCCACCGCCGCCGCGCGATTCAACTCAATCACCGGCGATGGCTGCATGCGCAGCAGCACATCGTAGAGCGCCACAATCTGCGCCCAATCCGTCTCGCCCGCGCTCGCCGCCTGCGCATGCACCGCCGCTATCGCCGCCTGCACGGAGTATGGTCCCGGTCCGCTTCGCAGCGCCGACTCCGCCAGCCGCAGCCCCTCGGCAATCTTCGCCTGATCCCACAATCCCCGGTCCTGATCTTCCAGCAGCACCAGTTCGCCGTCGCCGCTCTTCCGCGCCGCGCGCCGCGCATCGTGCAGCAGCATCAGGGCCAGCAGCCCCCGCACCTCCGGCTCCGCCGGCAGAAGCTCGCCCAGCACGCGCGCCAGCCGTGTCGCTTCGTCGCCCAGCGCCCGCCCGTCGCCGGCCGCGTTGTATCCCTCGTTGAACACCAGGTACACCACCAGCAGCACAGGCTGCAGCCGCTCCGCCAGCTCCGCCAGCGGAGGCGTGCGATACGGAATCCCCGCATCGCGAATCTTCTGCTTGGCCCGCACCAGCCGCTGCGCCATGGTCGCCAGCGGAAGCAGAAACGCCCTGGCAATCTGCTCCGTCGTCAGCCCGCACAGTGTGCGCAGCGTCAAAGCCACCTGCGCCTCGCGGTTTATA
>DATNHL010000060.1:0-2981 GCA_035604995.1 Occallatibacter sp. | reverse complement strand
CGCCTGCGCGCGGCCGTCGCCCGCCGCAAGCCGATGCTCGACGAGGCCAACGACGCCTGTCGCTTGTGCTTCAGCGAGGCGGACGAGCTGCCCGGCCTGGTCATCGATAAGTACGGCAACCTGACAGTCGTCCAGTTCCTCGCGAAGGGTCTTCTTGCGCCCGGTGTGAAAGAAGCCTGCGTGCGCGTCCTCTGCCAGGAACTTGCGCCGGCCGCCATTTTCGAGCGCCCCGATCCGCGTATTCGCGAGTTGGAGGGCCTGCCCGCGCCCAGCCTCGACCCCTTGTGGCTCGCCGACCCCAAAATGCCGGTGACCGCCACGCAATTCCACCTCAACGGCCTCGCCTTCCACTACGACGCAAACGCAGGGCAGAAAACCGGCGCGTTTCTTGACCAGCGCACCAACTACGCCGCCGCGCGGGAGTGGGCTCAGCGGCTCGGAGCGGCAAAACGCGAATCAGGAGGCCGCGCGCTTGATGTTTGCTGCTACCAGGGCGGATTTGCTCTGCATCTGGCCCAGGTTTGCCGAAAGGTGACGGGCATCGACGTCTCGCGCGCCTCGCTCGAAGTGGCGGAGCAGAATCTCGCCGCCAATCGATCGCGCATCGCCGCCGAGGTCGAATGGATTGAAGCTGACGCCTTCGAGATTCTGCGCGACTGGGCGCAGGCCCGCGAGCAGTTCGACGTCATCATTCTCGATCCGCCCGCCTTCGCCAAGACTAAACGCGCCGTGGAAGGCGCACTGCGCGGCTACAAGGAGCTGAACCTGCGCGCGTTGAAGATGCTGCGTCCCGGCGGCCTGCTTGTCACCTGCTCCTGCTCGCATCACGTCGCGTGGGCCGATCTTGAAGGCGCCGTCGCCGCGGCTGCCGCCGATGCCGGGCGGCGCGTGCGCCTGCTCGAGCGCCGCGGCGCCGCCCCCGACCATCCGGTCATCCTCAATCTGCCAGAGACCGAATACCTCAAGTGCCTGGTGCTTGAAGTGGAATGAACTAGGAAACAAAGGAACGAGGGACCAAGGGAGCAAGAAAGCAAGGGAGCGAGGAAGCGAGAAAAACAAGTTGGCTTCGTTTGTTTCCGGTCGGAGCGCATCCGTCAGGACGATTTGCCGGAGCCAAGGCCAATCCAAAGGTTGCCCATGTGAGCCAAAACTCGGGCGAGCCTTACTCCCTCGTTTCCGGGTTGCTTCAGCCCCTTGTTCCCTTGGTCCCTTGGTCCCTCCGTCCCTCGTCCAGCGGCCAACCTTAACTCGGCCAAGGCTTCTTTTACCTGCGCACGCAACGCCTCGGCCTCAAACGTGCAGGAGCGCAAATAGGCCGACACCGTCACACCCGCTTCCGCGGCGCGCTGATGCAGCCGGGCGCACTCTGGCTTGCTCAAGCGAATGGTGACGCTCATGGTGCGCAGGTCGCAGTCGAGCGCTGCTTGCTGCGGCTGAAGCCCTTCGCCGGTGCGATCTGCGGCGAGCGGTCCCGGTTGCAGCGTCCCGCTCAACTCCGGCGTCGCCTTCCAGTCATCACGCTCCTCAGGCTTGTACCTGGCATGCGCGCGAAGGGCGCGCTCGTAGCTCAGCGTCGCCACATCCTCGCCCAGGCCGCTCGAGTCGAACACAGAGTCCCGATCCGGCTCCTCGCGCGAAGGCGATGCCAGCGTGGCCAGCAGTCCGGCAAAGCTCTGGGCAGTGGAGGTCGGTTGAGTTTGTGCCGGCTGCTGCATGGAACGGAGCATACCGCGCCTCACGTGCGCAGCCCTGAGAATGCCCCAATCGAAAGCCCCGACTCGCCCAGTTCAGGAAGCATTCCGCACAATTCCCAATTCGGCGCGCACACGGGTTCGCATTCTGCCTTCGCTGCCCGCCTACGCCGTTGCGACCCGATCGCCCTGGTTCGCGCCCGCCGTCAACTTCGGCGGCTCAGGCAGAACGCGTCCGGGCAGGCGCAGCATCTGGCTGATGGTGTCCGCCGGCACAGGACGCGAAAAGAGGAAGCCCTGTCCAAAGCGGCATCCCAACTGGCGCAGCAGCGTGTACTGCTCCATCGTCTCAATTCCTTCCGCCACCACATCCATTCCCAGCACGCGCGCCAGTTCCACAATGGTGCGCACGATCTGCAGCGCCTGGTCGCCTGCCGTCATGCGCGTAACAAAAGAGCGGTCGATCTTGAGTACGTCGAAGGGCAGGGAATGCAGATGATGCAGCGAGCTATAACCGGTGCCGAAATCGTCCATCAGGAGCGAGACCCCCAACCGGCGCAGGCTTCCCAGAACCTCCAGGGTGGTGCCGTTCTCCGAGATCAGGCTCGACTCCGTCATCTCCAGTCCCAGCAGCCGGCTCGACACTCCCGACAAACGAAGCAGCGCCTCCACATGATCGGCCAGCCCTTCACGCGCGAACTGCCGTGCGGAAAGGTTCACGCACACACGCGGCGCCGCAAGATCGGGATCTTCGCGGTTCCATTTCTGAATCTGGCTGCAGGCCTCAGAAAGCCCCCAGTCGCCGATCGGCAAGATCAGCCCGCTCTCCTCGGCAAGGGGAATGAAGTCCATGGGCGGAATCAGTCCCCGCTCGGGATGCTTCCAGCGGATCAGAGCTTCCAGTCCCACGATCTTGCGTGAAGCAAGCTCGATCTCCGGCTGGTAGAAAAGCACAAACTGCCGCTTGTCCAGCGCCTGCCGCAGATCCGACTTGCGCGGCCAGATCCCGGCCACGGATTCCCGGGTGCGCGTTTGCCGCACGCGATATCTGCGGAATGTCTTCCGCATCTTGCGCAGCTCCAACTGGCTGGCGGCAATGTCGGCTAGGCTCTCAAGCATGCGCAACTCCTCCGCTGCCATGCCTCGTCTGGGCTGGCACCCAAAAACCGTCAGCACACCCAGGATCATGCCGTCGCTCGTGCGGATCGGCGCGCTCGCGAACGACGTCACCTCGAGGCGGCGAATCGTCATCCGGTTCCCGGCAAAATCGGGATGCCTGGAAACGTCGGG
>DATNHL010000059.1:0-12852 GCA_035604995.1 Occallatibacter sp. | reverse complement strand
CACCAGTAAACACCCGCCGCGCCCACCCCTTGCAGAACAAACCGGGCCAATCGCACTCTCCCGTTTACGCGCCGTTCATGACATCGCTCTGGTTTCCGGCCATTTGTGGTCCCGCATCGGGCCCGGCTCTGCGATACTGGTTTGTTATGCCCATCGATGACCTGCAACAGGCAGCACAGAAGATAGCCGGATTTCTTTCTACCCTCAACAGGCTGGGCGGAATGCGCCTGAAGTACCGCATCACGGCGGGCGATGGCGCAAGCGACCCGCAGGGCCTTGAGGCTCGCCAGATCTACGTTGAACTGGCCGGTCCCGACGTTCCATTGGTCACGCAGCACAACGGCGAACTGCTCAGGGCACTCGAGACCATTGCCGCCCAGATGCTGCGCCTCGACCAGCGCGAGCACGACCTGGTCAGCTTTGATGCGGCCAACTTCAAGGCGCTGCGTGCGCAGGAGCTGCGGATGCAGGCCGAGACCGCCGCGGATAAAGTCATCCGCTCCGGCATCCCCTATGCCTTTCCGCCCATGAACAGCCGCGAGCGCCGCCTGCTGCACATGGCCTTCCGGGACATCGAAGGCGTGGAGACAGCCAGCTCCGGCGAAGGACAGGACCGATTTCTGGCGGTCTATCCAGCGGGCAAAACAAACCTGCCCGTAACACCGCCGGCCAAGCCGCGTGCATTTGATCGGCGCAGGTAGGCCGAACAGCGTAGGCATGCCAAAATACCCTTCAATGAGAACAATTCTTCTTGCGATGCTGCTGGCCTCGGCTCCGACTTTGTCTCCGGCGCAAAAGCGTTTGGTGCTGATCGACCAGGATGGGTCCGGCCCCGGCGGGTCGAACCAGATGGCCATGCTGGCCCTGCTCCAGGCCCCGCAGGTCGAAGTGCTGGGCATCACCATGGTGACCGGCAATGCCTGGCGCGACGAGGAAACCCTGCACACCCTGCGCATGCTGGAGTTGACCGGCCACGCGCAAGTGCCGGTGGCCAAGGGGGCTGTGTTTCCGCTGGTGCGCGCCCAGCAGGAGACGCGTCTGGCCGAGGCGCTGAACGGCAAGGTGGCGTGGCAGGGCGCGTGGGGACAAGGCCAGACAACGCTGGTGGAGACGGCAGGCGGGGTTATTTCTGTTACGCCGGAGCACCTGCATGCGCATGGGCCATTCGTGACTCCACCTATGCCCGAGGGTCAGCCGGCGCTCAAACCCATCGACGAGGACGCGGTGCACTTCCTCATCCGCCAGGTCCGCGCGCATCCACATGAAGTCACCATCTATGCGGCGGGACCGCTGACCAACATCGCACTGGCCATCAGCATCGACCCGGAGTTTGCCGCGCTGACAAGGGGGATTGTGCTGATGGGCGGCAGCCTGAATCCGCAAACCGACGATCCGGAGTTTGCTGCCAGCCCGCGCCATGAGTTCAACTTCTGGTTCGATCCCGAAGCTGCGCACATTGTGCTGCGCGCCGACTGGCCGAGGGTGGATGTGACGACGGTAGACGTGTCGATCAAGGCGCCGTTCACCCAGAAGATGCTCGACGAAATTGCAAAATCGCAGACGCCGGCTGCCAGGTATATTGCCGCATGGAGCCAGGACCGCTATTACCTGTGGGACGAACTGGCGGCCTGCGCGTGGCTGGACCCGACGCTGATCAGCAAAGAGAAGCTGGTGTACATGGATGTGGACCTGAGCCACGGCCCCAGCTACGGCGACACGCTGACCTGGACGGAGCAGTTCAAGCCGGCGACCGGGGTGCGTATCGTGAATGCGCAGGTGGATCTGGATCTGCCGCGCTTTCAGAAGATGTTTGTGGATCTGATGACCGGCGCGGGCGCAAAATAACTGGACGGCTCAGGGAGCTGATTGGAGGCGCATCATGGCGCAGGAATCGATTCTGGGAGCGAGCAAGCTGGTGGCCTTTGCCGCCACCACCGATCCAGCGAGGGCGCGGGCCTTCTACGAAGGCGTTCTGGGGCTGCGGCTGGTGGTGGACGAGAAGCCCTTTGCGCTGGTCTTCGACGCCAACGGGACCATGCTGCGGGTGACGACCGTGCATGAGCAAAATCCGGACCCGTTTACCGTGCTGGGGTGGGAAGTGGATTCGATCGAGAGCACCGTGGAGCGGTTGACAGCGGCTGGAGTTGCATTCCTGCGCTATCCGGGCCTAAATGACGGCGATGCGCTGGGAATTTGGACCGCGCCAGGCGGCGCCCGCATTGCCTGGTTTCACGATCCGGATGGGAATGTTCTGAGTGTGACGCAGTTCTGAGCGATCATTTCCCGTCAACAGGCCAGACACGATTCCTGATCAAAATGGAGAACTGCTACCGGGCTATTTGCCAGAGGACTTTTTGGCGACGGCAGCCTTGGGCGCGGGGGTGGTGTCGGCGATGGCGCGGTCGATGATCGTATAGAGATCCTGCGCGGGGTTGAGGACCTGCGTAAAGGGAACGCCCTTGCTGTTGGCCGCCACGATGAAGATGGTGGGGGTACTCTTGATGCCTGTGCGCTGGGCGAGGGCAGCGTCGGCATTGACCTCGTTGGCTAGTTTGCCTTGCGGGTCGATTGCGAAGGGCAACGTGATGCCGTGGCTCTGGGCGAATCTCTGCGTGAACTGAGCGAGCGAGTCAGGGTTGTAAATGGAACGCTGGTTGGCGAAAACCTCGTCACGGTACTCGTCGCCGAGCGCCTGGCCCTTCTGGTCGAACCAGCGGGCGTTGATGGCGGCGTTGCGGCTCCAATTGTGGTAGGGGATGAGGAAGTCGTGGCGGACCCACGGGATCTTGTACTGGGCTGCGGCCGCTTTGAGGATGGGGTTGGCGGCGGCGCAGGCGGGGCACTGCAGGTCATCGAATTCGACGATAGCGACGCGCGCGCCGGCCGGGGGACGGAGCGCGGTGGCGTCGAGGACCTGGGTTGGGGCCTGGGCGTGGGCCGCAGGGCCGATGAAGGCGAACGCGGCGGCCAGCAACAGGCTGGTGCAGGTGGCGACGGAAGGTGCGTGGCGGAGGAAGCGGAACATAGTGTTTGGACGGCCCATCATGGGTGATTGTAAACGGGGAAGATTGGGGATTGTTCGGCAACGATTCATGGAATTGAACAAAGAAACGGCGCATACCGAGTGGGAGGCGCCGCTTTGCTTTGTGGCAGGCGCTCAGCGGAAGCGCGTGTCGGCGAGGGCCTCGTCGATGAGCTGGTAGAGCTTGCTGCGATCGACGACCTCGACGAAGGGAGCACCTTTGCTGTTCGCGGTAACGACCCAGATGGTGGGCGTGTGCTCGATGCCAATGCGCTGGCCCAGGGCGTAGTCGCCCTTGACTTCCGCGGTTAGTTTGCCTTGCGGGTCAATGGCGAAGGGCAGGGCAATGCCCTTGCTCTTGGCAAACTTGTCGGTGAACTCGCGCAGGATTTCGGGGCTGGTGATGGAAGTCTGGTTGGCGAAGACGGCGTCGCGGTACTCGTCGCCAACAGCCTTGCTCTTCAGGTCGAACCAGCGGGCGTTGACGGCGGCGTTGAAGCTCCAGGAGTGGAACGGAAGCGGGAAGTCGTGGCGTACCCAGGGAATCTTGTAGGTGGCGGCGGCCTGCTTGAGAACCGGGTTGGCGCGGGCGCAATCGGGGCACTCCATGTCTTCGAATTCCACGATGGCGACGCGCGCGCCGGCGGGAGGACGCAGCGCCGCAGGGTCGTGAACCGGGGTTCCGGGCGATGGAGGGGCAAACTGGGCGTGCGCGCCGGCCGCGAAGAGTGCGGCCGAGGCAAAGGCCAGCACCAGGCCGGCGTGGCTGGGGCGAGCTGAGACAGTAAAGCGCGAGAAGCGAAACATGGTGGTTGAAGGGCTCCCTGATGGTCATTGTAACGGGAGATGAGGGGAAAGGTTGCGGTTACTCCCGGTCGCGCCGGCGATCGGCGATCCATTTGCGCCATTTGTAGTCGGCGATGAGGGAGGCGACTACGAGGACGACGGCGAGGATGGCGAGCAGGATACGCATAGGGGCTTGGGGTTATGGGTTGGGGTTTCCCAGGTCTCAAAACGAGGCCTGGGAAACCTTGTGTCATGCGGAGACTAACGTCCGACAACGATGACGGTAAAGCTGCCGGGAACAATGGCCGGGCGGGGACGGGGGTTGTCCGGTGTGGGGTCGGGGCGGGGGCCGAATTCCGCAGTGACGAGGTAGACGCGGTCGGTGGCCGGGTCGTAGGCCATGGTCCGGGCGCCGCGCTGGGTGGGAAGGGCTTCAAAGGTGGGGAAACCGGCCTTTGTCGTGTCGATTACCGCGAGAATTCCCTCACCGCAGGAGGCGAAGGCCAGTTTTTCGGCGAGATTCCAGCCAGCGGCGTCGGGGCCGTCGCCGATGGCTGCCGTGCCGAGGGAATTGCCCGTGTTGGAATCGACGACAGCCATGTGCTTGTCGCACACGGCGAAAAGCCGCGCGCCGGCGACGTCGAAGGCCAGTCCGCTTGGCTCTTCGCAGTTGGTCAGCGGCCAGGTCGCAGTCAGCGTGTGGTTGTGGGCGTCGAGGCGGACGATCTCGCTCTTATCTTCGATGTTGTCGAAGACGATGCCCTTGCCGTCGACGGCGGGGAACTCCGGCTTGCCGGGCAGCGGGATGTTTGCGACTACTTTACGCGTAGCGGTGTCGATGACGGCGGCGTCCTTGCTGCGGCCGTCGAAGGCCCAGACGGTCTGCGTGGCGGGCTCGAAGACGATGCCGTCGGGGTTCTGGCCGCCGGTGGGTATGGTGGTGACCGTGGCGAGGGTGGCGCGGTCGAAGACGACCACGGCGTTGCCGCCGCCGTCGGAGATGTAGCCGAACTTGCCGGCATCATCGAGAGCGATGCCGTGGGTTCCGTGCAGGCCGGCGATGGAGCCGACCTGCTTGCCCGTTGTGGTGTCGAGGACCAGCACCTGGGGCCCGCGCGTGATGTAAAGCCGGTGTGCCGGTGGATCGGCAAGCAGGTAATCCCAGCCTCCGTCACCACCGATCTTCCATTTGTCGATGATTTTGTACGGTTGCTGCGCGGAGAGTTGGGCGGTGGTGGCAAACAGACCGCAGAGGAGGGTCGCGGCGAGGGCGAAGAGGGCGAGAAGGCGGGTGGTGCGCTGGAACTTCATGGGGTCTCCGTATAGAGCTCGATGACTCGAGGAATTCGCTGGCGAAGAAAGTGTGCCACAACGAGATTAAGGTGTGCTGAAGACGGGCCGGGTGATTTTTTACCCGGCAATGGGCAGGCGGACGGTGACGGTGGTTCCCTGGTTGGGTAGATTGGGGTCGGGCTGGCTGTCGATCTCGATGCAGCCGCCGGCCTTGTTGGCAATGGCCTTGGAAATGGCCAGGCCGAGCCCGGTCCCTCCGGTGTTGCGTGTGCGGGAGGGGTCGCCGCGATAAAAGCGATCAAAAACGTGGGGCAGGGCTTCGGCAGCGATGCCGTCGCCGTGGTCCTGGATGACAAGGACAGCGATCTTCGCTTCGGCTGCCAGACGGAGCTCAACAGCCGAGGCGGGCGGGCTGTGCTGAAGGGCGTTCAGCAGCAGGTTAGAGACAAGCAGCGTGCAGTCTTCCGGAGCCATGCGGACGGGGATTTCCGAGGGCTGCTCAGACTCCGCAACATTGGCGGCGACGACCCTCACATCCCGCAGCGCGGCGACGCCTTCAAGCTGGGTGACGGCCTGCCGGATGCACTCGGCGAGATCGGCCTTTGGCGCTGGGCCGTCGGTGGGCGTGGTGCTTTCCGCGCGCGCCAGGCTCAGCATGTCGGCCACAAGCTCTTCCAGGCGGAGCGAGTCGGCCAGGCAGCGCTCCAGGCCGGCCTGGTACTCCTGCGGGGAGCGACGTTTCATATTGAGCAGTTGCAGGGATGATTTCTGCACGGCGACTGCTGTTTTGAGCTCATGGGCGGCGTCGCTTACGAAGGCGCGCTGCTGCAGGAAGGAGCGCTCCAGGCGTTCAAGGACACTCTGGAGAGCTTGCGTGAGCGGGGCCAGCTCCGGAGTGGTGTAGGCGCTGGCCGGCGGCGTGAACTGCCACGAGTCGACGGAGACCTGGGAGGCGAGCGCCGCCAGCTGCCGCAGCGGAAGCAAACCGCGGTGCAGCAGCCATGCGATGAGCGGGCCGGTGACCAACAGGAGCAGGACGCTGCCGGCGGCGTAGAACTCGACTGCGCCGCGAATGGCGTGCCACACGTGGGAGGTGGGCGAGCCGTAAAGAATGGTGACCTGACGGAGCTTGCCGCCGCCGTGTTCGCCGGGGTCCACGGTGCGCGAACCCTGGATGCGGAGGATGCGGTAGTGGCGGCCGTTGACCTTCAACTGGGAGAAGTCGCCCGGAGGCTGCGTTGGCGCCCCGGGACCGGCGCCCTGCCAGTTGCCAGTGTCTTGCCAGTTCGATGATCGGCCGAGCAGCCGGCCATTCGCATCCCAGACCTCGTAGATGTCTTCGGGCGGGATGCGCAGATCGGCCTGGTTGAGCATCACGTTGTCTTCGGGATCGTTGGCATCCTGGACGGCGCCGAGGATGGAGTCGGCGCGGCCGTGGAGCATGATGTCGAAGGCGCGGAAGTGGATGTGGCGCTCATAGCCGAAGGAGAGGACGACGACGAGGATGGAGGAGAGCAGCTCGACCGCGAGCACGGCGACGATGAGCCGGAAGGCGATGGAGCGGGGCTGGAGGCGCAGCTTCATTGGCCGGGCTCTGCTGATGGAACCGTCGCTGGAGCGGGGCTATCCGACGGGAGGCTGGTGGCAAGCCGATAACCGCGGCCGCGCATGGTTTCAATGATGGGCTCCGCTTCAGGCAGGGCGGCGTCGAGCTTTTTGCGCAGGTTGGAGACGTGCACCTCGATGACGTTGGAGTGGTGTTCCCAGTTGTAGTCGTAGAGGTGCTCAAGCAGCTCGCGCTTGCTGACGATCACCCGAGGGCGGTGAATCAGGTATTCGAGGACGCGGTACTCGGTCGGCGAGAGATCGACGAGGACGTCGTTGCGGCGGACGGTCTGCTCCAGGGTGTTCACTTCCAGGCCGAGTACGTTGAGGGTAGGGTGAGCAGCGCCCTTGCCGCGGCGGATGAGGGCCTTGGCGCGGGCAATCAGCTCGCCCAGGTCGAAGGGCTTGGCCAGGTAATCGTCGGCGCCTGCGTTAAGCAGTTGGATGATAGAGTCGGAGCCGTCCTTGGCGGTGAGAATGAGCACCGGCGTCTTATCGCGGCGGGCGCGCAGCCGCTTGAGCAGGCTCAGGCCGTCGAGCTTGGGCAGCATCAGGTCGAGAACGATAAGGTCGTAACAGGCGCTGCTGGCCAGGTCGTCGCCGGTAAGGCCTTCTTCGGCCCAATCGACGGCGAAGCCTGGGCCGTCGCGCAGGGCGGTGGCCAGGTTGTCGGCCAGGCGGACTTCATCTTCAACGAGCAGGACGCGCATGTGAGGCAAGTATCTCCAGGAACAGTATGGCAGGGGAAGATTAAATGAGGCTGAAGCGCGCGGCCATTTCCGCTTCCATGCTTTACCCTCATAGCTGCGGTGTGATGCCGGATCGGGGACATTCCATTTGCGCGTGATTCTTTCGAATATCGGGACGTTTGGCGACATCAATCCGCTGATTGCGATTGCGCTGGAGCTGAAACGCCGCGGACACATCCCGGTGATGGCCGTGCCGGCGGTATTCGAAGCCAAGATTCGGCCGCTTGGCCTCGAATTTCATACCGTCCGGCCGGATATCGACCCAGCCAACACCATCCTCGTCGAGATGATCTACGACGTGAAGAAGGGCACGGAGCGGGGCCTGCGCGACTTTCTGTTTCCGGTGCTGCGCCAGACCTATGACGATCTGCTTGACGCGGCCACAAAACCGGAGCGGGCCGATCTGCTGCTGGTGGGCGAGCTGAACTATGCCGGGCCGCTGGTGGCGGAGGTGACGGGAATCCCGTGGGCGAGCTATGTGCTGGCGCCGCTGAGCTTCTTTTCTGCCTTTGACCCGCCGGTGCTGCCCATGTATCCGCGCCTTGCTCGGGCAGACAAGACGGTCCCGGGCATGGGGCGCGCGATCCAGCGGCTGGCACGGTTTGTAAGCCGCAGATGGCCGCAGCCCATCTACGATCTGCGCGCGGAGCTCGGCCTCGCGCAGGGCCGGAATCCGCTCTTTGACGCCAAGCACTCCCCTTATCTGGTGCTGGCCCTGTTTTCGCGCGTGCTGGGCACGGAACAGAAGGACTGGCCCGCGAACACGAAGATTACCGGGTTCTGCTATTACGATTCCGACGCGGGGAATGCGGCGCTGCCCGTGCACCTGGAGAAGTTTCTCGCCGCAGGGCCTGCGCCGGTGGTGTTTACGCTGGGTTCAGCGGCGGTACTGGCGGCGGGCAAGTTCTACGAGTACTCGGCGAAGGTGGCGATGCGGCTGGGCGTGCGGGCAGTCTTGCTGATTGGGTCGGACGAGCGGAACCGCCCGCGACAGGCGCTGCCGGAGACGATTTGCGTGGCCGAGTACGCGCCCTATTCGGCGCTGTTCAAGCGGGCGGAACTGGTGGTGCACCAGGGCGGCGTGGGGACGACGGCGCAGTGCCTTCGCGCCGGCAAGCCGATGCTCATCATGCCCTACTCGCACGACCAGCCGGATAACGGCCGTCGCATGCGCCGGCTAAAAGTGGCGCGGGTGATTCAGCGCGGCAACTACACGCCGCTCAGGGTGGCGCGCAAGCTGAAAGCCATGCTTGAGGAGCCCAGGTTTGCCGCGAGGGCCGCGCAGGTGGCCGAGCGCCTTGGGCATGAGGACGGGGTGAGGGCAGCCTGCGATGCGCTGGAACAGCTCTACCGGAGAACCCTGCCTTAGAAGAGATCCACTATTGGCGGAAACGTCAGCAGAAAGCTCAGGATGAACAGCGCGAAGGCGACGCTGCTCAGGAGACCGAGAGCCACTGTCTTTTTGCGCCATCGCGCTTCCAAAATGCCCCAGGCAAGAAGCCAGATCAGGATTGCGACCGTAGTTACGCCCGAGAGCGCGCCCGTCGGCTTGTAAAAGATAAGAGCGGCCTTCACTGCCGGTAATTTATCGCCGGCCAGGGCGAGGGCGGAAAGAACAAATGAGCCGATGCTGGCGGCAAGAATGGCGGCTGCGCCAGAGCCGTTGGTCAGCGTCGGAGGGTTGGGCCGAGAGACGTGAGCGGGCTCGTTCATTTTTCCTCTCCAACGCTGAGCTGGATAGCGGGTCCGCCCTGCACGGGGGCGTACTTGTTAATCATGGCTCCGAAGAAGCCGGCGATGCCGGCAGCGATGAACGAGGCCGCGGCAAAGCCCAGCACCGCGGCGCGCAGTTGTTTGTGGTTGCCCAGATCGCGGCCGTAGCGGATAAAGACAAACGCGACCATGGTGATGGAGATGGGAGCGAACCAGGCCACGTGCTCCTTCCACTCCATGCCGAGCGAGTGCCAGCCGATGGTGGCGGGGTTCGACATCAGCAGCCGCTGCGGAAACAGCGAGAGATCAACCGCGCCGGGCGGCGGCGCGGCGCGGTACCAGGGGTAGATGACGTAAGCTCCGGTGAGCACGGCAGCCCACGCCAGCACCACCATGGCGATGAGGTAGATCCTCAGGAAGCGCTCCTGGCCGGGCGTGGGCGAGGATGGTGCGGACGCGACAGTGAGGCGGTAGAGCTCAACCAGCGCGCCGGAGCATGCCAGCAGGTAGAGTGCCCCGAAGCCCATGCCGTGAATCATTGTCCAGAGGCTGCGCAGGGTGATTTCCATTGCGGTTCTCCTTGGCTCGATGAGCTGGCGTGTACCGTCAACGGCGCACAGCAGCACGATCTGTCACTCGTACCCGTTGCGCGGTGTTCGCGCGGAGATCATTGCGTCTGCCGCGGTCTTCTTGTCGGCGTCCTTGTCTTTTCCCCAGGTCTTGTACAGGCCAAGATAGGCGTAGTTCTCTGTCTGCCCGGCGACGGAGTGTCCATAGGCGAAGAGCAATTGAAGGCCTGGGGACTTGAAGTGGTAGTAGCCGCCTGCGTCGATCAGTGTAGAGGCTTGCGTTTGCGCCGCGGCGATGCCTTCCTTGGCGTGAGAAAAAACCTCGACCGACAGTTCGAGCTTCTCGCTGACAACTTTCTTCACGAGATAGCCGCCATACAGATAATCGCGATAACCAGTCTGGGGGACGACGGCGTATCCAAGCCCGCCGACGAGGCTCCAGGGTCCGAATTCCTTCTCAGCCCAGAGGGGCAGCTTGTACCAGACGCGGCCCACGCCAAGGCCCTTGGTGTAGCTGCCGGTTGGAATCTCGAACATGGTGAAGCTGCCGATCTGCGGGCGGTGCGGGGTCTGCTTGATGAAGCCGTATTTCACGCCCAGCTCCATGTCTGTGAGGCCAATGGCGCTGGGGCCGGCTCCGCCCGGAGCATAGACAGGGTTGTTGGACGGCACCACGGCGCCAAAGGGCAGGATGGCGTGAAGCTGAATGTTGGGGATGGCGCCCCAATTGAATTCGAAGGCGGGACCGGTGGGGTCAGCCTCGGCGGGTGTGCCGTCGAAGGTGCTGAAGATATAGAACTCGTAGTGCCCGAGGTCGACGGGTGTGGGGTCGTCGGTTTGAAAGGGCGGGCCCGCCTGCGCACCCAGCTTTGACGCCATGAGGATTAGGACGAGCGGCAGCGTTGCACAACGGACGCAGGCCCTGATCAAAGAGCCCAATCCGTCGCGATGATCCGGGTTTCCCTGCTGGAGCCGACGCATCATGCGAACAATATATATCGAATTTCGATAATAGCCAATGCGCAATCGAGCGGAGAGCGGTATATTCATGCTGTGTTGAAACAACAGCGGGAGCTTTATTTCGGGCTTATACGGATCCACGTGCTGGTCCATGCGGCGCACGAGCCCATCTTCGGACTGGCGATGATGGAGGAGCTGGCGCATCACGGCTATCGGATTGGGCCGGGGACACTCTATCCGCTGCTCCATGGGCTGGAGCGGAGCGGGCTGCTCAAGTCTTCTCTCAAGGTTGTTGCGGAACGAAAGCGGCGAATCTACAAAATTACAGGCGCCGGCAAAAAGGCCCTCGCCAGGGCCAGTGTGAAGGTGGATGAGCTGCACGAGGAGCTGCACGAGGAGCGTCCGCGTGCGCTGGCGCACTGAGCGAGAGCCTGGCGCACCGCGAGGATTCATCATCGCAATTCCGCATTACTTGGGTGGGTAGTCTTTCGTCTGTCCGTTGCGGGAGTTGGTAACGGAAAAGCTGCCGTCGGGCGAGGCGACCACCTTGAGCCATGCGCCATCCGCGCCGCCCTTCAAATTCGCGATCAGAGCCTCGGCGCTGTTGTGAGCGGCGTCGGAGTCTTCAGCAGTATGAAGCATCCACAGGTCTTCCAGTCCGGGGCTTTCATGGATGGTCTGCCAGGCTTCGGGGCTGCCGGCCTTGTGGGCGCCGTTGTCCATGATGGCCACGCGTGGGTGAATGGCATCGACGAAGGCGCGCGAGTTGGACAGGTTGAAGCCGTGATGGTTGGCCAGGTAAAGGTCGACCGTGCCGATGAGATTGACGGGGCAGACCAGGGGAATCTCCTTGGCCTTGGTCAGATCGCCGAGATCGAGGAAGCGGAATTGGCCGAAGCGGATGAGCACGCCCGCTGAGCGGGGATTCTCGGTTTCGTCCAGGTCCCATTTGGGCTCGGTGGCGCAATACGGGTTGGACATAGGCTTGACGCCGGGAACAGCCGCGATGTGCTCCCCGTCGGCAGTAAGCACGACGGCATTGAGCCCGGGAAGATCGATCGTGTCGCCAGGGTGAACGATGCGGCGCCTCTTGCCTTGAATGGCTTTCAGGTAGGCATCGTAATTGTGGCGTGTGTCGTCGGCGTCTTCGCGATTCACACCGTGATCCAGGAACTCGCCGACCTGGACGCGCTTCACCAACTCAGGCACCCCACCGACGTGGTCGTCATGGAAGTGGGTAACGAGCGCGTGATCGATGCGGTTGATGCCGGCGTCCTGCATGGCTTTCTGGATGCGGATAGCGTCGCGGCCATCGTTGCCGGGCCAGCCGGTGTCGACCAGCAGGGAAGCGCCTGTTGCCGTGTCGACCACCAGGGTTGCCTGGCCGCCCTCGACATCGATGGCATAGATGAGCAGATGGTTTGGCGCTTGAGCCTGAGCGCGTGCAGCCTGCGGCAGAGAGAACAGGGCGAGGCAGCAGACGAGGGCGGCCAGCCGCGGCAGCGACCGGGTGCGGAGGTGCAGGGAGCGGGAATCGGCGGCAATTCGCATGTGCGGAAAAGTGTACACGGTCACCACCCCGGCAGCGAAGACCCAGCCGGCAGCGCGTCGGCAACTCGGCGAGAGAGTGCTTCTTGCCGGCCCTTCGCGGGTTGCGGGAAACGGCGATCAAGCCTCCCTCACTTGCGGGTCAGGTATTCGGGCCCGACGGGGTCGGTCACCGACTCGCTCACAATGCGGTCAATCTCAGCCATCGCGCTCGCGTCGAGCTTCCAGCCCATCACGCCGGCCACGGCGTCCAGCTGGTCGGGCCGTCGTGCGCCCCACAGCGCCACGCTCACGCCCCGCCGGTCCAGCACCCACCGCGCCGCCAGCTCCAGCACCGATTTCTCGTAATGCTCGCGCGCAAAGCTCGCGAGCCGCTCGACAGCCGTCATGTACTGGCTGAAGCGCGGCTCCTGGAACTTGGGGTCCACGCTGCGAATGTCCTGGGCGTCGAAGCTCATCCCGCGGTGCACGCGTCCGCCCAGCAGGCTGCGGCACAGGCTGCTATAGGTGATCACGGCCACCCCGTTGGCCTCACACCAGGGCAGCGTCTCGCTGTCGATGGCCCGCTCGAAGAGGTTGTAAGGCGGCTGGTCCGAAGCCAGCGGAG
>DATNHL010000058.1:0-3701 GCA_035604995.1 Occallatibacter sp. | reverse complement strand
CCGCAGCCGCGCAGAACGGTGTTCCTTACCAGCCGTCGCAGGCTTCTCCGCAGTTCAAACTCCCGTCGTACAATTCGACAGCTGAATTTGACAGGCCGGATCAATTGCAGGAACAGCAGCGGCTGCGGGCGCTGAATGCCGCCCGGCAAAAGTCCTTGGTCTCCGATACCAACAAGCTGCTCAAGCTGGTGAATGAGCTGAATGAGGAAATCGCCCGCAGCAGTGCGGACACGCTGACCACGGCGCAACTGCGCAAGGTGGCGGAGATTGAGAAGCTGGCGCGCAACGTGAAGGACAAAATGAGCACACCGGCCATGGGTTTGGAGCCGCCGGTGACAGGTCCGTTGCCGATGCAATAGCGGGGCCAAGGTTCCGGGTTATCCGGTTTCTGGGCGAGTACCGCAGGGTGGATTCCGCGCTGTTCGGAGCCGCGCCGGGTTGTTACAATCAGGTTGGCTTTTTTGCAAAAAGTGGAGATTCTGGGGGAAGACGGGAATGGAAGTTGCGCTTTCCAGCACGCGCGTGCCCAAGCCGGCTGCTGTCGGCGGTGGTCTGAGCCCCGAGCATGGAACCCTCGGCCCTGAAGACGGAGCCCTCAGCCCCGAGCTACTGGTCCGGATCTACCGGCTCATGTATCTCTCCCGCCGCGTGGACGACCGCGAGATTCTGCTCAAGCGGCAGCAGAAGATCTTCTTCCAGATTTCGGGCGCCGGCCACGAGGCGCTGCAGGTGGCCGCGGCGCTGGCGTTGAAGCCCGGGTATGACTGGTTCTTTCCCTACTATCGCGACCGCGCCCTGTGTCTGGCCCTGGGGGTCACGCCTACGGAGATGATGCTGCAGGCGGTAGGCGCGGCTACCGATCCGGCCAGCGGCGGCCGCCAGATGCCAACGCACTGGAGCAGCAAGACGCTGCACATCGTCAGCACCTCTTCGTCGACAACCACGCAGTTGCTGCATGCGGTAGGCTGCGCCGAGGCCGGGCGCTACTTCAGCCGCCATCCGGACACGGCTGAGAAGGTTTCGGGGGACTACCGCGCCTTCCGCGAGGTGGAGTTCCACGGCGACGAGGTGGTTTTGACGTCGCTCGGCGAGGGCTCGACTTCTCAAGGCGAGTTCTGGGAGGCGCTGAATACGGCTTCCAACCGCAAGCTGCCGGTGGTGTTCCTCGTAGAAGACAACGGCTACGCCATCAGCGTGCCGGTTGAGGTGAACACGCCGGGGGGCAATATTTCCCGGCTGGTGGCGAACTTCCCCAACTTCCACTTTGCCGAGGTGGACGGGACTGATGCGGAGGCCTGCCTGCGGGCGTTTCAGGAAGCTGCAGCGCACTGCCGCGCGGGCAAGGGGCCGGCGTTTGTGCATGGCCACTGCGTAAGGCCTTACTCGCATTCGCTCTCCGACGACGACAAGCTCTACCGCTCAACCGCCGAACGCGAAGCCGACGCGATGCGCGACCCGCTCGCCAAGCTGCAGATGCGCCTCTTGCGCGAGGGGATCCTGACCGAGGAGCAGATCAACGCGCTGGAGCAGCAACTGGACCAGGAGGCGGAAGAAGCCGCCGAGCGCGCTCTCGAAGCTCCCTTGCCGACGGTGGAATCGATCACCGACCACGTTTATTCAGCGGACCTGGACCCCACCAGTTCGCTCTTCGCGACGGAGCAGGTGCAGGCGCCGGGGTCGGCGGGTGGAGGCAAGGCCGGCGGCGAAAAGGGCAGTTCGCCGCGGACCATGGCCGACCTGATCAACGCCTGCCTGCACGACGAGATGCGGCGCGACAAGCGCATTGTGCTGTATGGCGAGGACGTGGCCGATGCCAGCCGGGAAGCGGCTCTCGAAGAGGTGAAGGGCAAAGGCGGCGTCTTCAAGCTGACAGCCGGCCTGCAGACCGAGTTTGGCTCCGAGCGCGTGTTCAACTCTCCGCTGGCCGAGGCCAACATTGTGGGCCGCGCCGTGGGCTATGCGGCGCGCGGCATGAAGCCGGTGGTGGAGATCCAGTTCTTCGATTACATCTGGCCGGCCATGCACCAGATCCACAACGAGCTGGCCCTGATGCGCTGGCGGTCGAATGGGGTGTGGGCTTCGCCGGCGGTGATCCGCGTGCCCATCGGCGGCTACCTCACCGGCGGCTCCATTTATCATTCGCAGTCAGGCGAGAGCATCTTTACGCACATTCCAGGGCTGCGGGTGGTGTTTCCATCGAATGCCCTGGATGCAAACGGCCTGCTGCGCACCGCCATTCGCTGCGACGATCCGGTGCTGTTTCTGGAGCACAAGCGACTCTACCGCGAGACGTATGGACGCGCGCCGTATCCGGGGCCGGAGTTTGCCATTCCTTTCGGCAAGGCGAAAATCGTGCGGCCGGGAAGCCACGTCACGCTGGTGACCTACGGGGCCATAGTGCCGCGCGCGCTTCAGGCCGCGCAGAAGGCTAAGCAACAGGGCGTCGAGGTCGAGATTCTCGACCTGCGCACGCTGAACCCCTATGACTGGGAGGCGATTGCGGCATCGGTCAAGAAGACCAGCCGGGTGATCGTGGCCCATGAGGACATGATCAGCTGGGGCTACGGCGCGGAGATCGCCGCGCGCATTGCCGACGAGCTGTTTGAGCACCTGGATGCGCCGGTGCGGCGGGTGGGCTCGATGGACACGTTTGTGGCGTATCAACCGCTGCTCGAAGATGCGATTCTGCCGCAGCCGGAGACCATCCTCAAGGCGATCCTGGAACTGAAGGCGTATTAGAAATCCTCCGATAAGATTCCAGAACACGGAGCGTGATCAGCCAGGAAAGATTCCCACTGGGCCAAAGCGCGGCATTTCGAGAAAATGAAATACGATCTTGTTCCGGCAAACGGAGGCTCGGCCAAGGGAGGCCAGCGTGCCGAACGCAGCCATTTTCACTCTTTCAAGGCCACTAACGCGGGTTGGCGGGAAGTCCGAGGCACACGGTGCCGCTGCCGGGCCGGGGATTCCGCATCTGGGCGAGCAGATCAAGCACAGCTTCATAGAGTGACGCATAACGCAGATCGGCCATCGCGCGAGCGGCTTCCGCGCCTGGCTTCCGGCGGGCAGGTTCGCCTTCGAGGAAGGCGGTGATCATGCCCAGACGGCGGCCGAATTCCATGTCAGACTCGGAGTCGCCGATCATGATGCTGCTTGCGGCCGAGATTCCGGGAAACTCGGTTTGTGCCTGCTCGAAGAGGCCGGCGAGCGGCTTGCGGCAGGTGCACTGGCCCCTGTCGTGGGGGCAAAAATAGAAGCCATCCACATGCGCGCCGCACTCAGCCAGCAGTTTTTGCAATGTGCCGTGGATGGCGAGCACATCTGCGGCAGTGTAGAGGCCGACGGCGATGCCGCGCTGGTTGGAGACCACGACGACGCGCAGGCCTGCCTGGTTCAGCAGCAGGATGGCTTCGACCACGCCGGGGAGGAGGCGAAACTCGCCCCAGCACGTGACGTAATGGCCCTCGGGCATTTTTTCGTTGATCACGCCGTCGCGGTCAAGGAATACGGTCTGTACCGGGCCAGGACGAATGCGATGTAGGGCGTTGTTCACCCCGCTATGATAGCAAGAGCGAGTCGGCGCGATGATGGAACAACTGCACCAGGTGATCCGGGAGATCGAGCAAAACTCGGGCTCGAAGCGACTGCTGGTGGTGGGCGCAGCGGAAGTGCATTCGTGGGGTGGGCAGGTGGAGATTGTG
>DATNHL010000057.1:0-5017 GCA_035604995.1 Occallatibacter sp. | reverse complement strand
CCGCTTCCGCGATAAGTTCCTGATGGTTGGCCGCCGGCTGGATCTCGATCTCGCCGAGCCGCTGCGGTTCGACGCCAACGGGTGGGAAGCCTCGCTGCGCAGCCGCGCCCTCGGTCAGGGCACGATGAACATCGCCCGCTCGATCGACTACTTCGTCTTCCCGCGCGACCTCTACCCGCCGTTGCCGGAGATGGCGCTGGGACGCTTCTGGTGGGACAACTGGCTCATCTGGAAGGCGTACGCCGTCGGCGCAGTGGTGGTGGACGCAACCGCGGTGGTGCTTGCCATCCATCAGAACCACGACCACTCGCACTACGCCGGCGGCCGCCAAGCGATGCTGGCGGGCGAGGAAGCCACGCGCAACTGCCGTCTGGGTTGCGAGACTAATCCTGCTGACTTCGAAAACGGCCTCTACTGGCGCTATTTCTACACCATCGACGATGCGACCCACGTGCTGGCGCGCGACGGCATCAAGCCCACTAGTCGCCACACCTGGAAGATGGTGAAGCGGACGCTGGGGAATCCCCGCAGCCTGCCCGCGCTGATCCGGCAGACGCTGGCGGGAGCGCGCTAGCGCTTCTCGGCCGGGCGGTGGTTCTGATCTTCCTCGCTCGTCCGGTTCTTGTCCTCAGCAGGCGGGGTGGTATCGCCGCTGGGCCTCTTGTACACATCGAAGAAACGCTTGATCGCGCTCTTGACCGCGTCTCGGGTGCGTTCGGGAGCGGCGCCCCGGCGTTTCCAGAAGAGGCTTACGCGGTCGGCAATCCCGAGGCTGGCGAAGTAGAAGATGCCTTCCACCTGTTCGATGGCCACCCGCCGTCCGATCCTGAGCGCGCGGGTTTCCTTGCCGTGGCAGAAGATGCGCGCGCCGCCGGGCAGTTCCACCACCGCGATGTGCAGAGGCGGCTTGAACCCCTCAGGAACTACCGTCAACGTGGTGTAGGAAAGCACCGAGCCGTAGCCGGAAATCTCCACCGGGGTCATCTCCACCGGGTGCCGGGGACAGATGCGCGCCGGCGGCGCGACCACCCAGCCGCAATCTGGGCAGCGGGAGGCTGCGATGGTTTCCATCACGCCACCTGCTCCACCAGCGTTACCCAGTTGTTCGTGGCCATGCCACCAATCGAGTGAGCCAGGCCCACGGTTGCCTTCACCTGTCGCCCCACCGCACGGCCGGTGAGCTGCCACACCAGTTCGACCACCTGCGCCAGGCCGGTGGCGGCCAGGGCATGGCCGCGGGCGTTCAATCCGCCCGAGGGGTTCACCGGCAAGCGCCCTTCCAGTGTCAGCTCACCGTTCTGGATGGCCCTGGTGGCCCTGCCCGGCGGAAACAGCCCAATGTCTTCCAGCGCCAGGATCTCGAACGGAGCGAAGGCATCGTGGATCTCAGCCACCTGCACGCGTTCGGGTCCGAAGCCGGCCATCTTGAAGGCGGCTTTGGCCGCGTCCTGGGTGGCGCGGAAGCCGGTGAGCGAACTGCGATAGCGAATTGCCAGGTAATCGCTGCCCTGGCCCATGCCCGCGAGCTTGAGTCCGGTGGGGTCGGAGGTGAGCAGGACCGCCGCCGCGCCGTCGGAAATGGGACAGCAGTGCTGTAACCGCAGCGGGTCGGCGATCAGGCGGCTGCTCATCACTTCCTCCAGCGTCACCGGCTGCTGGAAATGCGCGTACGGATTGCGCGCGCCATGGGCGTGGTTCTTGACCGCGACGCGCGCCATATCCATTTCGGTGAAGAGGCCCTTGGCGAGCGCGGCGCGAGCCACCATCCCCGCCAGCGCCGGCATAGTGGCGCCGTAGGAGCGCTCGTGGGGATCGATGACGCGGCTGATGATCTCAGAAACGCGCGGGGTGGAAACGTGCGTCATCTTCTCGCCGCCCACCACCAGCACGTGGTTGTGGAAACCGGAGGCGATCAGGGCAAGTCCGGCATAGAGCGCCGCGGCGCCCGACGAGGTGGCGGTTTCGACGCGCAGTCCGGGAACATGCGAGAGCCCAATGTAGGTACCGATGTGGGAGGCGAAGTTGCCCTCGCCCACGAACTCCTCCGGGTCCATGGAGGTGACCACCAGGCCGTCGGGCTGGCGATCGGCCTCGCGCAGCGCCTCCAGTGCGGCGTCGGCCATCAAGTCTTCCAAGCTTTCAGACCGCCGGCCGAAGCGGGTCATGGCCGCGGCCGCGATCCAGACGTCTCTCATGTTCTCCGACCCCGTCCCGTCGCGATAGTAGCAGCAGGGCTCGCGCCCGTACCGCCAAGTAATAGATGACGCGAGCAGGGAATGCGACTGGTTAATGGTGGATGAATTCCACCAGCCGGGCAACGTGCCTGAGGTTCATTGGTAAGTCGTCATGGGTTTCGAGCTGGGAAGCAGCGTTACCAAGCAGGACGCTAAGGCCTGAATTGACATCGCCGCCGTTCCCAGATATCCTGAATTTGCTCTGCCAAAAGGCGAGCCTAGGCCGTAGGGGTTCTCCCCTCGGTTCTAGAACGTTTAAGGCGTAAGCCTTGCGAAGGAGATTTCCTGTGAAGAGTCCCACCAAGTTCACCTTCCGTGTTTTTTCGTTCCGCCACATCGAGACACCTTTTCAAAAGCTGGGCTACAAGAACTATGCGGCTGTGGCCGACATCCATGATTTGCCCGGCCTCTCTGACCTGAGTACCTGGCGCAAGATTAACGTGCGCGACCCAAAACTCAGCGGCGCCGTTCCGCAAGCCATTCGCGAAAGCGTGCGCTCCAACCTGGAGCTGTTCGTTTTCCTCAACCGCGGGATCGTGCTGTCCGTCGAGGAGGTCAGCTACAACAACCGAACGTCCGAGCTCACTTTGGTCCTGCGAGACCCCAATCTTCACGGGCTGCTCGACGGTGGCCACACATACAACATTCTTACTGAAGAGCGCGACCTGATCGCCACTCCGCAGTTCGTGAAACTCGAGATTCTTGAAGGGTT
Organism: Occallatibacter sp.; assembly: GCA_035604995.1. Lineage (GTDB taxonomy): Bacteria > Acidobacteriota > Terriglobia > Terriglobales > Acidobacteriaceae > Telmatobacter. The sequence continues at coordinate 2,071 of DATNHL010000057.1, read as the reverse complement.
CAGGCAGGACGATATTCCCAGCCTCGTGGATGCCCGCAACACGTCCAACCAGGTCAAGGACCAGAGCTTGATGAACCTGCAGGGTGAATTCGAAAAGCTGAAGAAAGCGCTCGCTGGCCAGCCGTACGCGGACCTCATCGCTTACAAGGAGTATGAGGTCCTCGACGATGGCGGCGCCAAGCCAATCGATGTGCGCGAGGTGATTGGAATTCTCACCTGTTTTGACCGCGCCAACTTCAGTGAGAGGGTTCACCCTATCAACGCCTACCGGTCCAAAGCGGCGTGCCTCCAGCATTTCGCCGACCATAAGACCGACTACGACAAGATCTACCCCCTGGCGCCCGACATCCTCGAGCTATACGACGAGATCCAGTTGCAACTCCCCGAACTGTACAACCAGGTGCGGGGGAAGAGCGGCGACGTTGCGGGTGGAAAGTTCGGGAAGCTGACTGGGGTCACGACTTTCGACGGGAAGCGCAGGGCGCAATTGCTCTTCATCGAGCGTGAATCGAAGTACGGGGTGCCCGCCGGATTCGTCTACCCGGTGTTGGGCGCCTTCCGCGCCCTACTAGAGGAAAAGAGTGGCCGATATGTTTGGGGCAAGGGATTGAACCCGGTCAAGCTCTTACAAGGGCACTTGGGGGAAAGCCTCGCCGACACCATCGGTAACTTTGCTTTGGACGCACGTAACCCGTCGAAGACTGGTAAGTCGCCTCTAGTATGGCAGGCATGCTACCAGGCAGCGCAGGTTACATACTTGAGCCGTTAAGCAAACGTCCATCACAGGGCCCGCCGCATAGCGGGCCTTTTTTGCGATGCGCCGCTCTTTGTGTGCCTCCTGAGTTGCGACTTTGGGTGAGAGGGCCGGGGGGCTGAGGTGCGGCGGAACGGCTGCCGTGCAATAAGTCCTTGGCCTTGTGATAGATTGAAGCCGGGATGGGCCCGTAGCTCAGCGGTAGAGCAGGGGACTCATAATCCCTTGGTCCCTGGTTCGAATCCAGGCGGGCCCACGATTATAAGGAGGTCCCTCGCTGCGCTCGGGATTTCGGCCCGCGGCTCGGACGCCGGCGGAAAACGCCTCAAGTTCGAATCCAGGCGGGCCTACCATTCGCATGATGAAGCTTTTCAAACACCTACTACGCCGCCGCGGGCTACTTGTCCCGGTCCTGATGGCTGCTACGACATTGCTGATTACGCCGGTCGCAGTCGCCCAGAGCGGAGGTAAGAATGGCGGCGCCGCCAAGACTCCGGCGCTGGCGTCGGAGTTGCCGCCCGGCGGCCCGGAGTTGATCCGACCGGCGGAGCTGGCAAAGGCTCTTCAGTCGTCCGCGAAGCCCACAGTTCTCAACCTTGGCCCGCGCGTGATCTACGTGCAGGCACACATCCCCGGTGCCGAGTACATTGGACCCACGGCCAAGCCGGAGGGACTGGAGAGACTGCGAGCACGCGCTGCCTCGCTGCCTCGCGATTCGTTCCTGGTGATCTATTGCGGCTGCTGTCCGTGGGAACACTGCCCCAACATCCAGCCGGCATACAAGGAGCTGAAGCAGATGGGCTTTACCAGGCTCAAGGTGCTGTACATCGCGAACAGCTTCGGCTCCGACTGGGTCGAGAAAGGCTACCCGACCGCCAAGGGCGAGTAGCGTGAATCGCCAGGGTCTGGTGACGGGGTGACGAAAAAAGCGGCAGTCTTCATCGCGGTGATCGGATTGGTCGCCGCCCTATATTTACATCGGCACATGTCCAGCCCCAAAGCATCGGGCTCTACCTTGCCAGCACCCGCGATCACCCTGACCGACCTCACCGGAAACACCCTCAACCCCTCCGGCTACAAAGGCCAGGTCGTATTGATCAATTTCTGGGCGGCGTGGTGCACTCCCTGCCGCGCGGAAATCCCGCAGTTCATGACGTTGCAGGACCAGTACCGCTCGCGAGGGTTTCAGGCCGTGGGCATATCCCTGGACGACCCGGAGGGCGCCCTGCGCGATTTCTGCCGCGAGTCCAAGGTGAATTACCCGATCGTGATGGGCAACCAGAAGATCGCCGAGGCGTTCGGAGGGGTGCTGGGACT
>DATNHL010000056.1:0-4676 GCA_035604995.1 Occallatibacter sp. | reverse complement strand
CCCGCCGGTGACCAACGCGGCCAGGCCGGGAAACGAGTCGGAGAGCGAGGGAATGTAGGCATTGTCGTAACGGATGCCACGCTTGGCCAGGGCGGCCAAGGTCGAGTTCGGCTTTGCGGCGATGTAGTTGGACACATCGATCGAATGCAGGCCGTCCACACTGATCAACAGGACCTGGTCAATCTTGTGGGGCTCGGCCTGGATGGCCGTGACTGCGCCGGCGAGCGCGCACAGGGCCAGGGAACGCTTGAAGAAGTTCATGGTTTTTCTCCTGAGGTTGGGGGAATTCTGTCGAAAAGGAATGTCCGGCCAGCGATGGGCCGGCATTGGGGAATGGGCGGTTTCCAGCCGGAATCTGCGCATCGACTCCCGCGATCCGGCCATCCCAGCATCGCTCCCGCCTGTTAAACGGAATGCAGCGCTTTGTGAATGGATCGTGAAATGTCTGCCGGCTTTGTTGGCTTGATGAGATGACGAATGCAATTACGCATCCCCATCGCCTTGAATGTCATTGGAATGACACCTACAACTGGGGACGCGACGGCGCGCAATGCTACCTCGGTTCTCTGCGCAATTCGCCAGAGGAATGCAGTCGGAAGTTCTACCGGAACCTGCTGCGTAAGTAGCTCGCCGTTCAGCCCAGGGCTTCTTACTTCGCCCGCTCCGCCATCCACTTCTTCACCCGCTCCTGGGCCGCGGCCAGTTGCTCCGCGCTCAGACGGGCGCCCACGGCATCCCGGGCTTTCGCGGCCTGCTCCTGCCGGTCCCCGCTCCAGCTCTCCGCGGCCAGGCCAAGCCAAAAATACGCCTCTGCCAGGTCGCGCCCCACGCCCTGCCCCATGGCGTACATGGAGCCGAGGTTGTAGGCGGCGCGCGCCAGCCCCTGTTCGGCGGCTTTGCGATACCACGATGCCGCCTGCGCCTGGTCCTGCGCCACCCCCTGGCCGTTGTCATAGAGAAGCCCCAGATTGAATTGCGCCGCGGCCAGCCCCTGCTCGGCTGCCTTGCGATAGAACTCGGCGGCCAGCGCGGGGTCCTTTGATACGCCGCGCCCGACCTCCAGCATCACTCCCATGCTGAACTGCGCTTCAGGCAATCCCTGGTCGGCGGCCCTGCGATACCAGAGCGCGGCAGTGGAGGCGTCCTTTTCCACGCCCAGGCCCTGCTCGTACAGCTCTCCGATGTTGAACGCCGCCTCTGGCAAACCCTGCAGCGCCGCCTTCTCAAACCAGGTCTTTGCCATCTCGTAGCTCTGCACGGCGCCCTGCCCGGTCAGGCACGCCTGCCCCATCTGGAACTGCGCACGCGCGTCGCCGGCCTGCGCCCGAATCATTGTCGGCAGATCGGCGCCATTCTGCCGCGCCCACGCCGCGCACGCCGCCAACAGCACCACTCCGACCAGAAATCCCCGGCCCAGGCGCATCATGGCACACCTCAAAGAGCACTCATCACGATAACAAATCCGCCGCCAGTCTTCAGTGACGGAGGGAACGCCGCCCACGCTGGCCGCGCTCCTGCCTGCCGCCTCTTTTGTTACTGTTGACCCATGCCCGAACTCGTGACGCAACCCGATCAAACCACCCCTGACGCTCTCGACCTTGAAACTCTTGCCGCCGACGTGGTCGCGCTGGCCATGAAAGCTGGAGCTTCCGATGCGGAGGCGGTGGTCCGCGAGGGGGACGAGTTCAGCGTCAACGTGCGTATGGGCGAGGTGGAAACGCTGAAGGAGTCGGGCTCGAGGGGGCTGGGGCTGCGGGTTTTTCTGGGGACGCGGTCGGCCTCGGCGTCGACCAGCGACCTGACCGCGGACGGCATTCGGCAGCTGGTGGAGGGCGCGATGGCCCTGGCCAGGGTGACGGAAGAAGACCCCTTTACCGGGCTGCCGGAGACTGCCGAGTTCGGGTCCGTTTCTGAAGACCTGCACCTCTACTACGACGACATCTACTCGCTTGGAGGGGCAGAGCGGATCGAGTGGGCGCGGCGGGCTGAGGCTGCGGCGCTGGCCGCGGACCCGCGCATTACCAACTCCGACGGAGGCAGCTTTGACGCCGGTACCGGGCGCAAGGTGCTGGCCAACTCGCGCGGCTTTGTGGGGGGATACCGGACCAGCTTTGCAAGCGTTTCTGCCGCGCCCCTGGCCATGGACGCGAACGGCCAGATGCAGCGCGACGGCTGGTGGAGCGGGGCGCGACGGCTGGCGGACCTGGAGTCGCCGGAATCGATTGGCAAGGAGGCCGCGCGGCGCACACTGCGCCGGCTGGGCGCGCGCAAGGTGCCCACGCAGAGGGTGCCCATCGTCTTTGCGCCGGAGGTGGCGCGGTCGCTGATCGGCACAGTGTTTGAGGCGGCCTCGGGCGACTCGATCTGGCGGCATGCGTCGTTCCTCGCCGGCAAGCTGGGGGCGCAGATCGCCGCGCCGGCGCTGACCATCGTCGACGACAACCTGATGCTGCTGCCGACGGGCGCAGGTGGCTTCGGCAGCTCGCCCTTCGACGGCGAAGGGCTGCCCTCGCGGCGGACGGTCGTCGTGGAGAAGGGCACGCTCGCGACTTACCTGCTGAACACCTACTCGGCGCGCAAGCTGGGGCTCAAATCCACGCACAACGCCTCGCGCGGGCTGGCCGGGACGCCGGGGATCGGGTGCGGGAACCTGTATCTGGAGCCCGGTCTGCTTACGCCCGAGCAGATCATCGGCGGTGTTACGGCAGGGCTCTATGTGACCGGCCTGATGGGCTTTGGGACCAACATCGTGACCGGCGACTACTCGCGCGGGGCCACCGGCCTGTGGATTGAGAATGGCCAGTTGACTCACGCGGTGGAAGAGGTCACGATCGCCGGGAAGCTGGCCGAGATGCTGATGAACGTGGCCGCCATCGGCAATGACCTGGTCTTTCGCGGCGCGGTGGCCTCGCCCACCCTGCGCATCGACGGCATGACCATTGCCGGAGCCTGACCCGTGGCTGGCGAAGCGCTGACCCAATCACTGCCCTTTGACCCGGCCGACGCCAGGGCCGCGCTCTCCCAACTGCCGCAATCGGCCGCGGTCTTCGCGCTTTATGGCGCGGACGCCCACGCGGAGCCTTACATTGGGCGCACACCCAACCTGAGGGCGCGCCTGGAACGGCTGCTGCAGCCCTCGGCGAAACATCCTCGCCGGCTGCAACTGGCCGGGCGGGTGCGCCGCATCGCGTGGCGGCTGACCGGCTCGGAGTTCGAGTCCCTGCTACTCCAGTTTGAACTACTCCAAAGGGTCTACGGCACGAAGTGCCTGGACCGGATGCACCTGGGCGCGCCGGCGTTTATCCGCTACCTGGGCTCGAACGCCTACCCGCGCATCACCGTGACCAACCGGCCAGGCAAGCGCGAGGCCGACTGGGCTTACGGGCCCTTCCAGTCGCGGGCGGCAGCCGAGCGCTTTGCCGACGAGGCTTTGAAGCTCTTTCTCCTGCGCCGCTGCACGGAGGAGCTGGACCCGAATCCGGCGCATCCGGGGTGCGTCTACTCGGAGATGAAGATGTGCCTGGCGCCCTGCTACCAGGGGTGCACGGACGAGCGCTATGGCGAAGAGGCCGCGGCGGTGGAGCAGTTTATCGCGACACGCGGGGAAAGCCGGCTGGTCAAGCTGCGCGCCCAGCGCGACGAGGCCTCGGCGGAGCTTCAATTCGAGGAGGCCGCGCGACTCCATGCGCAGGCGCAGCGGGTCGAGGCTGTCCGCGCGCTTGCGCCCGAGCTGGTGCGGCCCTTGAGCCAGTTGCGGGCCGTCGTTCTGCAAGCCTCGGCCGAGCCCGACGAGGTTTCCGTCTTTCTTTTCGCGGGTGGCTTGCTGCGCGGGCCGCAGGCCTTCTCGACACTGGGCATGAGAATCCAGAACGAGCAGTCCGGGTCGAGTTCGCTGTTTGCGCAGCCGATGGCGATCGAGCCCATCCCGGAGGCGCCGCCCGTGCCGCTCGCTAGCACAGAGGCTGATGCCTTGAAGGGTACGGGCTTTAGCCCGTACATACAGCCAGCAGAATCAGGCGGGGCTTTAGCCCCTGAGGGGGGCCTCTCGGGGGATTCTCCAGAGATTCCGGCGCAGCCAACCAGAGTCCCCCGCGGGATGCTGGAAACACGCATGGAAGCTGCCCTAGGAGCGCTCGCCGAGGCCGGCCCGAGCCCTTCGGCGACGATTCGCCAAGGCCACCTGGCCCTGCTCAAGCGCTGGTACTACCGCCCGGAAGTGCGCCGGGCCGGGGAAATCCTCTTTCCCGACGTGGAAGGCCGGTGGCCGGTGAAGGCCATGCTGCGTGGGGTGGGACGGGTGGCAGCAAAGATGCTGGCGGGCGCGCCCCGGGCGTAGTGCCGACCCGTGGGCAGGGAACCAAGATGAAAGCGGCGCGTGGAGAGGCATGACGAGCACGGCAAATCTCCGTTCGCTTCTCGCCGAGGGAAGACACGCCTTGTCGCTCGGCCGCGTGCCGGAGGTGGTGGCGCTGGTTACGGCAAGGCCGCGGCTGGCCGGGCGCCTGATTGAGTACCTGTGGGACGACGACCCCGGCGTGGCCCAACGCGCTGCCGACGTGCTGGAGCGCGTCTCCCACAAGCCCTCGCCTGCCCTGGCTCGGATCCTTGCCGATGCAAAAGAAGCGCTTCTCGGCCTGCTGCCTGAAGCCGTCCCAAAGAAGCTCCGCTGGAACCTG
>DATNHL010000055.1:0-2966 GCA_035604995.1 Occallatibacter sp. | reverse complement strand
AGTTGGACGGGCGCTTTCGGTCGGGCCTGCGGAGCGTTGCTTTACAGGATTGTGCGCGGGCTGGCGCTGACCCGCATCTCCCCCAACGTCTATACTGCGATCGGCCTCGGGATCAGCGTTTTTGCGGCCTACCTGTTTGGCAAAGCCAGCGGCGATAACACGGCGCGGCTTTTCCGCTACGCCGGAGCGGTCATCTTCCTGGCCGGCTTCCTGGACATGGTCGACGGTCGTATTGCGCGTGCCACCAACCAGGTGACCGTCTTCGGCGCATTCTTCGATTCGGTAGTGGACCGCTACAGCGACGCCGCTCTCTATTTTGGTTTACTTGTCTATTATGCTCGGGCCAACCGGTTTTTCTACGTGGTGCTGGCGGCGGTGGTGATGATCAGCTCGGTGATGATCAGCTATACCCGGGCACGTGCCGAGTCGCTGATCGGAACTTGCAAGGTTGGGTTCATGGAGCGCCCCGAGCGGCTGGTGCTGGTGATCATCGGGGCGGTATTCAACCGCATGGCGCCGGTGCTGTGGGTGATCGCCGTTCTGGGCAGCATCACCGTGATCCATCGCATTTGGTACACCTACCAACGCACCAAGCCGGAAGCTCTGGCGGTGAAAGACGCCGTTAGCCATGAGCCTTCGGCGGTCGCATAAGCCCCGGAATCGGCTGCCGAAACCGGAAAGGCACGGGAAATCAGGAATCGGTTTCTCCGTGCCTCGGGGGTGGATTTCCGATCTATTCGAGCACGTGGATATTCTTCCGCACGCACATCTCCTTCAGGACTTTCGGCCAGACGGACACCGTGACCTCACCCAGGTGCGCTTTGCGCAAGAGCAGCATCAGGGTGCGGGACTGCCCGATGCCGCCGCCGATGCTGAGGGGAATCTCGTTCCTCACGATCGCCTGGTGGTAGGGATACTTGAGGAAATCGAGCTGGCCGGTCAGTTCGAGCTGCTGCCGCAGCGTCTGCGCATTCACCCGGATTCCCATCGACGTCAGCTCGTGACGCCGGCGCGTGACCTGGTTCCAGACCAGAATGTCACCGTTCAGCCCGTGCATGGGCCGGCCGTCTGCTGAGCGAGTGGGCGTCACCCAGTCGTCGTAGTCGGCGGCGCGCATTTCGTGCGGATAGCCATCCTTCAACGTCCAGCCGATCCCGATGATGAAGATAGCCGGATATTTCTGCAGGACGGCGGTTTCGCGCTGCTTGCGGGGCAGGTCGGGATACATGTCGAGGATCTCCTCGGCGTGCAGGAAGGTCAGCTCCTCGGGCAGCCGGGGATAGCGAGCATCATTGAGCTCCGGGAAGAGGGTGAGCACGTGCGACTCCGCGCCCTTCAACACCACATAGATCTTGCGCACGATTTGCTTCAGGAAATCAAGGTTGCGCTGCTCTGGCGTCACCACGCGCTCCCAATCCCACTGGTCCACATAGCAGCTATGGTCGTGGTCGAGGAAGTAGTCCTTGCGCACGGCGCGCATGTCGGTGCAGAGTCCTTCGCCGGCCTGCATGCCGAACTGCTTCAGCGCGACCCGCTTCCACTTGGTGGCGGCCTGCACCACTTGGGCGTCGATAGGGTGCTTCCCGTAGTCGTTGGAGATGTGGAACTGGATGGGGGTGCGTGAGCCGTCGCGGTCGAGCAGATCGTTGACCCCGCTTTCAATGTCGACGATCAGCGGAACGGTCACCATCATCAGGTTCAGTTCTTTGCAGAGGTTCTCCTCGATGTACTTCTTGGCCTCGAAGATGGCTTTCTGGGTGTCCTTGGGAGTGAGCAGCGAGCGGTAGTCGCTGGGGAGAATCTGTTCCAACTCTTCATAATTGCCGATGCCGGGTCCGGCGAGGTCGGCTGTCTTGCTGGTCAGGATCGCCATGGTGTTCTCCTTGGCTGCGGCGAAGAGCGCTGATGATTGGCCGAATAGTCGGCCGCCTGTAAGAATGGCAATACCCTAGTAGGGAACGCGGGCGGGCATCCGCGCAGTGACGGGGGTCACCCCGCGCAGGTTGTTACAATCCTGCGGGTTCTCACGAGGGCCAACTTGGCAGAAGGACATTCGCCCGTCCTGCTGGTGCATGGCGGGGCATGGGCCATCCCGGATGACATGGCCGAGGCGCACGTGAACGGCGTGCGCCAGGCCCTCGCCGCCGGCTGGAAAGTGCTCGAGCGCGGAGGTTCCTCGGTGGACGCGGTGGAAGCCGCCATCGTGGTGATGGAGGATGACGAGACCTTCGATGCCGGCCGCGGATCGTTTCTCACCAGCGACGGCCGGGTGCAGCTCGATGCCTTGATGATGGATGGAGCGACCCTCCGCGCGGGTGGGGTGGGGTGTGTGGAGCGGATTCGCAATCCGATTCGCGCCGCAAGACTGGTGCTGGAAGAGAGTCCGCACGTCTATCTCGTCGCTGAGGGGGCGGAGCGTTTTGCGCAACAACATGGCCTTCCGCTGTGCGCGAATGAAGAGCTCGTGATCGAGCGCGAAGTGGAGCGGCTGCGGGAAGTGCAGGAGCAGGCGGTTGCCGGAAGATCGCCGGAGTTCTTTGCCGAGCACGATACGGTTGGCGCCGTGGCCTTGGACACTCGCGGCAATCTTGCTGCCGCCACCTCGACCGGAGGCACGCTGAACAAGACCCCAGGCCGGGTGGGAGACTCATCCCTGATCGGGTGCGGATGCTATGCCGAAAACGAGAGCGCAGCCGTGTCCACCACCGGCTGGGGTGAGCCGATCATGAAGCTGGTGCTGGCCAAGTGGGCGGCTGACCGCGTGCTGGAGGGAAGGGCGCCCGAAGCCGCCGCCCGAATGGCCATCGAGCGGCTCAAAACCCGCCTGGCAGGGCACGGAGGCGTCATCCTGCTCGACGCGCGCGGCCGTTGCGGGCTGGCGCACAACACGCCCCGGATGGCGTGGGCGCTGAAGAACGCGCAGGGAGAATCGGCCGGCATCGAGTGGCCGCGGGGTTAGCCCCCAC
>DATNHL010000054.1:0-2082 GCA_035604995.1 Occallatibacter sp. | reverse complement strand
CCTCGCACGGGCATGCCGCCGCGGTCGAGCGCGGGATTCTGAGTCATCGAGTGCAAGCGCAGCACGTTGGTTGCGCCCCACTGCCATCGGCTCATGTCGACGCCCCGCTCCTTCACAATCTGGGCAATGGCCTCGACGAAGCTGCGCGCGATGACGGCGTCGCGCGTCTGCACAGCGCCAGCGCCGGAATCCGAAGCCGGCAGTCTTCCGCCGAACCACTTTGATTCCGGATTGGCGCGAGTGAGGAACTCGAGCACTTCGAGTTCAGGCTGGCGCTGGTTCGTATCCGCGAAGCCCCAGCCGCCCTCCCAGTGTTCCACACCCGCGGCGTCAAAGTAATGCTTCCACACGCTCTCTCGGTAGCGCTCGAACCAGACCGCCCAGATGCGCTCGGCGACGCTCTCGGGTGTGGCCTCGAAGTTCCAGCGGCGCAGTTCGTCGATGGCGCGGCGTACCTGGTCGTCACCGAGAGGATGGAGATCAAAGGTGGCGAGCAGGACGGGCACAAACCTCTCCGCGGCCACATCGTGCGCGTCCATTTGAAACGCCTCCATATCCTCGACGGTGATGTGGTCATGCGTGCTGAGCAATTCGTGGATGCGGCGCGTACGGTAGCTGGGGTCCCACATCCAGCCGAGATAATAAGGATATCCGACGGGGGCGGGGCGGCCGTTGGCGGAAGCGAGGAAGTGCTGAGTGGGGTTAAGCGCAAAGGGAAGCTGATCGTCGGGAATCATTCCGGCCCAATCATATTCGCCGCTCGATCCATCCACGGGCCAGCGGCCCAGGCCGCGCTTGCGGATGGGCAGAGCACCGTGCGGCGCAATGGCGATGTTGCCGTCCACGTCGGCGTAGATCACATTGAGCGCAGGCACGACAAGGTCCTTGAGCGCCTCCCGGTAATCGCCAAGGCCGCGGGCGGTGTTGAGCCGCTGGAAGGCGATGACCTCAAACGTGGGCCCGAGGCCGGTCCAGTCGAGCGCCAGCGTCGCGCCGTGCGTCGTCACCAGCGGCCCGTGGATCGTCGACTCGATATCCAGGGGGACGGGCTTCTCGCCGCGCACCGGCACGTCTTCGTGAATCCGCATCATTGGCCGCCACTCGCCTTTATAGAAATACTGGTGGGGATGCTGCGGGTCCGTCTTTTCGATGAAGTAATCGACCGCGTCGGCTTGCATGTTGGTCAGACCCCAGGCAATGCGATCGTTGTGGCCAATGACCGTATAGGGGAAGCCTGCGAAGGTGACTCCGATAATGTTGAGGCCCGGCGCCACCAGGTGCGCGGTGTACCAGATGGAGGGAAGCGAGAAGCCAAGATGCGGATCGTTGGCAAGAATCGGCTTGCCGGTGGCGGACTTGGTTCCGTCGATCACCCAGTTGTTGCTGCCGAAGGCGAACGGGCTGCCGCACCGCCCACTGACAAAGCGCTGGTGCAGCGCGAGGGCTGCTTGGTCAAATCCGGAGGGAAAGTGTGGTGCGGGCGTCCCGCCCGCTGTCGCAAGGGCATCCCCTCGCTGCGCTCGGGGCAGGCTCTGCCCGTACCAGCTCATGCGGGAGCGGGACGCTCCCGCGACCGCGGGCGAGACGCCCGCGCCACCTTGCGGCTTGTTCACCGCGCCCCATCCGGGGACGGTGGGAATCTCGTAGGGGCGCTCGAAAGGGAAGAGTTCGTTCACCGTTTCGAGGCCCAACTTCTCGACCAGCATGCCCATCCACACGTCGGTGTCGGTGCCGGACTGGTCCCAGGCCATGTACTTGGGGAACACCAGCGCGTCCACAGGGGTCCAGGGCGCCGGGGTGAAGCCGAGTTGCTGAAAGATCGCGGGCTTTGGCGCGCCCGGTTTTTGGAGTTCCGCAAGACGCGCGTTCACGCCGGCGCAGTAGGCTTCCAGTTCGCGGCGGATGCGGCCGTCGAGCCGGTGACTTTTCCACGCGGCTTCCGTGCTGCGCCGGATGCCGATCTGGCGGACGAAGATGTCGTCGTTCAGCGATGCTTTGCCGAAGACTTCCGCCAGCGTGCCGGAAGCGCGGCGCCGGAACATCTCCATCTCGAACAGGCGATCGGTGGCGTGCAGATATCCC
>DATNHL010000053.1:0-4546 GCA_035604995.1 Occallatibacter sp. | reverse complement strand
GCCGTCCGGGCCCTTCAACTGCAACGCCTCCAACCGCTCTTCGCCGAAGGCCGCCACCACCTGGGTGTGGGCCTCCAACACAATATTCGATGTTCTGGCGATCTCATCGATCAAGTATTTCGACATGGTGGCGGTCAGGCCGGGTCCGCGCACCAGCATGGTTACCTGGCGGGCATAGCGGGCAAAGTGGAGGGCGGCCTGTCCGGCGGAGTTGGCGCCGCCGACCACGTAGACGTCTTCATCCTTGCAGGCGAGAGCCTCGACCAGGGCGGCGCCGTAGTAGATGCCGCGGCCGGTGAGCCGGTCCGCGTCGGGAATGTCGAGCTTGCGGTAATTCACTCCCATGGCCAGCAGCAGGACGTGGCTCGAGACCTCGCGGCCGTCGGCAAGCTGGACGAAGCGGTACTGGCCGTCGATGCGCAGCCCGGTGGCGCGCTGGGTGAGGAACTCGGCACCAAAGCGCGAGGCTTGGACGTGGGCGCGGCGGCCCAGATCGGCTCCGGTAACGCCGGAGGGGAAGCCGAGGTAGTTTTCGATCCTGGAGCTGGAGCCGGCCTGGCCGCCGGGGGCGACGGGCTCGATGACCAGGGTGCGGAGGCCTTCGCTGGCTCCGTAGACGGCGGCGGCGAGGCCTGCGGGACCGGCGCCGACGACCACCATATCGTAGAAATCCTGCGCGGCTTGAGTGCGCAGGCCCACCTTTTGGGCCAAGGCGTCCGGCTCAGGGTCCACCAGGACGCTGCCGTCGGCGAAGAGCACCACCGGGAGCTTGTCCGGATCCAGGTGGCGCTCCTGCATCAGGATGCGCGCATCCTCGCTGGCGCCGATGTCGAGCCAGCGGTAGGGAACGTGGTTGCGGGAGAGGAAGCTGCGGACTTTGTGGTCCTTGAGCGACCAGCGGTGGCCGATGACGCGGAGACCCTCGAAGGGGGGCTGGTAGCCGGCGTGCCAGTCTTCAAGCAGGTCGGAGAGGACGGGATAGAGCTTTTCCTCGGGCGGGTCCCAGGGCTTGTTGAGGTAGTAGTGGATGCGGGCGGAGTTGATGGCCTGGATGGCCGCCTCGGTGTCGGCGTAGGCGGTGAGCAGGACGCGGCGCGAGTCGGGATAAAGGGTGCGGGCGCGCTCAAGGAACTCGACGCCGGTGATGCCGGGCATGCGCTGGTCGCTGACGATGAGGGCGACCGGCTCCTGGCGGGCTTTGAGCTGGGCCAGGGTGTCGAGGGCAGCCTGGCCGCTGGCCGCGCGCATGACGCGGTAGGTGGCCCCGTATTGCCGGCGGAGGTCCTGGACCACGGCTTCCAGCACGTTCACGTCGTCGTCTACCGCCAGTAAAATCGGCCTCGCCATATATCCCCAGTGTAGAGCAGCCGCCCAGCGAGTGACCCCTATAGGGGATTGACATGGCCCTTACGCCCGCCTAGGGTGGGGATGATTGATCAGATTAATGGCTTGGATATTGATTCTGAAGAGAAATACAGGGGCATGGCGGCTTTCAGCCTCCAACAGGCGAACTGTGGAAGGGGAGAAGAACGCAGTGTCGCAAATGCGGTCAGTTGCAAGACTCGCCTGGTTTTTGCCGATAGTGCCGCCAGGGGCAGAAACAGCTGTCCGAGCGCAGACCTTTCGGTTCCGGCGGGAAGGCCAGAGCGCAGAGCGCATTGTTTTATCGGGGATATGAGGCAGACAACATGAACAAGATCATCCTGGCAGACTCGCAGGCAATATTTCGTGCAGGCACGGCCAAGGTGCTGGCGACGGACGAAGATATGCGCATTATTGCGCAATGCACGGACCTGGAGCGGATGCACCACGCCATTACTACGTTTCCGGGCTCCATTGTCCTGTTTGCGGCTTCGCTGCGGCCCGACCTGACGCGGCTGCGCATGCTGCTGGAGACGACGGCGAGCCGGGGCATTGTGATTGCCGAGAACGATGAACAGGCGGGAACCTATGTGCACCAGGGTTTTCGCGGGGTTGTCTTTCGCAGCGTCAACGGGCCTGCTCTGGTTGAGTGCGTGCGCCGTGTGGCCGCCGGGGAGACCTGGCTTCCGCCGCAACTGATGCAGGCCGATCATCCCCAAGACGATATGGTGGGAACGCGCGTCCGCGACCGGCTGACTCCCAAGGAGATGCGCATTGTGGCTTTGATTGTCCAGGGTTGCAAGAACCGGGAGATCGCCATCCGGCTGAAGACCACCGAGCAGGTGATCAAGAACTATCTGCGGTCGATTTACGACAAGACCGGGGTGAGCGACCGGCTGGAACTGGCCCTGTTTACCATTCACCACCGCGTGCTGGCGCAGGCTGCCGCCGAGGTGGGCAGCAGGCTCGAGGTGGAGCTGCAGCAGGCGCCGTCGGCAGTGGCCTGAAGGAGTTTCCTCCGCCTGATCACAGGCGAATGCAGGGGGGCCGGATTGAATCCGTCTCCCCTCTTTTTGCGCTCTGAAGCTATTTGCTGCTCTTGCCAGCCTGGGTCTCGGGCTGGAAGTTGAACGCGTCGGCGGGGAGCGAGCCGTTCAGTTTGAAGTTCGAATAGAGGCAGATTTTGGAACTGGTGGGGCTGAGGGTGAAGACCTGCTTGAGGCTGACGGCGCGGTCGGGGTCGACCCAGATGGTGACCTTGGAGAGATTCTTGCGGATTTCGGGGTCTTTGGCGACCAGTTCGAGCACGGCAGTCTTCACGCCGGCGATGGTTTCCCAACCGGTCTGTTTGACCTCCCACTTGGCGGCGAGGTCAGTGCCGCTGGCGCCGAAGCCGAGCAGGACGTAGCTCTCGAATTTGCCGGCCTGGGCATAGGTAGTCACCTGATCAGTGCCGGACTCATGCACTTTGAGGACGCCGCCGACGAAAGTGTAGGCCTTGGTGGAAGGCTTGCGGTTGTGCTGGCTGAAATGCACGCCCATTCGGAAGGCGGTGCCCTTGCGGTCGTAGTAGACGACGCCTTTGAAGACGTCCTTGTCGTAGATGGGGTCGGTGGTGATGTCGTCGAACTCGACGTCGGCGGAGGTGGAGTGGAAGTTTTGGGCGGCGACGTTGAGGCGATCGAGGACGCTCTTCAGATCGTCCTGGGGTGCGGCAGAGGCGGGGCGGGCGGGTAAAAAGGCGAGCGCGAGAGCCGCGGCAAAGACGAGCTTGATTCTGAAATGCATGAGTTTCCTTTAGTTATTTGACGCGCAAAGGCGCATGAAGGAGCTATAAAAGTGAGTTGGCGAGGAGTCAAAATGACTGAGTCAATCTGTGCACGGGCTCTTCATTTGGATTCCAAATACGCTCAGGGGCTACAGCCCGGCTGATTTTGCAGCCTTTATGGGCGGGGTGAAGCCCGTGCCCGTCAAGAATGCGACCGGAGTGGGGCCTTCTTAGCGATGGGCCCAGACCTTCCACACCGGATGCCCCTGGTCGTCGGTGGCGGTTTCCCAATGGACCACAAAGACGTCGTCGCCGGTGACCGGTTCAATGGCCTTGCGGAGGGCCTTCTTGATGACCGCGTACGGAGCGGCGGTATGCAAATCCAGACTCACGTCCGAGGCCTGGACCGTGACGATTACGCCGTGGCCGTCGTTGCCAATGACCTGGATGGGATGCAAAGGTCCGCCGATCGGTGAGGGCTTATCGCCATAGCTC
This sequence comes from Occallatibacter sp., assembly GCA_035604995.1. Classification (GTDB taxonomy): domain Bacteria; phylum Acidobacteriota; class Terriglobia; order Terriglobales; family Acidobacteriaceae; genus Telmatobacter. Next base: position 921 of record DATNHL010000053.1, on the reverse strand, counting down.
CATCCGGGAATTTGCGGCGTGAGGAAGATGAACAGCAGGATCAGCGTCACCATCACGTCGTAGTGGAAGCTGCCGCGTGAGTAGGTCCAGTAAAAATAGCTGAGCAAGATCTGCTTGACGGTGCGGCGGGGCTGCGCGGGCGCCTGCGGGACGGGTAGGGCTGGGTTGTCGGTCGGCATCAGAGTTCCTTCACTGCACGGGGCTCGGGGGCAATGCGTTCCAGGCCGCCCATGTAGGGGCGGAGGACTGCCGGAATAAGGACCGAGCCGTCGGGCTGCTGATAGTTTTCGAGGATGGCGAGCCAGGTGCGGCCCACGGCAAGGCCGCTGCCGTTGAGGGTGTGGACGAACTCCGGCTTGGCTTTGGCGCCCTGCTTTGCGGGGCGGTAGCGGATGTTGGCCCTGCGGGCCTGGAAGGCTTCGAAGTTGGAGCAGGAGGAGATTTCGCGGTAAAGCTGCTGGCCGGGCAGCCAGACCTCGAGGTCGTATGTCTTGGCGGCAGAAAAGCCCGTGTCGCCGGAGCAGAGCAGAACGCGGCGGTAGGGTAGGCCGAGTGCCTCGAGGATCTCTTCGGCGTCGCGGGTGAGGCGCTCGTGCTCGCGGTCGGAGTCTTCGGGCCGCGTGAACTTGACCAGCTCGACCTTCTGAAACTGGTGCTGGCGGATGATGCCGCGCGTGTCCTTGCCGGCGGCTCCGGCTTCGGCGCGGAAGCATGGCGTATAAGCGGTGAGACAGATGGGCAGGCGGGCTTCGTCGAGGATCTCGTCGCGGTAGAGGTTGGTGACGGGGACTTCGGCGGTTGGGATGAGCCAGTGGTCGGAGAAACGGCCATAGTCCTCAGCTTTTTCCCCACTGTCTTCAAAGGCACCCGAAATCATGGTGTGGACGATGTCGCCTTCCGGCACAATCTCGGCACAGCGGA
>DATNHL010000052.1:0-30949 GCA_035604995.1 Occallatibacter sp. | reverse complement strand
GGTGCTGACCGTGCCCACGCAGAATGAGGTCAACGGCATTCTCGCCGTCGATGTGCAGGACCCGTTCAGCCCCGGAACTTACTTGAAGGCGGGCACGTCGATCCTCGCCTCGCCGGACGCAAGCCCCATCTCCAAGCAGATTCTCGGCTTCTTCAATGATTTGCCGGCGCAGTGCCAGGTGGCGCCGGGCTCGGCCGGCATCAACCCCACCACCGGCGTCGACTCCAACGACTGCGCCACCAACGCGCCCTTCACCGACGACGCAGACAAGGGCGACCTGCGCGTCGATTTCCAGCAGAGCGACAAGAGTTCGTGGTTTCTGAAGGTGAGCGACCGCAAGGAGACGGGCATCAACCATCCCACGCTGCCGCTGCCTCTGGACGGGCAGACGAACGGGCGCATCAAGATTCTCGACCAGCAGATTGCGCTGGGCTATACCCGCCTGATCGGCGCCAACAAGGTGCTCGACGCGCGGCTTGGACTGTCAAGCACGCGAGCCGGCAAGTTCACGCTGTCGATCGGCGACGACGCCATCACCATCCCGGGGCTGCCCACGAATCCAATTGTGGCCGGCGGCCTGCCCTCCACCAGCGTCTCCGGGGGCTTTACCGCCTTTGGCCGCCAGAGCACCAATCCCCAGTGGCAATACCCCTCGCTGCTCGACCCGAAAGTCAACTTCTCCTGGGTCAAGGGCAAGCACTCGCTGAAGTTCGGCTACGAGTACGAGCACATCTGGATGCAGGTGCAGGACTCGAACCCGCTGTATGGCTCGTTCACCTACGGCAAGGGTTACAGCGCCTGCCCGGCAGCCGCGCCGACCGGCACCGGTCCGGGAACCTGCGACAACCCGACCGCCGCGGCCGACACGTACTGGGCCGATCTGATCTTCGGCACCACCAGCAACTACGCGCTGGCCACCTACTTCCGCGCCCACCTGCTGCAGTCGCTGGACAGCGTATACGCGCAGGACGACTGGAAGGTGAGCCCCAACCTCACGCTGAACCTTGGCCTGCGCTGGGAGTACGGCTCGCCCTATTCGGAGGCGAACAGCAAACTCGCCAACTTCGATCCGTCAACCGTCTCCCTGCTCACATTGACCCCCGGCTTTACGGCCACGGGCGACATCACGCCCTTCAGCGGCAACGGCGTCTACGGCAAGACGCTGGTCAACCCCTCGCTGGGCGACTACGCGCCGCGCGTGGGCTTTGCCTGGGCCGTGACTCCGTCCATCGCCGTTCGGGGCGGATTCGGCACCAGCTATGTGCACTACACCCGCGCCGGATCCGGAGACATCCTCGCCATCAACGCGCCTAACGCGCTCTTTGTCTCCGTCGCTCAACCGGCTTCGCCCACCGCGTCAGGCTACCGCACCGTCGATCAGGGCTATCCGGCGGGCCTTGCCACCACATTCAGCCCCGGCACCGACAACATTACCTACATCCCCAAGGACACCAAGGACAGCTACGTGGAGAGCTACTTCCTCAGCGCGCAGAAGTCGCTGGCCAAGAACACGCTGCTCGACGTGGCCTTCATCGGCAACCACGGACTGAAGCTGCAGGGCTTCCTGAACGCCAACCAGGGCAATCCCTCGCTCGGCGTGGCCAACCCCGGCAACTCCGCGCTGGGCGCAGGCTTTGTGCGCCCCTATCCCACCTGGGGCGGCCTGGTGGGCTCTACCTACGACTACGGCGACATCACCGAGGCGCTCAACGAGTTCTACTCCCACTTCAACGCGCTGCAGGTTCGCTACGAACAGCGTTTTGTTGCAGGACTGACCTTGTTGAACTCGTTCACCTGGGAGCACTCGCTGGACAACGCGTCGGCCTCGCTGGAGGGCAACACACCCTCGCCGCAGGACGCCAACAACCTGCGCGCTGACTATGGGCAATCGGACTACAACCTGCCGGTGGCCAATGTGACCAGCCTGGTCTACGACCTGCCCGTCGGCCATGGCCGCCAGGTTCTCTCCGGCGCCAATCCTGTCCTGGATGCGATTGTGGGCGGCTGGCAGATCAGCGCCGTCAACACCGCGCAGGGCGGCACTCCCTTCAACATCACCTACACGCCGAACTCGGCCAACGTGGTTTCGCCGCAGATTTCCGCCACCTATCGCGGCGCCAATGAATACCGTCCCAACAGCGTCGCGGGTCAGGATGTGGTGCTGTGCCATTCCGGCCACTCCTGCCTGAAAAATATCAATGCCTCCAACGGCAGCATTCAATACGTCAACTACGCAGCCTTCACGCTGCCGGCAACCAAGGACGCGAACGCCAACCTCCTGAGCCCCTTCGGCAACTCGCCGCGCAATCCGGGGCGCACGCCCAACTTCTTCGAGACCGACTTCGACATGAACAAGCGGTTCAACACGCCCGTCGAGGGGCTGAAGATCGAGTTCCGCGCCGAACTCTACAACATCTTCAACCACACCAACCTTTACCTGCCGGCCAGCGGCCTGGGCGGAACGCTTTCCACGGCAACCAGCATCAACAACCCCACCAGCGGCGGCACCGTGACGGGCACCTTCGAGCCACGCATCGTCCAGTTCGGGTTGAAGGTCGTCTACTAGAGGCTTCCCCTTTGCCTTCGCAACAGCCCGCGCGGCATTCGTGCGGGCTCTTTTTTTGCCTGGCGATCCGGCCGTCACCGAACTGCTCCGGCACAAGAGCTATAATCCCCAGTCGCAAACTCCTGGATAGAAAGGGCCCTTCGGAACGGAAAGCGGCAACAACCGGCCGCAGACCATGCACCCCGAAGGGACCCGCGGGAATCTCTTATAGGGAGGAATTATGAAATACCGCCTATTGACAGTAAACCGGGAATTCGGAAGCGGAGGAGGCCGCATCGCACAGACCATTGCCCAGAATCTGGGCTGGAAGCTGCTGGACAGGGACATCATCGACGCCATCGCCTATGCCGCTCACGTGGATGCGAAGGTTGTGCGGCGGTACGATGAGCACGTGGAATCGTGGCTGCGCCGCATCAACCAGCAGGCCATGCGCTCGGCAGCCCTGGCCGCCGGACTGGAACTCCGCGACAACGCCGTCTTCGATGCCGAGGAGATGGTGAAAATCTCGCAGAAGATCATTGAGCAGGCCTACAACGAGGGCAATTGCGTGATCGTCGGCCGCGGCTCGCAGTGCGTTTTGCAGCACAAGCCCGACGCCTTCCACGTCTTCGTCTATGCCCCGCATAAGGAGCGCATTCTGCGCCTGCGGGCGCGCCTGCCACAGGGCGTCGACATCGAGCAGCGCATCCGCACCGTCGATGCCGAGCGCGCCAAGTACCTGCAAGAGTATTTCAGCAAGCACTGGCTCAATCCGCATCTATACGACCTGATGATCTCTTCGCACGAGGACGAAAACTCGACTGCGCGCGTCATTCAATTCGCCATGTCCAACGGGGAATAAGAACGCATGACATTGTTGCCGCAATTGCGGGCGCCAAAACCCGAGTACCGGTGAGGCTCTTATTCTTCCTCACTGGTCTGCGTGGAGAGGTACCGCTCGTAGCCCATTTCCTTTATCTGGTGAAGCTGGGCTTCGAGCCAATCCACGTGCTCCTCCTCGTCCTTCAGGAGAACGACGAAAAGGTCGCGCGAGCCGTTGTCCTTGTTATCGATGGCGATCTGCACGGCCTCGTTGTACATGGCCACTGCTTCGATCTCCAGCTTCAGGTCGGCCTCGATCATGGCCTTTACGTTGCCACCGATCGACAGCGCCAGCGGTTCCATGCTCGGCGTCCCGTCAAGAAACAGAATCCGCTCCATCAGTGACTCCGCATGCTTCATTTCCCCGATGGACTGCTTCTTGATGTACTTGGAGAGCCGGCCGTATCCCCAGTTCTCGCACATTTCCGCGTGAACGAAGTATTGGTTGATAGCTGTGAGTTCCTCACGGAGCGCGCGATTGAGTTGCTCGATGACCTTCGGTTTGCCCTGCATGGCGCCGATTGTTGCACAGACATGAATGGGCTTGCAAGCGCGAAAAGGCGCCAGCAGTTTTTGGCCGGCCCGGCCTCCAACTCCGCTCGACGCCGGGTGGCCGATCGTTGAGGCGTCTCTGCTTCTTGCCGCAAGGGTTGCGAGAGCACGGACCTCAATCTGCGAGCAGCGATGAAGCCGCGTTTACCCCGTCACGATCTCGCTGAAATCGGCGATGCCCGAAAACCCGCGCAAGACCTCATCGATCAGCCCCAGGTGCGCGCCACGCGCTACCGGATCGGGATCGAGCACCATCACCTTGTCGAAGAACGTGTCTACGGTAGGACGCAGCGTTGCAATCATGGCCAACGCTTCGCTATAGGCCCGCTCCTGGCGCAGGAGAGCAACCTCAGGAGTCAGAGCGGCGGCAGCATCGAAGAGCTGTTGCGCTTCCGGAGCAAGCTTCACGTCTTTCGGCGAACCGATCGCAAACTGTTTCTCATCCGCCTGGCGCAGGATGTTCTTGATGCGCTTGAAGGCGGCGGAGACGGCGAGAAAATCCTCTGAGCCGCGGGCGGCGGTGAGAGCTTCGGCGCGGGCAATGGCGTCGCGGACGTCGTCCCAGCCCGCTCCTACCCTGCCGTACAGGATATTTCCCATCACTGCATTCACCACGTCGTAGGCAAAGCCATGCACATCGCGCAACCAGAACTCCACGCGCTCGCGGAAAAAGCCTCGCACCTTAACCTCAGCCCCAGTGTTTACGGCCATTGCGAGAAGTTCGGGTGTCCAACCAAGCAATTCGGTAATGGTCACCGGCAACTCGGATTCTGCCAGGATTTTCACAATGCCGTTCGCCGCGCGCCGCAGCGCATAGGGATCTTTCGATCCAGTTGGCTCCAGCCCGATGCTGAACATCGCAACGATCACCTGCAGTCGGTCGGCAATACCCAGGATCTGCCCTTCCACTGTCGGAGGGATCGGATCCTCAGCTGCCGACGGCGAGTACTGCCAATAGATCGCCTGCGCAACAGTTTCGCCGAGATTCTGCGCGCGCGCGTACAGACCACCGATAACTCCCTGGAGCTCCGTGAACTCTTTCACCAGTTCCGTGGCTAGATCGGTTTTTGCCAATTTCGTCGCGAGCATTAGCGCTTCGCGGTCGTGGTTGACGTCCTGTCTTTGTAGGAAATTCGCCAAAGACTCCACCACCCGAAGATTCTCTTGAGTCTTCTTCCAGTAGCTGCCCAGTTCCTTTTGGAACGTGACTCCTTTCAGGCTCTCGACGCGCTCCACAAGCGGAATCTTCTGGTCCACGCCCCAGAAGAAGCGGGCGTCCTTGAAGCGGGCGCGGAGGACACGGGCGTTTCCGTGGCGAATGATCGCGCGGCCTTCGTCGTCGACTTCGGTGTTCAGGACGGCCAGAAAATGCGGGGCCAGCTTGCCGTCCGGGCCCTCCACCGCGAAGTACTTCTGATGGTCGCGCATGACGGTGACCAGCACTTCCTCCGGCAGCGACAGGTACTCGGGCTCAAAGTCGCCGAGAATTACCGTGGGCCACTCGGTGAGGTGCACTACGGTTTCAATTAGCGCAGCGTCTTCGCGCCAACGGGCGCCGGCGACGGTGCGGGTGGCTGCATCGAGCGCCTTGCGGATGGAGTGGCGCCGCTCGGCTACATCAGCAACAACGTGAGCGGCGCGCAGCTTTTCAGCGTAGCTCTCAGCTTGATCGATGACTACGGGCGCTTCGCCGTGGAGCACGCGATGGCCGCGGCTGGCGTTGCCGGCGGCGATGCCCGCAATCTCCAAGGAGACGACGGTTGAGTCAAGCAGGGCCACGACCCAGCGCACGGGGCGCACGAAGCGCTCGGGCTTGCCCGCGCGCCAGTACATGTTCTTGGCCCAGTAGAGGGCGAGGACTTCTTTCGGCAGTTCCGCAGCAAGCAACTGCGTTGCGCTAAGCCCCACGCGTTTCACTGTTGCGCCCACATACTCGCCCTTGGGGTTGGTGATTTTTCCGAGCGACGCAACGGGCACGCCGGCCTTCTTCGCAAATGCCTGGGCGGCGGGGGTGGGCGCGCCGTCTTTGAAGGCAACTTTCCACGACGGGCCGGTTAGCTTGTCTTCCGTATCCGCCTGGCGGGCGAGCACGTCTTCGACCACCACGGCGAGACGGCGCGGCGTGGAGTAAGTGGTGACCTTGCCGTTCGCGCCCAGCAGACGCTCGCGAGTGAGCAGATCAGTAACTCGCTTGCCTAACTCGGCCTCAGCCCCGGCAATCATGCGGGCGGGAATTTCTTCCAGCCCTATTTCCAACAAGAAATCCGACATAAAGTTGAGTTTCTTTCTGCGTTGTTCAGAGATCAAAATGAGGGATCGGAAAACCCCGGGGCTAAAGCCCACGATTTGTTTCTTGCCTGTGTCAGGGGCCTGAAGGCCCCTGCTCCCTCCGATTATTGTGTCTGCTGCAACACATACACTTTGGCCACGCCTACGGCCAGCGTGCGAATGCGCGCGATCATGCCTACGCGCTCGGTGACGCTGATGGCTCCGCGGGCATCCAGCAGGTTGAACAGGTTGGAGCACTTCAGCGCCAGTTCATAGGTGGAGATGAGCGGGAACCGCCGCTTCTCGGCAGCGCCGGCCTGCTCATCGGCAAGCAGCGCGTTAGCCCGCGCCAGCAGCGCCTGCGCCTCGGCCTCGTAGCTATTGAAGTGCGCCCAGAGCCGGTCAACATCAGCATCCTCGAAGTTGTAGACCGAGTATTGCAGCTCCTCGGCCAGCCGCACATCGCCGTAGGTGACCGCGGCGCCGGTCTCCGGGTCGCGCGCCCAAACCACGTCGTAGACCGAGTCCACGTCCTGCATGAAGGCGCACAGGCGCTCCAGTCCATAGGTCAGCTCGGCGCAGATGGGGTCGAGATCCAGTCCGCCGCACTGCTGGAAGTAAGTGAACTGGGTAATCTCCATCCCGTCCATCATCACCTGCCAGCCTACGCCCCAGGCGCCCACCGTGGGGCCTTCCCAGTTGTCCTCTTCGAACTTCAGATCGTGCTTGCCGAGGTCGATGCCGATGGCTTCAAGCGATTGAAGGTAGAGCTCCTGCACGTTGGCCGGCGGGGGCTTGAGGATGAGCTGGAATTGGGTGTGGCGGAAGAGCCGATTGGGGTTCTCGCCGTAGCGGCCGTCGGCCGGACGGCGCGAGGGCTGTGCGTAGCCCACCTTGTAGGGCCTGGGCCCGAGAACCCGCAGAAACGTCTCCGGCGCCATGGTGCCCGCGCCCACTTCGACGTCGTAGGGCTGCTGGAGGACGCAGCCGCGCGCGGCCCAAAAGCTCTGCAGGCGGAACAACAGTTCCTGAAAGGTGAGCGCGGAGGGTTTGGGCGTGGATACGGCGGTATCCGGCGAAATGATTGATGAAGACAATGGAGGACTCACTCTCGACGGGACTACGGTCATTTTATCAGCCTGGGAGGAGTCGTCCGCAACGAAGGGGATTTTCGCAGAGACGGGATGAATGGAAACTCTGAAACGGTTCCAGCTCTCGACCTCGCACTCCCTCAGAGGCAAAGCCCGCGTTGATTTTGCAACATTTGTGGCACGCGACCCAGAGGGTACCCCGGTCGTGCCCTTTCAAATCAGCGACTAAATCAGAGGTTCCCTACAGCCGGACGAGGACTTCGGCGGTACGGAGCTTGCGTTCGAGGTGGCGTTCGAGGGCCTGGAGGGTGAAGCGGCGCAGGTCCTGGGCGCGGCGGCGGGGCCAGGGCTCGGCGGCAAAGGCAGAGGCCGGCGCGCGCAGCATTCGCTGCGCTAGGAGCCAGGAATCCGGCGAGAGGGCGCTCGAGTTGCCGTTGCGATGGACGGGGCAGAACAGGCCGTCGCCCAGGGTGTTGAAGCTGACCTCGCCGGCCGTGAGCGGCTCGCCACAGGCCGTGCAGTGGCCGATGTCGGGGAGCAGGCCCATCAGGCGGGTCATCCAGAGCGAGAAATAGGTGAGCGGCATCCACGGCTGCTCCACTGTGGTCTGGTCGAGGACAGACAGCAGCAGGCGGAAGACCGTTTCCTGCGGATCGTGCTCGGGCAGGGACTCGTCGAGCACCTCGGCAAAAAAGCTCAGGACGGCCATGCGCACGTGGTCGACGGGGGCCGAGAGCGGCGAGCGGACGATTTCCAGTTGGTCGAGGCGGACCAGTTCCTGGCGGGGGCGCTCGGCAAACCAGGCCCGGGCCACCGTCATAGGCTCCAGCGCCCCGCCAAAGCGTTTGCGGCTCTTGAGGGCCGACTTGGCCACGCCTTTTAACCGGCCGTAATCGCGCGTGAAGAAGCTCACGATCAGGTCGGCCTCATGGACGGGCCAGGTGCGCAAAACCACGGCTTCCGAGGTGAGCACGCTCATGCGTACTATCTTCGCATCGCGGGACGATTGCGTTGGAGCAGGCAGGCGCGTCGGAGGTTGGGAGTAAGGAAATCCGGCAATCTGTAAGGACAATTCAGCAAATAAAGGAGTAGAATAGAAATGTCAGGCAGGATATCAAAGGGAAAGGAATCAAAATGCCGACTGCAACGATGACTTCCAAAGGCCAGATCACCATCCCGGTCCAGATTCGGAAGGCTCTTGGCCTGAAGCCCGGAGTCCGGGTCGATTTCTGCGAGATCGAGGACGGCGAATACGTGCTGCGGCCAAAGACGGGCTCGATTATGGAAATGAGAGGGTGCCTGGCCTACACTGGCCCGACAATCACGATCGAGGAGGTGCATGATGCAGTTCTCGATCGGGCGGCTGCGCTAGACAGGGCAACCCTGAGCGACGCGCTCGAAAAGCAGCCCGATGGAGAGGCCGCGTGATCGGACTGGATACCAACGTCCTGGCGCGCTTTTTTCTGCAGGATGACCGGCTGCAAAGCCCAAAAGCCGATACAATCATGAACTCTCTGACGGTGGAGGATCCGGGCTGGGTAGGGGTGGCGACGATCCTCGAGTTGGTGTGGGTGCTGGAGAGCAAGAATCGTTTTAAACGAAAGACGATTACCATGACCCTCAATCAACTTCTGAGGCGGGAGGAGATCGTGATTGAGCAGCCTGAGTGCGTTCAAGGCGCCTTACTGCTTTTCCGGAAGGGCAAGGCGGATTTTGCGGATTGCCTCATCGCCGTCTCCGCTCGGGCTGCTGGCTGCAACCGGACCATGACTTTCGACCGCACCGCCGCGCGGGATGCCGGGATGCAACTGGTCGGTTGAGGACCACGCGCAAGCCAAACCCCCGTAGGCTACCAAAATTTTCCGGGCGGATTCCACAGGGGCGACGGTTAATATAGGAGCAGAGGTTCCAAATGCCCTCCGCAATGGTCACCTTCAACGGCCGCATCACCCTTCCCCCGCATGTCCGCAAACAGCTTGGACTGAAGACCGGCGATAGCGTTGAGTTCGTTGAAATCGGCAATGGTCACTTTGCTATCGCACCAGGTCAAGGTCCGACGACCGGCTCGATTCAGGACTCGACCAAGGAAGTGAGCCGCGAGCACAAAGGCTGGATGCCAAGGCTGGAATTCTCCGCCACCGCCGAAGAGCCGCGCTTCAAAGAGCTGGACGAGGCAATCCACTAGAGCGCAGCGTCGCGGCGTGACAAGCAAACATCTTCGCCGATCAAGGCGAGTTTCCGCGGCCTGCGGGCGAGCTGCGCTTTGCGTGGGTCATTTGCGCTTTGCGCAGACACAAACGTGCGTTCCGTTGGACGGAACGCACGTGGTGGCAAAGCTCAGATTTGCGGTAAAGCGGACCGGCTCTTAGCGGCCGAAGTACTGCGCGTTCTTCTCCGTAAAGTGCACCCATTTCTCCGGCAGGTCGTCCTGCGCAAAGATGGCCGAAACGGGGCAGGCCGGGACGCAGGCGCCGCAATCGATGCACTCGACGGGGTCGATGAAGAGCTGAACGGCCTCGGCGTGGCCGTCTTCGTCCTTTTTGGGGTGGATGCAATCGACAGGACAGGCGTCCACACAGGCGGTGTCCTTGGTGCCGATACAGGGTTCTGCAATGACGTATGCCATCTTTGAATTCTCCGGAGAGTGACGTCCTCGACGCTGATAGTAGCACAGGAACCCGAAGGCTGACTCGCCCGGTTGCAACCCGGTTTTGCCATGCGGGAAGGGGGAGAATCAGCCGAAGCATTCCGACCCGCATCCGTGCCAGCCTACACTCTCGCCGCCAGGCCGGTGAGCGGTGGCCTGCAGTCACGTCAGCTCCGATGTTTACGCCGATGCGCCTTGGCGCGGTTGTGAAGTCAGGCTAATTATTTCAGTACGGCCATTGACGGAATCCAACCTGCGACCTAAAGTCCCATCATATTCCTTCAATGCTCTCAAGAGGCCACCCATGAATCGTACCTTGCTCCAGTCATTGGCGGGAACCATCCTGATGCTTGCGACAACGATGGGCTGCACTCAGAATCAAAAATCTTGTGTCGATACCGCACCGCCGTCGATCTGGGTGTGGAAGACCCCGTACCCCTTTCAGGCAGGGGCTGAAAAAGCGTTTGACGAGTTGTATCACGGGCCATGGAGAGCGCAGGTTGACGTTGTCTTATACGCGACGCCGCGCGGTCACCGTGTAGTGGGGAAAGTCAAGGCAGGAACCGTCGTGAAGGCTCTTGTCGCAGAGAGCATTGTTGTTCATCCTCTGCGTTTTGTGGCAGCCCAGGATTTTCGGGTCGTGAAGAGTTCCATCGCCTCAAACGTGCAGGTCGCTACTGTGCATAAAGGCGATGTGTTCTGGGTGCTCAACCTTCAGGGCGAAGGTGGATTCTCCGTCTGGTGGCGTTGCAGCGTCGTCGGGTGGGACTCGGCGGAGCCCGGCGACGTCGATACAGATCGATTGGAACTCCTGGGAACGAATGAGGTGAGGTGGGTCAAAGTTCAAGATAAGAAGACCGGTTTGTCCGGTTGGATCAAGGATTTTGACAAGCTCGAACCTGCCCAACCGACAACAAAAGCCGTAGGCTAGAGCGGAACCAGAGTAACTGTGACCTCACCAGTTTCGTGCAGGGTCGCCGCTCCCTGGTGGTCGCGTCGACTTGAACGCTGTGGTTTCGGGATACATCTACTCTGGTTCCGCTGTAATCTTCCGAGTGAGAGCCGCTGCTTCGACGCCCACACTGATCCATGCGGCTATCCCGCTGCCTCGGTACGCAGTGCGCGGCGCTCGGCAAACTCGCGCGGGGTGGGGATGGGCGCCAGATCGCGGCCGGCAAACATCTCCTTGAACAGGCCCACCAGCTCGGCGTGAATCAGGCCGTTGGAGGCGAGAACTTCACGGCTGTTGAGGCGGAACGGGCCGCCGGCAAAGTCCGACATCCGGCCGCCGGCCTCTTCCACCAGCAGGAAGCCTGCCGCGGTGTCCCAGGGGTTCAGGTTGAACTCCCAGAAGGCTTCGAGGCGTCCACTGGCCACGTAGGCCAGGTCGAGCGCGGCCGAGCCGGCACGGCGCACGCCGTGCGAGCGCAGCGTGAACTCATGGTAGAAGTGGACGTTGGGGCTATCGTGGCGTTTGCGGCTGGGAAAGCCGGTGGCAACCAGGGCCTCGGCCAGCTCGGCTGTTCGCGAAACCCGCATCGGCTTGCCGTTGACGCGCGCTCCGCGTCCGCGCTCGGCGGTGTAGAGCTCGTCGCGCATGGGGTCGTAGATGACCGCGGCTACGATGGTTCCGTCCTGCTCGGGAGCGATTCCCGGCGGTCTTTGTTCCAGGCCCAGCGAGACGCAAAACTGGGGAAAGCCATGGGCGAAGTTGGTGGTGCCGTCCAGCGGGTCCACGTACCAGCGGAACTCGCCTTCCATGCGGTCGCGTGTTCCCTCTTCGCCGTATACGCCGTGCTCGGGGAATGCCTCGGCGAGGCGGGTGCGGATCAGCTTTTCGACCGTGCGGTCGGCCACGGTGACCAGGTCGACGTCGCCCTTGTACTCGGTCTCGACACCCTGCGAAAAGAACTCGCGCAGCCGCCCGCCGGCTTCGCGCGCAATGGCCGAAGCCGCGGGAACCCAGACAAGTTCGGCTTCGGGGGCGGTCACGAAGCTTCTCCGCTGGAGTCGGTGTCGCTGGAGGCGGGGCGGCCCGCGCTTCGGACGCGCGGCTCGCGCCGCCGGCCGGCCTCGGAGATGCTGCGCACCTGGTGCTTGTAGATGAACAGGTTCGGTTGGCCTTCGCGGGTGAGGCGCAGCATGGTGTCGTCGAAGTACTCGATCCAGCCGCGAACTGTCTCCCCGTCGCGCAGCTTGACGGTGACGACCACCTGTCGGTCGCTAAGGGAACGCAGGTAGAGCGCCTCCTGGCCGGTATCGCCCGGCGGAGGCGCCTTGGAACGGTGGCGCGAGGAAAGCGGGGAGGTCATGATGCCATTTTAGATGCAGCGCGGCGGGAGGAAGCCGCAGCAAGCCGAATTAGCGGGCTATTTCCCTTTTCATCAAGCAAAGCATTGATAATAGTGCGTTGCAGGCAGGTCAGTTCTTCGTGGCAGGCGCGTCGCCGTAGTAGCCGGTTTTGTGGCGGATGTTGAAGTCCTGGGCGGCGGCGCGGGGGACTTTGACTTCGATGCGATGAAAGGTTCTTCCCGGTTCCTGGTTGTGCGGGTAGTAGCCGATCAGGTATTGGGTGCGCAGGTCGTCGCTGACCTGGGCGAAGGCCTTGTCGAGGCCGCCCTCGGCGACGTAGAAGCTTTTGCCGCCGGTCTGCTCGGCGAGGGTGATCAGGGCGTGCTCGCCGCCCAGATCGCGGCCGGCGCTGGCCTCGATGGGCACGTCGATGATGGAGTAGATCATGACCTCGTGGCGCAGGGCCGCCTCGAGGGCCTCGGCGTAGGTGGTGCTCTCGGCCGTGTCGCCGCCGTCGGAGACGAGCACCAGCACGCGGCGGCCATCCTTGCGGCCCAGGCCTTCGGAGCCGAGCAGAATGGCGTCGTAGAGCGCCGTGGCGTTGTCGGCGCGCAGATTGCCGAGGCCGCGATCGATGAGGGCGACTTTGTTGGTGAAGGGGGTGAGCTCCTTGACGTCGGTGGCGAACTGCAGCAGGCTCATCTGGTCCTGCGGGCGGAGAATGGCGTGGACGAAGCGGCGTGCGGCGTCGGCCTCCTCGGCCAGATCCTTCTTGACGCTGCCGCTGGTGTCGATGGCCAGGGTCAGGTTCAGCGGCAGCTCCGACTGGCGCTCGAAGACGGCGATCTGCTGCGGACGGCCGTCTTCGGTGACGGCAAAGTCCTCGCGTGTGAGGCCGCCGACGATGGCGCCATTGCGGTCGGTGACGTTGACGAAGACGCTGACCAGCTTGACGTCGAGGTGCAGCGTTGTCTCCTGCGCGGGGAGGGCTGTGGCCGGCCAGGCGAACAGCAACAGCAAGAACAGCAGGCGGAGGGATGAAGTTTCAGCCCTCATGCGAAGCCTCCGGCTCGACGGCCAGGGCGGCGGGAAAGGGCTCGCCGCCTGCCCACACGGCTCCGTCGGCAAAGGTCTCTCTCTTCCAGATGGGGACAGTTTTCTTGAGCGTGTCGATGAGCCAGCGGCAGGCTTCGAACGCCGCGGCGCGGTGCGCTGAAGCAACGACGATGAGCACACTGGTTTCGCCCACCGTGAGCCGGCCCAGGCGGTGGACGATGGTTACGTGGCGAACAGCAAAGCGGGCGCGGGCTTCGGCGGCCAGTTCGCGCATTTGCTTTGCGGCCATCTCTTCGTAGGCTTCGTAGTCAAGATGGAGGGTTTGACGGCCACGGGTGTTGTTGCGCACGATGCCATCGAAGACCACCACGGCGCCGTCTGCGCCCTGTTTGGCCGCGGCGATCAGAGGTTCGGCTTCGATCGGATCGCGGGTGAGGGCGGTGAAGACCTCGGGAGTTGCGCCGCCGGAGACGGGGGGAAGCAAGCCTACTTCATCGCCCTCGCGCAGCACGTGTTCTCCGGTGGCATATTCGGCGTTCACGCTGACCGCGATGCCGCGCAATGCGGGGGCGGACTTTTGCGCGCGCAGGCGGTCGAGCAGCGCAGCGACGGTTGCGCCTTCCGGCAGCTCGACCGTGGCCGCGGCGCCCAGCCAGTCTTTCAACACCCCAAAGCAAAGAACTCGCACGTGCATCACGCTTAAAAGAATACCGCCTGCCGGTTAGACGCAGCAGGCGGCAATCAGTCGGCTGGGCGCTCAGCGGGCGCTAAACAGGTGCTTGTTCCAGATCCCCGTTCCCTCAGGGGCTAAAGCCCTCGCTTATTCTCGGCTCGTTGCGGCACGACTGAAGTCGTGCCCTGGCACTTCTAGAGCGAAACCAGAGTAGGTGTGCCCTGTTGAGTCTCGTGCAAGGTCGCCGCTCTCTGATGTCGCGTCGACTTGAAGGCTGCGGTTTCGGGGTACAGTCACTCTGGTTTCGCTGTAGCCTCTCCCGTTGAGGTTTTCCGCAGCCCAAAAACCCCTGCTCCCTCCGGAAGGTTCAATTCAAAACTGCGGCGACAGGCGGCCGGAACTCACACCATCTTGTAGAGGAAGCCGGTGGGGGTGCCCCACAGGTTCCTGGCGCGGTCGTCGTAGAAGACGCTGAACTCGATGCCGGCGATGTCGTAGTCGAACAAGGGAACGCGGTCGAAGGTGTAGTCGCCGCGCACCGAGTACTCGTCGCCGCTGCAGTCGATCATCAAGGTATCGCCGGTCGATAGCCGCTCGGGATGCGTGAGCAGCATGCAGCCGATGGAAAACACGCCCAAGCCAAACTCGTTGCCGGCCATGGACACGCGGGTGCGCCGCGCAGACGATCCGCGATGCAGCTTCCCAGCCTGCGCACCGACCACCAGGATGTCGTTCCCCTGCTGCTGCCCGGACAGGATCTTTTCTGCCAGCCTGGAGCGCTCGCTCTGGCGCAGAAACTTGTCGCCCAGCTTGCCGACGATGCGGTTTGAGAACTTGCGTCGGGTGGCCAGAACCTCCAGCACCAGCTCCACGGCTTCGTTGTAGGTGGGCGCCAGGGCCTGCCAGCGCGGAACGGCAAACCATGCCTCCGCTCCCTCCGGCAGCGGCTTGCGCGAGAGCCGTTCATGGCAATTGCCCAGGGCGGGAAAGAGCTTTTTCAACTCCGTCACCTGCGCCTCCAGCGGCCGCACCCGGTAGGTGGGAGGGTAGACGCGGCTGGAGCCCACCTCCTCGTCCTTGAACTTGTCGCTCACCGTGTGCCGGTGCACAATTTCGACCACCCGTTCAGCCACTTCGGCCTTGAGCTTCCGGCCCATGTCGAGAACCGACTGCGCGCTCTGCCGGTCGAGCTGTTCGATCGCCGTCCGATAGGCCTCCTGGACGGCATCGCCCAGAAACTCCTGCAACAGCCGGTTCTGCTGCTCGGTGGTATTGCCCGACAGGTGCAACGGAACAATCTGATGAGGAGTTACCTGCGAAGTCGCCATGGTCACCGCTTCTCGTGCGCATCCGCGCACTGGATTCTTCAGTCTTTATCGGCGGGAAGGCACATTACTTCAGTGCGGCTGCGGGAAGCGAGAAGAATCTGCTCCGCCTGCAGAGGGTCCATGGTCCATGGGGAAATCTGTTTGCATTGGAACCCGCCTTGAACAGCCGCGAGCCCTGGCTTTCCAGCGGAATCGGCAAAATTCAGACGAGAAATGAGGCCTCCCCGTTGATCTCTGTATCGAGGAGCGATACAGTGGGAGGCAACCATGCGGATGCACAACCCACCCCATCCCGGGAGGATCATCAAGGAAGCCATCCAGGCCATCCCCATGAGCGTCACTGGATTCGCGGCGCACATCGGTGTGTCGCGAGTTGCCCTGTCCCGTGTCCTGAACGAAAAGGCCGGAGTTACGCCGGAGATGTCCATCAAGATCAGCGAGGCCTTTGGCCAGAACTCCCCGGAGATCTGGTTCAATATTCAGAACGATTACGATTTCTGGCAGGCATCCCATAAGCGGACCGCACGCAAAAAAATTGAGCCGCTCCATTCCGCAGCCGCCTGACGACGCATTGCGATCCGTTTTATCGCTCCGCTTCCAACTGATTCCCAAGAGGACTTGCACTGCCAAGCCGTCAATCATGGCCTGGATAGGTTGAAGGCCAGCAGGTTCGCCGGCCTTGCTCCACTCTCTCCGATTGTGCCCGTCGGCAATCCCGCTTACGCTACCGCGCCCACCGCAACCTCGGGTTCAGCCCGCTTGGTATCCGGACGGGCCTTCAATAACGGCAGGGCCACGGCCAGCACGTCTTCGATGCGGCTGGCGTAGTGGACGGTCACGCCTCCCATCAGCTCCGGGGTCAGGTCCTCTTCCACGTCCTGGCGGTTTTCGGCGGGCAGGATAATGGTTTCGATTCCCGCCCGGCGCGCGGCCAGGAACTTCTCTTTGATGCCCCCCACGGGCAGCACATTGCCGCTGAGCGTGATCTCGCCGGTCATGGCGGTGAGCGGACGGACCGGCGTGTCAGTCAGCAGCGACGCCAACACGGTGGCCATGGTGACTCCGGCCGAGGGGCCGTCCTTGGGGATGGCGCCGGCGGGCACGTGGATGTGCAGGTCAATCTCCTTGGTAAAGTCCTCGGCCAGGCCCAGGCTGGCGGCGTTCGAACGGACCCAGGTGAGCGCGGCCTGCATGGACTCCTGCATCACCTCGCCGATCTGGCCGGTCATGGTGAAGCCGCCCTTGCCCTTCATCCTGTTGGCTTCGATGAAGAGAATGTCGCCGCCGGCCGGCGTCCAGGCCAGTCCCACGGCCACGCCGGGGCGCTTGACCCGCTCGGAGACTTCGGTTTCCACACGGACCTGAATGCCGCCCAGGAACTCCTTGAGGATGTCGCGGTTGACGACGAGCTTTTCCGTCTTGCCCTCGACCACGCGGCGGGCCTGCTTGCGGCAGACGGTGCCCAGCACCTGCTCCAGCTTGCGGACGCCGGCTTCGCGCGTGTAGTGGCGGACGACCCAGCGGACCGCGTCCTCGGGAAACTCGATGTGGTCGGCCGTGATGCCGTTTTCCTTGATTTGGCGCGGGATCAGATAGCGGAAGGCAATGTGCACCTTCTCTTCTTCGCTGTAGCCTTGCAGCGGAATCAGCTCCATCCTGTCGAGCAGCGGCGGGGGCACCGGATCGAGCTGGTTGGCCGTGCAGATGAACAGCACCTTGGACAGGTCGAACGGCACATCCAGGTAGTTGTCGCGGAAACTGTTGTTCTGCTCCGGGTCGAGGGTTTCAAGAAGCGCCGAGGCCGGATCGCCGCGGAAGTCCCGGCCCAGCTTGTCGACTTCGTCGAGCATGATGACCGGATCGTTGACCTCGGCGCGGCGGATGCTCTGAATGATCTGGCCAGGCAAAGCTCCGATATAGGTCCGGCGATGGCCGCGGATTTCCGCCTCGTCGTGCATGCCGCCCAGCGAGATGCGCTGGAACTTGCGGCCCAGGGCGCGGGCGATGGACCGGCCCAGGCTGGTTTTGCCCACGCCCGGGGGCCCGACAAAGCACAGGATCGGGCCCTTCATGTCGGGCTTCAGTTCCAGAACGCTCAGGTAGTCAAGGATGCGGTCCTTGACCTTTTTCAGCTCGTAGTGGTCCTCGTCGAGAATTTCCTTTGCCTTGCCGATGTCGATCTTGTGTCCGGAGCTCCTGGCCCAGGGCAGCACGGCAAGCCACTCGATGTAGTTGCGGGTGAGCGAGTAGTCGGCGGCCATGGGAGACATGCGCGACAGGCGCGAGAGCTCCTTCAGCGCCTCCTTTTTCACCTCCTCGGGCATGTTGGCGTCATCGATTTTCTTGCGCAGATCTTCGACTTCGCGCTGGCCCTCGTCCTGCTCGCCGAGCTCCTTCTGGATGGCCTTCATCTGCTCGCGCAGATAGTAGTCGCGCTGGGACTGCTGCACCTGGTCCTGCACCTCGGTCTGGATCTTGGTGCGCAACTGCTGCACCTCGATCTCCTTGGCCAGGTGCCTGTTCAAGTGCTGCAACCGCTCGACAATGCCGGGGGTTTCGAGAAGCTGCTGCTTGTCGTCGGTGGTGAGGAAGGGCAGCGAGGAGGCCACGAAATCGACCAGGCGGCTGGGCTCCTCGATGTTGGCGGCGATGGTCCGCAGCTCGTCGGAGAGCGTCTGCGACTCGGCCACGATTTGCTGGAACTGGCCAATCACGTTGCGCACCAGCGCCTCAACGCCGGAACTGGCCTCCGGTTCCACGTCCTCCAGCGCCTCCACCTCGGCAACCATGAAGGGCTCGGTCTGGATGTAGCGCACCAGGCGCACCCGCTCGACACCTTCGGTAAAGACAAAGCGGCTCTGGTTGGGCATGCGAACGACTTTGTGCACCGTGGCCAGGGTGCCCACGCCATGCAGATCGCCGGGCTTGGGCGAGTCCAGCCGGGGGTCCAGCTGCGCCGCCACCACAATCGCCCGCTCCTCGCCCATCGATTCGATGAGCTGGATGGAGCTCTCCCGGCCTACCGTCAGGGGCAGCACGGCGTGGGGAAACAAGACGGTGTCCCGCACGGGAAGGACGGGGATTCTGCGCGCGCCTGGGGAGTTTTTGCCGGGTTGTTTGCTGGCGGGTGCCGGGGTGGTAGACGGATTTGACATTGAGTGTCCTCGTATCAACTTTTCTTCTTTAGACAGCGCAGACTTCCAAAAGTTTCACATTTCTTGGTCCTAAGGCAGTTTCTGCCATGTTTTTCCGGCTGCGCTGGCACTCGCGGATACGGCCCGGCTCCTGGTCCGGTTCCCTTCCCAACCGGCCCGTTGCGAGTCGCGACGTAAACCAAGCCGGCTCAATCATAAGCCCTCCAACGCCAACGGGCGCACAGGGTTGAGTCGCGCAATCCGCCGTCTCCGCGACGCACCTGCCGACAGCGCCTTCCACTGACCTACGACGGTGTATCGGCCAAACCTGCTGGAAGGTGAGCGATCAGCGAGCTGGAGCCTCCGGTCAGGGATTATTCCGGGATAAGGACTCTTGCGGCGCCGCTGAGGCCACATTCGCCTGCAGAGACGGGCGCGCCGGGAGGGCCTGGTCCGGCCAGTTCCAGATCGAACCTCCGCGTTCTCAGGGCCCGATCCGCGGGCCTGACGCATCTTCCGGACTTCGTCAGCCGGCATCGACCACGCCAGGGTCGTTTTTGATCTTCGATTCGATCTGCTCCCAGAGTTCGTCGGGCGGCTCGACGATGGGGAACAACTGGCGGGCTGCCTCGGCGATGGTCTCCAGGTCGGCGAGCAGGGCGCGGCAAAGCTCACAGTTCTCAAGGTGCGGATGCGCGGCTGCGTTTTCGCCGGAGCCGATCAGTTCCGGCAACTGGGCCTGGAAGGCTTCGCAGCTCATCTGGTTGGCGGGTTCGATCATCGCCGGCCCTCCTCTTTGGGGTGTGTGCGCAGCGCCTCGCGCAGCTTGAGCCGCGCCTTGTGCAACTGGGACTTGCTGTTGCCGATGGAACAGTCCAGCATGGCGGCAATCTCGTTATGCTCGAATCCCTCGATGTCGTGCAGCACAAAAATCAGCCGGTAGCCGGCCGGCAGTCCGTCGATAGCCCGCTGCAGGGCCAACCGGTCAATGGCGCCGGAAAGGGACGGATCCGGCGCCCCGAAGCTGCGTCCGGGGCGCTCTTCGACCGTCGGTTCCATGGCCTCATCCAGGGAGATCATCGAAAGGCCCTTCTTGCGCAGCTGCATGAGGACGACGTTGATGGCGAGCCGGTGCAGCCAGGTGGAAAAGGCCGAATCGCCCCGGAAAGTTGCGATCTTTCGGTGCAGCTGAAGAAACGCCTCCTGGGTCAGGTCTTCGGCTTCCGCGATGTTGCCCACCATACGCAGGCATAAAGAGTAGATGCGTCTTTTGTGCAGAGAGTACAGCTGGGAGAAGGCCTGATGGTCGCCGGACTGGGCGCGGGCCAGAACATTCGCCTCGGCTGGATTGGAGGAAACCTCCACCGCAACCGCCTGCGGAGGAGGAGCAGGAAGCGGTGCGATCAGGCTCGCGCCCTGCGGGGCAGGTGCTGGACCGGGCGGGCGCGCGGGGAACCTCGACTGGGGCATACGTTTCCTTGAGCGGTTCCACAATTCACGTGCCCTTTGTGGCTTGGCAAAAGGTGCCTTTTTCTTCCACCCCAGCGACAAAGACCTATCGCTGGGGACCCCGGGGAAAAAGGCACTCGATGGCTGTGGCTTCGGGGTATAGCAATTGCGGAACCGCCGTTGCCCAGCGCAACAATCCGTAACCTGCTGCGCGGTGCTGCTTTCCTCGTTAGTATAAGGGGAGCCGGTCGGGTGGCCGGGATTGCGGTGCAGGATGACCGCTCCAGGCGGCCGGCGGCCTGCGCGTTGAGCCCGTTCGGGGGCCGCAACCAGTGCCTGGTTCCCCTGGCGTTTTGGGAGAGAGATGATTGTGAGGACAAAGCCGGCACGGTTGTGCAGCAGCAAGAAGGCACCCCGGCAATCCGGGATTCTGGCCGCTGCCGTGCTGGTTTTCGCTCTCCGCGGCGGAATCCAAGGCTGGAGTCAAACACCGGCTCCGGCTTCCGCCAGCCCTGACCTTCTCCCGCCGGTTCCATCTGCCTCCGAGGCGGTTCAGGCTTCCGTTGCGGCCGAAACCGATGCCCTGGGCCAATGGCAGGGTCTGCCCGTGCGGCGCATCTCCTTCCAGGGGGTTGGGGCCTCGCGTCTCGACCCGCTGCCTGACCATCTGGCGCAAAGGGTAGGTGCGCCTCTCACCCCGGAAAGCCTGCGCCGGAGCCTGCGCGCACTGTTTGCCACCGGCCTGTATGAAACCATCGACGCCGCGGCATCGCCGCTGGACGATGGTGTGGCGCTTCTGTTTGAGGGAACGCCCCGCAGCTTTATCGGCACGGTCGGCGTGGATGGGGCCAAGGGCGCAACCATCAATACGCAGCTCACGCGCGCCAGCCAGCTCACCGCAGGCGCTCGCTTTACCCAGGCCAAGCTCAGCCAGGCGCTCGATCAGATGCGCAGCACGCTGGCCGACAACGGCTTTCACGAGCCGCGGATTGCGCAGACCCTGACACCCCACCCGGAGGATCAGCTGGTCGACATCGCCTTTCATGTCAGCAGCGGCCCCCAGGCGCGCATCGGCACGGTCCAGGTTACGGGCGACCCCGGGATGAGCTCGGAGGAGTTCCGCCGCCATGCCCATTTGCGCAGCGGAGCGCTTGTGGACCACGACACGGCCAACCGCGCCCTCGCAGGCGTACTGAAGCACTACCGGAACCAGGAAAGGCTGGAGGCTGAGATCAAGCTCGAGTCGGTGGAGTTCGACGCCGCCACCAATCGAACCAACTTCCGTTTCACGGTAAACCAGGGGCCGCAGGTCAAGGTGCTGGTCAAGGGCGTGAACATGGACCAGGAACGGATCCGGCATGTGATTCCCATCTACGAAGAGGGCACCGTGGATGAGGACCTGCTGACCGAAGGCAACCGCCGCCTGCGCGACTATTACCAGCGCCAGGGTTACTTTGACGTGAAAGTCGATCACGTGGAGCAATCCGCCAGCGCCCAGCTGGTTGAGATTCTCTTCCAGGTAAACCTGGGGCCCCGCCGCCGGGTTCAACGTATAGAAATATCTGGAAATTATTATTTTGACTCGGAAACCCTCAAGCAGTTGTTGAATGTTCACGCCGCCGACACCCTCGACCGCCATGGCGCCTACAGCCAGGCCCTGGTCTCTGCCGACGTGACCGCCCTCCAGGCCGTCTATCAGAACAACGGCTTCTCCAAGGTGAAGATCGCGCCTGAAACCAGCACAGCCGAGACCGCCCTGGCCGATCCGCCGGCGATCGGGAGCGGCGCAAAGCCGGCCAACGCTGGTCCCGCCTCCGGCGCTTTGTCCCGAGGAGGGAGAACCGCTCCCCTCACCGTGACCTACCGCATCGAGGAAGGCGTACAGCAGAAGGTGGGCGCAGTCAGGATCGAAGGGGCGGACCATGTGGATGCGGCCGAGCTTACCCCGCTGCTGAACACCACCCCCGGCCAGTTGCTTTCGCCCCGGTCGCTGGCCGGAGACCGCGATGCCCTGGTGACCGACTATCTGAGCCGGGGGTTCGAGCGCCCGCAGGTGGAGGTGACCCAGCAAGCCGACCCCTCCGACCCGGCAAGAGTGGAGGTGGTATTCCACATCACCGAGGGGCAGCAGGCTTTTGTGCGCAAGGTGCTGCTGACCGGGCTCCATTACACACGCCCGAAGACGGTGGCGCGGGCCATCACCATCCATCCCGGCGATCCGCTCAATCAGACCGCAATGATGGACACGCAGCGCAATCTGTACGAGTTCGCCCTGTTTAACGAGGTGGATACGGCGGTGGAAAACCCGGCAGGCGGCGACAGCCGGAAGACGGTGTTGGTGCAGACGGTGGAGGCCCGGCGCTGGGCGCTCACCTACGGCTTCGGGTTCGAGGCCCAGACCGGAACGCCGCACTACAATTGCGGCCTGGTCATCCTCAGCGGCGCACAATGCAATGCCGCGGGCAAAACCGGCGTCAGCCCGCGCGTGCTGGCCGACATCACCCGCAACAACCTCTTCGGCCGCGAGCAGTCGGCTTCCCTGCAAGCCACGTACGGCCTGCTGGAACAGAAGATCGACCTGCTGTTCCAGATTCCGCACTTTGCAGGCACCCGCGACTTCGGCCTCAACATCTCCGGCGGCTACGCCAACAGCCTGGACGTGAGCACCTACGTGGCTTCCAAGCTGGAAGCCGGCATGCGCTGGACCGAGCACTTCAATGAACCGGGGCCGGTCTTCTCCAAGGCGGACTCGTTTGTCTACGAGTTCAACTTCCGGCGCGTCAAGGTGGAGGCCGACAGTCTCCAGGTGGCTCCCAGCGAGATCGCCCTTTTGTCCACGGCGGTGCGCGTTGCCGGCCCCGCGCTCACCTGGCTGCGCGATACCCGCGATTCTGTCCTCGACGCCCACCGTGGCACCTATACCAGCTTCCAGGAGTTCGTCTCCGACAAGATCTTTGGAGCGCAAGTCGCGTTCAACCGTCTGGATTTGTCCAACTCGAGCTACTGGGGCTTCGACAAGGGCCGCCTGGTGCTGGCACGGAACACACGTTACGGGCAGGAGCGCGCCTTCGGCACACCGAGAACCGAACTCATTCCGCTCCCCGAGCGGCTTTATGCCGGCGGGCCCACCTCGCTGCGCGGCTTCTCCATCAACGCGGCGGGACCACGCGATCCGGAAACAGGGTACCCCATCGGCGGAGCCGGCGCGCTGATCAACTCGACCGAGATGCGCCTGCCACCGCCGACGCTTCCCTTCTTCGGCGACTCCCTCAGCTTCGTACTCTTTCACGACATGGGAAACATCTTCACCAACGCCTCGGATGCCTGGGCCAGCGCCTTGCGCACGCGCCAGCCGGACCGCGCCGCCTGCAGGGTCCTTCCCACCAGCATCACTCCGCCTCCTGAGCCAAAAGGCCCCTCGACCTCGACCGGCCCACAAGGGACATGCAGTTTCAACTACTTCTCTCATGCGCTTGGAGTCGGGTTACGCTACCACACGCCTGCGGGACCCATCCGCCTGGACTTCAGCTATAACCTCAATCCACCCATTTTCCCGGTGATTTACAACTATTCGCTGTCGACGCCTTTGTCCCTGTCCGGGATGCACGTAGGCGAACCCGGCCACTTCAACTTCTTTTTCAGCCTGGGGCAGACCTTTTGATGCGCGCACGGCTCCCAATCCGGCTTAATGGCGCAACCGGCTTCGCCCACCGGGCTGCGATCACGTTGTGCCTGGCCGGGCTTGCAGCCTCGCCGGTTCCCGGTCAGCAGCCGAAGCAGGATCCGGCCGCGGCTCCGGCCGAACAGGTTCAACCGGCCTCCGCCCGGCCCTCCGTCCCGGTCGTCCTCGACCGCGTGGTCGCCGTGGTCAACAACCAGGCCATCCTGGACAGCGACATCGACAACGAAATCCGTCTCTCGGTTCTTGACGCAGGACGCGCCGGACTGGGGGTCCTCACCCGCATGCACGCACTCGACCAGCTGATCGGCCGGGCCCTGATCCAGCAGCAGATTCGCCAGGAAGACCTGCAGTCCGCCAACCCGACGCAGGCCGAAATCGACGCCCGGCTCACCGAGATTCGGAGGGAAATCCCCGCCTGCGTCCGCCAGCACTGCGCCACGGAAGAGGGTTGGAGGGCATTCCTCGGCCTCCACAACCTCACCCAGGAACGCGTGGAGTCCTATCTTCGCTACCGGGTTGAGATTTTGCGCTTTATCGAGCAGCGCTTCCGCCAGGGAATCAACATCTCCCCGGAGGAGATTGAGACCTATTACCGCGACACTCTTCTGCCCCAATTCGCCAAGGGAGAAGCCATTCCACCCCTCGACCAGGTTTCCAAGCGCATTGAGGAGATTCTGCTGCAGCAGCGTGTGAATGTCCTGTTTGACGACTGGCTTAACAATTTACGCAAGCAAGGCGACATTGAAGTAGTTGATCCTACGCTTAAAGTTTCCGATACAGTCACAACAATTCAAAGCACTTCCACTGGCGCGAGCAAGGAGGGGAGCCAATGAGCGAGCCGCAGTCCACGCTTCCTGTCCCTCCCGAGCCGCCTTCCCCGCCACGCCGCCGCTGGCGCCGTTTTCTCGTCCTTGCCGCCTGCATCGGATTCGTCCTGATCGCCGCCCCGGTGGCCTTCTACCTCTGGGCCAACTCTGACGAAACTCAGAACCTGGCCCGCCAGCGCCTGGTGGCCATGCTGGAGCAGACGACCGGCGGACGCGTTCAGATCGCCGCCTTCCGCTGGCGCCTGTTCCACCTTGAAGCCGACGCGGACGGCCTGGTGATCCACGGCCTTGAGGCTCCCGGCGAAGCGCCCCTGGCCACGGCTGAGCACATGAACGTCAGCCTCAGCCTGTTGGGACTGTGGAGCCCGCGCATTCTGTTGCGGAACCTTGAGATCGCTCATCCGGCATTCCACCTGATCGTTTACCCGGACGGCTCCACCAACGTGCCAAAGCCGCGCAAACCCCGGAAGCCGGGCAAGCCGGCGATCGACACGCTCTTCAATCTCCAGGCCGGGCACGTCTCGATTCAGCAGGCCACGCTGGAGTTCGAAGATCGCGCCGCGGAGTTCGACTTCCAGAATCGCTTCACCAACCTCGACTTCGACGCGCACAACGTCGCGGTCCTGATGCGCTATATTCCACCCGCCGGCGCAAACCCGGAAGCGTACCGCATCGAGACCAGCGCTACGGACCTGGACGTTGTGCGGGGCAAGGAAAAGCCGGCGCTCGGTTCCCTGCAGGTTACGCTGGACCTGACCCGGACTGCCGCTTATCTCCGCTCCTTGAAGATCACATCCAGTTTTTCCGGCGGCAAGGGGCGCCCCGCGGAGGACCACACCCTGGAGGTGGCTGGCCTGCTCGAGAACTTTGCCCATCCCCACTGGCAGGCCAGGACGGCGGGCGAACTGGATATGCGGCTGCTGGAACCTACGTTCGGTTTTCCGTTCGCGCCGCAGGGCATTGCCCATCTTGACCTCGACAGCGCTGGAGAAGGAGGAGAGTTCCGAATCGACGGCAATGTGCACGCGGTCGACGCCTCCTACATCGGAACCGGTGTGGTTGCCGCCGGCATCGGGCTCGATGCGCATGTGCACGCCGATCCCCGCCAACTGCTCATCACCAAAGTGGTTGCCCGGCTCCGCCAAGGCGGCCAACTGGAGGGCGAAGTGGCTCTCTCCCCATGGCTGCCGACCACCCCGGCGACCGCGACTGTGCAGCGCTCCGGCCTGAATAGCATCCGTGCCCCCGGCTCCGCACAGCCGCCCCGGCGTCCGCCTCCGCCAAATCCCAACGCGATCACTATCCCGGTCAACGGAAAGGTGACGGCCGCGTTCAAAGACGTGGCCCTGGACACCCTGCTGGACATGGTGAGCCAGCCGCCCTTTCAGCGCCTCGGCCTGGATGCGCAAATCAACGGGCTGGCCACAGCCAACTGGGTCAAAGGCGACCAGCGAACCGTGGTTGTGAGCGCGGCTTTCGACCTGAGCCCCTCTGCGCAGGGCGTGCGCGGCGAGGCTCCGACAGTGGGTACCATCGATGCCACCTACACTCAGTCCAACGGCGGCGTCGATCTACGCCGGCTCGATCTGCGTACGCCGGCCAGCCTGATTGGAGCGCATGGCCACTTGGGCGCTTATCCCCTTACCAGTTCCTCGGGGCTCACGATCGATTTCGAGTCTCATAACCTGGGCGAGTTCGACACGATGCTGCGCGATCTGGGCCTTACTCGCGAGGGCAAAACCGGCACCCTTGCCCTGCCGGTCAAACTGGCCGGTCAAGGCGACTTTCACGGCTCCTGGACCGGCTCCCTCGCCAGTCCCCGCATCGCCGGGACCGCCAAAGCCACGCAACTTTCCATCGAGATGATCCCGGCCACACCCAGTGCCAAGACCGGATCACAGGAAGGCGCGCCGTCCCCGGCTACCCAGCCCCAATTCGTCCGCTGGGATTCGGTGGAAGCCACAGGAAGCTATGCCGCCGAGCGTATCGTCATCGAACGTGGGCTGCTGCATCGCGGTCAGGCGGAACTCGCCGTCAACGGTGCGTTGGAGGCCTCCCTGGCTTCCGCCCGCCAGCCGGAACCGGAGTTCGACGCCAACTCCACGCTCCATGCGCACATCCGCGCCACCAAGGTAGACCTGGACGATCTGTTGACGCTGCTGGGCCGGAACCTTCCCCTCACCGGCACACTCGATGCGCAACTCCAGCTGGAAGGAGCCGTCCACGCCCTTGACGGCTCCGGATGGGCCGAACTTGAGGGCGCCAGCGTCTACGGAGAGCCGGTGACGCGCATCCGTGCCCAGGGGTCAATGACCAATCAACTGGTCAGGATGACCTCGATCACAGGAACCGCACCGGCCGGCAGCCTGTCCGCCTCGGGAAGTTACGACCTGAGATCCCGGCATTTCCAGATCGACGCCAAAGGTTCCGGCATCGACATCTCCCAAATCGAAGTCTTGCGCCAGCAGAAGCTTGGCGCGACGGGCAAACTGGGGTTCTCCGTGGCCGGTTCAGGCACGCTCGACGACCCCCGCCTCGATGCCCATGGCACGCTCAACGGACTCGCCTTGGGCGGTGAGTCTCTCGGCTCTCTGGTCTTTGCCGGTCACACCGCCAACCGCTCCGCCACTTACAACGCAACCACTCGCCTGGAGGGCGCTCAAGTGGACCTCAACGGCGAGACCGCGCTAAGTGGCGACTATGCCACACAGGCCAAACTCGAGTTTTCCCACTTCGACATCGGAGGTCTGCTGAAAACGGCGCATGTCCAAGGCCTCACAGGCGAGTCCGCGTTGGCCGGCGCCATTACCGTCGAGGGACCGCTGGCCCGCCCGCTCGATCTTCGCGGCGAGGCACACTTGCAGGAGTTGGAGGCAACGGTTGCCGGAGTCCATCTTGCCAGTCAGGGCGGGGTCCATGCCACGCTGGCCAACGGCCGCATCAATCTCGATCCCCTGCACGTGACAGGCGAAGACACGGACATGAACGCCCAGGGCAGCCTGTCGCTCAAGGACAAGCAGCAGCTTGACTTTGCGGCCAGCGGCTCCATCAACCTGAAGCTCGCCGAGACCATCGATCCGGACCTGACCGCGGGTGGAACCACCACCTTTCAGGTCGAGGCGCACGGCCCCCTGCAGGACCCCGGCTTACGGGGCAGGATCGACTTCCAGAACGGATCCTTGTCGCTGGAAGACGTGCCCAACGGCCTCAGCCAGTTGCACGGCACCCTGGAGTTCAACCAGAACCGCCTGGAGGTCAAGTCCCTCACCGCCATGAGCGGCGGCGGCCTGTTGAGCGTGGGCGGCTTCCTGGCCTACCAGCATGGCCTTTTTGCCAACCTCTCGGTGACCGGCAAGGGCGTTCGCATCCGCTACCCTGAGGGCGTCAGTTCCCTGGCCGATACCACGCTTCGCCTGCAAGGCTCGCAGAACAACCTGCTGCTCTCCGGCGATGTTCTCATCACTCGCTTCTCCGTCAGTCCCGATCTGGACATCGCCAGCCTCGCCTCGCAGGCCAACGCCGTGCAGACCATCGCGCCGCCGGACGCTCCCTCGAACCACATCCGCCTCGACGTCCACATGACTTCTTCGCCGCAGTTGAACTTCCAGAACGCCTACGCCAAGCTGGCCGGCAACGTGGACATGCGATTGCGCGGGACCGTCGCCTCGCCATCACTCCTCGGCCGCGTCTCCATCACCGAAGGCAGCGCCATCATCGCGGGTACCCGCTACGACCTGCAGCGCGGCGACATCTTCTTCACCAACCCTGTGCGCATTGAGCCCTCCATCGACCTGAACGCAACGGCCCGCGTGGAGGACTACGACATCACCCTCGGACTGCACGGCACGCCGCAGAAGCTGGCCGTTACCTACCGCAGCGATCCGCCGCTGCCGGAGGCCGATGTGGTCGCGCTGCTGGCGCTGGGCCGCACGGAAAGCCAGCAGCGGCTTTACACCCAGCAACAGGAGCAGTCGGTGGCCAACCCCACCACCGACGCCCTGCTCGGCGGCGCTCTCAACGCCACCGTCAGCAGCCGGGTGCAACGGCTCTTCGGAGCGGGGTCGGTCAAAGTGGACCCCAACTACATCGGCACGCTGGGCAACTCCACCTCCCGCGTTACCGTGGAAGAACAACTGGGCCGCAACGTCACGCTCACCTACGCCACCAATGTGGACACCACCGGCCAGCAGCTTCTGCAGGCGGAGATTGCCATCAACCGGCACATCTCCCTGCTGGTGGCGCGCGACGAGTCCGGCGTTGTCTCCATGGTCCTGAAAGCCACACGCCGCTACCGCTGAAGCTGATGGAGATAAGCCGAATCGCGGTTGCTTCCAAAGAGGCTGCGACTTCCCAGTCAATCGATCGGCAACAAGGTGCAGTTAGAGCGGAACCAGAATTACGGTACCCTGTCGATGTCCGTGCGAGGTCGCCGCTTCCTCCACCCCAGCGACGAAGACCTGTCGCCGGGGGCCCCGGCCTCCACCCCAGCGACGAAGACCTGTCGCCGGGGGCCCCGGCCTGTTGGTCGCGTCGACTTGAGCGCTGTGCTTTCGGGGTATCCCAATTCTGGTTCCGCTATAGCCCGCCATCTGCGGGATTGGCGGGCGTTGGCTATGTTTCGGCTTCTATAAGTTATCGGCTAACTTATCGCTACTTAGACGCAAGTCCGGCCAATTAGTTTACTCCCTGGCCGCTGGTTAGTGAGAAACTTTTCTGATCTCGCATTTGCGTAATTATTCCGTAACTTTTCGCGGCGTCGTGTGTCTATCAAAGCGCGAACCGGGCAGGCATACCCACTCCCTGCCGGTTGCCGCGATAGTTTTCTTCGATCAACAAGGAGGATCTTGCAACATGACCACGACGATGCGTACGACCCGGACTGCTCTCCTGACGACGACGCTCGCCGGAGCCCTCCTGAGCCTTCCCCAGATTTCTCTGGCAGCTCCCCGCTCCGGCGCCACCGCTCAGGCGCAAGCTGACAACCCGGCGGCCAGCGATGCCGCTGCCCGCCTCAACAAGAAGCGCTACAGCAACGTGAAGGTCAGCGTGGACAACGGCATTGCCACGCTCACCGGCACCGTGGATCTTTTCGAGTACAAGGCCGACGCGGAAAAGAGCGCGCACAAGGCCAAGGGTGTGACAGCGGTCCGCAACCTGATTGAAGTCGGCGGGCCGAACGTTTCCGACGCCGAGCTGCAGGCCAAGCTGAGCGAAAAGCTCGCCTATGACCGCGTGGGCTATGGCAATACCTTCAACGCCATCACGCTCGGCGTGCAGAACGGCGTGGTCACCCTCGGCGGACATGCCCGCACCGATGTGGACAAGGACTCCGCGCTGGCTCTGGTGAGCACCTATCCCGGCGTCAAGGAAGTCATCGGCGAGATCGAGGTCGATCCCGTCTCCATCATGGACGACCGCACGCGCATGGAGGTGGCTCGCGCCGTCTATGGCTACACGTCGCTGAACAAGTACGCCATTGACCCCGCAAAGCCCATCCGCATTTCGGTGCAGAACGGCAACGTGGAGCTTTACGGAACGGTCGACAGCCAGGCCGACAAGGACGTTGCGTTCCTACGCGCCAATGGCGTCCCCGGCGTCTTCAGCGTGAAGAACTACCTGCAGGTGGCCAATCAGCCTTCCGAAGCGCAGAAGTAGGTCTCGATCCAATCATCTCTGCAACACTCAAACGGCCTCGTGGGAGATAGCTCCGGCGAGGCCATTCTTTGCACTTACGGCCCTTCCACCATGGCTGTACTACCCGCTGTGCTACCCGCTGTGTTGACCAGCCGGGCGCGAGAAAGCGGCACGGCAACCAATCACTCCTCGATACCGTCGTCGTCCGGTTCAGGGGCCTTGGCGCCTGTGTTGGGCGCTGGAGCGGCGGCTGCCGTTTCGCTTTGCGGCTTGGCGGGCGGGGCTGCTTCGGCGGGCAGCGGCGGATGGTCAAATGAGTACAGCTCGTTGAACAGGTATTTGTAGGTTGCGTGCGATTGCCCGCGGAACTGCGGCTTGAAACCGTAGAGCAGAATGCGGCCGTGTCCGTACGCGAGCTCCAGGGCCGCAATCTTGCCCTCGATGGCCTCGGGATGCAGCAGCAGGCCGCTCTCCAGCGGATTGGTCTGCTTGGGGTAGCGGGCCAGAACGGCGCCGTGGAATCCGGGCAGCGTTTGGAACGCAGGGCCGGCCTGGAACATGACCACCGGCGAGTCGGAGACGCCGAAGTTGACGGGCAGCTCCGGGTGCTCGGTCTCGACGCGCAGCAAGGCGCCGGAGCAGAAGAATTTGTCGCTTTTAGCGCCCTCGATCACGTTCTCGACGGGCAGGGACATGAGCGGAATGAGGCTGGACGCGGTGCGGTTGAAGGCGATGAGCGTGCCGCCTTCGCGCACGAACTCGCGCAGATGATCGATGCCGTCCTCGCCCACACCGCCCACGTACTGGCCGGGCACAATGCCGATGGTGTAGCCCTGTATGAACTGCCGTGCGGATTGATCGGGGAGAACGATGACGTCGTAGCGGCTTT
>DATNHL010000051.1:0-2413 GCA_035604995.1 Occallatibacter sp. | reverse complement strand
CCTCCCGCCAAGACGTTGCCGGAATCAATCCCCTGAGCGCGCCGTCGTGCAACCGCACCGGATCGCGCTCGCCCTCCATGGCCAGCCGCAGCATGGAGCGCGCGAGTTCGTCGGGTTTTACGGTGGTGTTGCCGATCGCTTTGAGCGTCAGCCACGCTTCGTCGAAGGCGGTCTCCAGGACGACCAGCGTCTGCGGATCGAAGGCATTGCTGTGGAACTCACGCATGGTCCGCCCTCACTGTGGCATTACCGACGGGAGTATAACGGATTTGGCGAAGCTTGGGCGCAAAGTTGGCCGAGTTTGTGACACTGCCCTCACCCTACCCTCCCCCGCCAGCGGGGGAGGGTTCATTGATTTTCCCTCCCCCGCTGGCGGGGGAGGGTAGATTCTATGGGGCGGGCGGCGAGGGTGTGGCACCATCGCTGCGATGTGGCAACATCAACCGATGGAGCGTCCCATGGAACGGAACGATTTGAGCCGAGCCCTCGTCGCCTTTGATCAGAATAGCACGATTGTGGTGGTGGTCGAACTGAGTCTCAACACGTGGCTGGTGTCGGGTCTGGTGCCGGGCGTGAAGCGCCAGCCGCTGAAGAAGCAGAGCGCTGATGCGGACCGGCTTCTGGCGCTGCTTCATCGCTGGCGCGAGGAGGCGACCGAAGCCGGCCGGGCGATCGGCCGCATCGCGGTGGCGTTCGAGGCCGGCCGCGACGGCTTCTGGCTGGCGCGGTGGCTGCGGGCGCGCGGCATCGAGGCTTATGTGATCCACGCTTCGAGCCTGGCGGTGTCGCGCGAGCATCGCCGGGCCAAGACCGACCGGCTCGACACCGAGACGCTGATGCGCGCGTTTCTGGGCTGGCTGCGCGGGGAAGCGCGCCACTGCCGGATGGCGGCGATCCCGACGCTGGCGCAGGAAGATGCCAAGCGGCCGAGCCGCGAGCATGTCAGTCTGGTCACCGAGCGCACCCGCCTGGTGAACCGGATGACGGCGACGCTGGTCTGGCTCGGCCTGCCCAAGGTGAACATCAAGCTGCGCCGGGCGGGCGAACATCTTGCGGCTCTGCGCACGCCGGAAGGCGAGCCGGTGCCGCCCAATACGCTGGCGGAGCTGCGCCGCGACCTGGAGCGGCTCGCGGTGATCCGTGTGCAGATCAAGGCGATCGAGCAGGCGCGGCTGGAACGGCTTCAAGCGGCGCCGGCGCAAGGAACCCATCCGATGATCCTGATGCTGGCCAAAATCTTGGGTCTCGGCATCGAGACGGCGGACATGCTGGTGCATGAAGTGCTGGCGCGTGGGCTGCGCGACCGGCGGGCGGTGGCGCGCTATGGCGGCCTCACCGGGGCTCCGGACGAGAGCGGCAACAAGCGGCGCGAGCAGGGACTGGCCAAGGCCGGCAATGGGCGGGTGCGCCGCGGCATGCTGCAATTGGCGTGGCGCTGGCTGATGTTCCAGAAGGACAGTGCCTTGACGCAATGGTATCGCTCGCGCACCGCCGACGGCCGCAGCGACACCCGCAAGACCATGATCGTGGCGCTGGCCCGCAAGTTGTTGATCGCGCTGTGGCGCTATGTGACGACCGGCGAACTACCGCAAGGTGTCGTGTTCAAGGCGGCCTGACGATGCGAAGCGCAATGATCCCGGCAACCGACCGAGAAGGAGATTTATAGAGCAAAGTTTGGCGCCCATCGGCCGTGCCGGTTGAGCGCCCAGACGATCCGAGGTGGCGGTGAGCCGATGCCCACCCTGGCCGTTGTGCCGCTTCTGTAGAATGGACCCGCCGCCGAGGAGCCTGCCGCCGATGCGCATGACTGCATCATGGTCGAATCCGCAATTGCGGATTCACCGAATACAAGGTTGTGAGGCGATGGTCGCCTCCTGACCGCAGGCTGCCCTCAGATCGACGGGCGTAACCCCGCGCTGCCGCGCGCCAGGACGATCAATCGTCGCGGTCCCGACCAGATGCAGCGTGACACCGTGCTCGCCGCCGTCAAGGACGCTGCGCGCCGCCTGCGGCGGTGGCCTACGGCCATCCTTGACGGCGTCTGCGCGCGGCATCATCGCACCAACGCGGGTCGGGACGCAGAAACGGCCCTCAGGTCGAACAAAGAAACTGAACAGAGAGCGAAGAAAATGCAAAACCAGAAGTGACATGCTGCAAAAAAGCACTTGACAGAAAGAGCCCCATACAAGGGTGGGCATCGCGCCCTCTCAGTTATGCGATCTTTGCTGACGAGTGCGCGCGCAATGCCCACGCTACCGGTTCTTCTGCCGCTAGTTGCCTAACTGCGTGACATGATGCGGCAGACCAGGCACGACGATGCGGGTGAGGCGGGTCACGAGGAAAATGTGGCATGGAGATTAATTTGGGGAAATAGTAAGGTGTCACTGTAATCCTGATCGTCAATCCAAATGAG
>DATNHL010000050.1:0-5791 GCA_035604995.1 Occallatibacter sp. | reverse complement strand
TGTCTTGGTGGGCCATTACCCCGCCAACTAACTAATCGGCCGCGACCCCCTCCCAAAGCGAATTGCTCCTTTGACCCGTAGGTATTATGCGGTATTAGCTAAGGTTTCCCTCAGTTATCCCCCACTCCAGGGTAGGTTAGTCACGTGTTACTCACCCGTGCGCCACTTTACTCATCCGCCGAGGCGGACTTTCTCGTTCGACTTGCATGTGTTAGGCACGCCGCCAGCGTTGATTCTGAGCCAGGATCAAACTCTCGTTTGAAACCTGATGTCTCCACCCTCTGACGGAGGTCAGAGAGTTTCGACTGTACCTGCGCTCGAAAGCAGCAGGTACTCTTACCTTGTGAGAATGATCAAGCCAAACCTGATCCCTTCTCACGACTGGCACGTTCAACCAATTTGTCAAAGATCCTTGAGAGTTACCCGCCTGAGCGGGGCCCTTTTGGGATCGAGGCCCAGGCTGTGACGCCGGGGTGTCCTCGAACTTGTTGCGCTCACCAGAGTCCGCTCCGAAAAGCAGTTACCGGCGTTTTTGCGCGAACCTTCTAAACTTATCGAACTTTTAACTCCCTGTCAAGCTCGATCTTTTTCTTCGTTCAGGGCCGCTCAAACTCGTTGTTGGCGGTTCGTTCCCCGTTGCGAATTCAGACCAGCCGGGAAGAAGCAAGCTCCATCCAGAGGTGTCGCACTGCGCAAAATATCAAATAACGACCAGACAACTGTTCCCGAACCGCTAGGGTTCGCAGGAGATAATCTCCTGGGTCATGCAATGGCTTGTTCTCTGCGGGATTCCCTACAGGGGTACAGGGGCTCTTGCCTCACCTGACCCAACGAACCAGCTTCCCACTTCCCTCATCGGGCAGGCCCAACGGCCACCGGGAGGCTCCACTGCTGCTTACCGCTCAACTGCAACTTACAAAGAGTAGCACACGCCACCCTCGATTGCAAGCCTTGCCCTGAGTCTCGCGCGGCTGAGCCGCGTTCCCCTCGCTGCAACTTTGCGAGAATAGCAACCATGGGGCTGGAAAGCAAGCTCCAGGCCTGTGGAAAGCCGGCGTTTCTGTGGGAAACTTACTGCCGCGCAATCACGCCCAGGTCCGTCAACCCGTTCACAAAGAACTGCATAGCCAGCGCCACCAGCAGCAGGCCCATAATGCGGACCAGGATGCGGATCCCCGTCTCGCCCAGCACCCTGCGTACCCGGCTCGCCCCCGCAAGCACCCAATAGCTGATCAGGCTGGTCAGCGCGATCGAGCCCAGAATCGCGCCCATCTCCCAGTTCCAGAGCGTAGGCACCTGCCCCACCAGCACCATGACCGACGAAATCGCCCCCGGCCCCGCCAGCATCGGAATCCCCAGCGGCACAATCCCAGCGTCTTCCTTCAGCGATGCCTCCTCGGTATCGCCCAAGGCCTCCTGGGTGGCCGATCGCTTGGCCTCCAGCATGTCCAGGCCGATCAGCAGCAAGATTAGCCCGCCTGCTATCTCGAATGCCGGCAAGGTAATGCCGAACATTCTGAAGATCAGCTGTCCGCCCAGCGCAAAGCTCGTGAGCACCACAAAGCAGGTCAGCGCCGCCTTGCGCGCCATACGCTTCCTCCGTGCCTCGTCGGCTCCAGAAGTGATCGCCAGAAACGACCCGATCGCCGCAAACGGATCCACCAGAAAAAAGATCGAGCTAAGCGCCAGCACCGCAAAGCGCACCCACGGCACCCGGCTCAGTTCCGTCAACGCCGCTTCGGCTGGGTTAGTCAAAATCGCCATTTTTATACCTCTATCGCCATTTCCAAATCAATCGTTCGACACTCAACCATTGGATGAATTCCCTCGAGTCGTGGGTTCATTCTCCCCTGCGCCGCAGGAAGCTGTACACATAGCCCGCTTCGGGAATCTCGTACCGCGCGCCCCTGCCAATCGGATCGTCGTCAACAAAAGCGCTCTGGACGAAATCGAAGCTCGCCGGATCTTCCACCCGATCAGTATTCCATCCCAGCAGCAGCCTGCCGCCCGGCTTCAGAATCCTGTTCATCGCCTCGAGAGCAGTCAGCTGCGAAGCGAGCGTGTCCACGCCAAATCCGAAGACGCCATTGCAGAGCACGCAATCGAAAGTCTCGCTCGCAATCAGTCTGTCGATCTCGACCACGTCCCCGGTAAAATGCCGTCCCTCCTCGCCCCATCGGGCGTGCGCGATTTCGATGTCGGTTGTCCAGCACTCCCCGCCATGACGAGAAAGGATAGCGCCATATTCCTTCGTGTAGCGGCGACAGCCAACCCAGAGAATCCGCCCCTCCAACCGCGCATACGCTGGAAGAATCTCGTTCACCAGCGCAATGCGCCCCGCGTTGCGCCGCACGCTGCGCGCATTCCGAATGTCCTTGATCCAAAGGCGAACGGCGCATGGGACAACGCCCTTGACCACCGGCCTGACGACGGATTGCACAACGTTCATGCGCACCTCGATTCGATTCTCTCAGACCAGCCGCAGTCTCGCCCTCAGGTGCCGCGCCCGCAATCCCTGCCTCACTGCACGTCTTCGAGCGAATCGATGACCGTGTGCTCGTGCGCGGCTTCTACCGGCGCGTTCCCTTCGCGCACCACCAGCCGGGTCTGGCAACCCGCATCGCGCGCCGCATCCAGCTCCCGCACCACATCGGAAAAGAACAACACTTCTTCCGGCGCAACGCCCATCTGCGCGGCAATCGCCGCATAGCTCGCGCGGTCCGTCTTGGCTCCTGTACGCGTATCGAAGTAGCCCACGATCAGGCCCGTCAGATCGCCGAAGATGGAATGCCGGAACAGCAGCCGCTGCGCCTCCACCGACCCTGACGAATAGATCGCCACCTGTCCCCGCGCGGCCCAGCGAGTAAGCGCGGCAGGCACATCGGCAAACAGCGTCCCCTGCAGCTCCCCGCCCTCAAAGCCCGCCTTCCATATCTTGCCCTGCAGGCTTTTCAGCGCCGTCGATTTGCGGTCCCGGTCCATCAGCCAGAAGATGTAATTCAGGATGCGCGGAATGCCATAGGCCGGGCTCATGGAGACGGTCTTCGGATTCCCGGCAAACCCTGGTTGATTTGCAATATCCGGCAAGACGCGCGGTGCGCCAGGGTCCTCCTCAGCCTCGTTCTCCATTTGGAGCAACATCAGATCCCAGAACACACTGCCTTCCGAGAACTCTTGCTCCGGAGCCTCGAGGGCCTTCCAAAGAAATTGCTCAAAATGCGCGCGTGCATACGGGAAGAGTTGCTCGCTTACAAGCGAGATGGGCGCGATGGTCCCTTCCACATCCAGCAGATAGACCCGTGGCAGAGCCGTGCTCATGCGCTTATCGTCGTGGCCGCGCGCGGCCCCAGGTACGCAGGACCAAAGCACAGCGGCTGATACTTGCGATCCACGCCCGTCCCGGTGTAGTGCGGGGTCCAACCGGCTGTGTCCTGGAACCAGCGAATAGCGCGAATGCGCCGGTCTTCGCACAGCGTGAACCAGTGCGTGGTTCCGCGCGGCACGCGCAGCATATCGCCGTGCCCGACTTCGACAGAAACAACCCTCTCACCCAAATGCAGAAAGAAAATCCCGCGCCCGGCAAGGATGAACCGCACCTCGTCCTCCGAGTGCGTATGCTCCTTGTCGAAGCGCGCCAGCATCGAGTCCAGTCCCGGTGTCTCTGGGTTCACATCGATCACGTCCGCCGTCACGTAGCCGCCGCGCCGTTTCATCGCGTCAATCTCATCAGCGTAAGCCGTCAGCACCGCCTCGGCCGGTGCATCCGCCGCCACGCGCGACA
Source organism: Occallatibacter sp. (assembly GCA_035604995.1). Classification (GTDB taxonomy): domain Bacteria; phylum Acidobacteriota; class Terriglobia; order Terriglobales; family Acidobacteriaceae; genus Telmatobacter. The sequence continues at coordinate 2,010 of DATNHL010000050.1, read as the reverse complement.
AATCCCAGCGCTCGTAGTCGATCCCCAGCGCCGCCAGGCTCGCGCGAATCTCGGACTCGTTCTCAACGACGCGCTCTTCACCGGGGTCGCCAGCGACAGGTCCTCGTCGCTGGGGTGGTTCATCAGCAGGGAAGCGTAAAACAGCCATAAGTGCTCCTTGAATCGAATCGTAAGCGTGCGCTCAGAGCTGGCTTACAAGCGCTACGCTCGACCGCCCAGCGCCCGCCGCCCTTCCACCTCGAACAAAAACTCCAGCGCCTCCAGGTGCCGACGCGCCTCGGCCACCGATTCCCCCCAAGTATAAAGCCCATGCCGGCTCAGCAGAACCCCGTGCGCTTCCGGAAAATCCTTGAGCGCATCCGCCAATCGCGCCGTCAACTCGGCGAAATCCTGCGAGTTTTTCAGAATCGGCACCCGCTCCACGTAATCATGCGTGCTCACGCCCGCAAGCCCCTTCAGCAACTCGTAGCCGCCCACGGCCACATGCCCCGCGTCCGCATGAATCCCGGAGAGCAGCGTATTCCACACTGTGTGCACATGCAGGATTGCCGCAGTCTCCGCACGCGCCCGATAGAGGACCAGGTGCAGCGCGGTCTCCGCCGAAGGCCTACCCTCGCCTCTCAGCACGCGGCCTTCGAGATCGACCTCCAGCAAGTCGTCGGGTGTCAGCGTGCCCTTGTCCAGGCCGCTCGTCGTAATCAGAATCCGCCCAGCCTCGCGGTCGCGCACGCTGAAGTTGCCGCTCGTCGCAGGCACCCAGCCCCGCGTATAGCACCAGCGCGCCGTCGAGCACAGCGATTCGGCCGCAAGAGAAAGTGAATCCGTATAGGGGAGCATACGTAATTGCAGTGTAGCAACCCGCGGCCTCTTCGCGCCGCGCCGCCGCCGCACTACAATCGTTTCTTGCCCTCCGCAGCCCAACTCGACGTCGTCCTCGTCTCCCCGCGCAATCCCCTCAATATAGGGGCGGCCGCGCGCGCCATGGCCAACTTCGGTTTCGATCGCCTCACAGTGGTCGCGCCCTTCGAACCCCACTGGCGCGAAGCCTGCTCGGCCGTCGGCGCCGAAGACCTCCTCCAAAACGCAACCGTATCTCCGACCCTCGCCGAAGCAGTCGCCGCCTGCACGCTGGTCATCGGCACCGGATCCCTCACCTTCCGCAAGCCCGAGCAGAAGGTCGTCTCCCTCCCCGCCCTGGCGCCGCTCGTTCAACAAGAGCGGGCCCGCGGCGGCCGCGTCGCCCTCGTCTTCGGCCCGGAAAAGCACGGCCTCACCCGCCAAGACCTCTCCTGGTGCCAGCTGCTGGCCGAAATCCCCACCAGCCCCCGGCAGCCCTCCATGAACCTGGGCCAGGCCGTAGCCGTCTGTCTTTACGAGCTCGCCTCGCTTGCCTTTCCGGGCCCGGCCGTCGTGCCCGCCGCACCAGCATCAGCCCAGACAACGGACCAAAACCTCTCCGCCCCCTCCGGCAGCCTTGACCTGCTGGCCCAGGTGATCGAAGAAACCATGGCCGCCGCCGGCTACTCGCCCCGCTCCATGCAGGCCGCCAACCGCCACGATCTACGCCTGCTTCTGCGCCGCCTTGCGCCCACCCCGCGCGACACGCGCCGCATCCTCGGCCTCTTCCGCCGGATTCTCTGGCGACTGCAACAAGCCCATGAAAGAAACTGACCCGCCGCAAACCGTATGGTCTACAACTAGTGGGTCATTCAGTTCAAAAGAGCGAACCGCAGGAACACAATTGCTGCTAAAGTGGGGCTCAAAGGTTCCCATGTTCATGGCTTTCGGTCCCTCCCGACTTGCCCCCATCGCCCCGCAAGGCCGCGCCGCTCTGGTCCTCTGCGCCCTGTTCGCGCTCCCCCTCGCAGCAGGCGCGCAACAGCCCACGCTGGACGCGCCCCCGCAGGTGGCCCCCACCACCGCAACGCCCGCTCCCGCGCCCGATGCCGCGCAAACCCCCGCCCCGGGCATCCCAACACTGCCCCATGCACAATCCGCAACCCCCGGAGT
>DATNHL010000049.1:0-2776 GCA_035604995.1 Occallatibacter sp. | reverse complement strand
TGCCGCGGTGGTGGCCTTCGTCCTGATTGTCAGCCTGCTGTTGCTGGCCGACGTGGCGGAACGCAAGCACGTCCGGCAGTTGCGCCTGGGGCCGCTCAGCCAGCCCTTCTCCGCGCTCTCCATCGTGCATGCCTTCGATCCTGAGCGCTTCATGCTGTGGGACACCCAACTGCCGCTGCTCGAGCAGCTCAGTTCCGCCGGGCCCAAGGGATGCGCGCTGGCGCAGCTCTATGCCTTCTATTTGCGGTTGTCCCGGCGTTTTCCGGAACTGTACGAAGGCTCCAGCTTCGAGCACTGGCTAGGATTTCTAGTGGCCTCAGAACTTGTGCGGCTGGAGACCGATCGCGGCTGCATCACCGCCGAGGGCCGCCAGTTCGTGCAGGAATACCGGAAGTGCCGCGTCACCGCCGAGGGCCGCACCGCAGCATCCAGATAGGCGCGAAAGCGGCGGCCAACCACTGGCATACCAAGTAGCCTCGTCTAACAAAGCACACTGAAAATTCGTGCTGGGGAAATTCCCGGCGCGGGAAATCTGTTCCGAATAAGAATGCAAACCCGATGCGCCCCCGCCAAGGCTGGGTGCATTCTGGCCGCTATCCACCACCCCGACAGCCACTTGAGCCGGGGCTTGCCGCGCGCAGCTTTGGCCGCACGCCTGCTCTCAGCAGTGGGTTTAGCCCGATGTTCTTCATATTGCTGAGGTAACTATGCGTGGCGGTTGCTTTTTCCGTCGGCGATCCTGGTTCATCTTGTGCTTGTTAGTGCAAGTGCTGACCAAGTTACTGGCGTTGGCGCAGAGCGTGCGCGGGGCGACGGCAGGAGGTGGATAGGAGCATGTCTCGCATCGGCGACCTGGCGGTCCGGCACAAGCTGACCTTGATCATTCTGGTCACCAGCGCGGTGGCCCTGCTCACCGGCTCGGTCGTGGTGATCGTGCACGACTTGGTGGATGCCCGGCTGGTGATGGGTGAACAACTGGCGGTACTGGCGGCCACCGCCGGCGCCAACACCACCGCCGCCCTCACCTTTGGGGACGTGCACGCCGCCACCGAAACCCTGGGTACTCTGCGCAGCGATCCCCACGTGATCGCCGCCTGCATTTACGGCAAGAACGGGCAGCCGTTCGCACGCTACCGGCGCGATGCCGACGCGGGCGAGGCATGTCCTTCCATTCTTCCCAACGGGAGCCATCTGGGAAAGACTTCGCTGGCGCACTTCGGCCGCAGTACGCGGGCGGGTGAGAGCATCGGCACGGTGTATATCGTCACCGACCTGGGCCGGGTGCGCGCCCGCGTGCACCGCACCCTGGTTTCCACCCTGCTGGCGTTGTTCGGATGCCTGACCCTGGCGTTTGCCCTCGCCTCCAGTCTGCAGAAACTCATCTCCGAACCGCTGCAGGAGCTGGCCTGCACCGCCCGCCAAGTCACTTTCGAAAAAAATTATGCCATCCGCGCCACCGGCCGGCGGCAAGACGAGTTCGGCCTGCTCATCACCAGCTTCAACGACATGCTGGAGCAAATCCAGGTGCGCGAACTGGAACTCAAGAAGATCCTGCTTGCCGAAGATGATCCCGTGTACGCGCTGCTGTTACAGCGATTGCTCGAAGGCGAGTACGAGGTGTTTGCTAGTACGGGACGGGGTGGAGGCCTGGGAGGCCTTGCTGGCCGAGGGTGCACCGCAACTCGCGGTGCTCGACTGGCTCATGCCGCGCATGGACGGCATCGAGGTGTGCCGCCGTGTGCGGCACCAGCCCGACATGGCCTCGACTTACATGATTCTGCTCACCTCCCGTGACCACATCAAAGACATCCTCGCGGGCTTTGAGGCCGGCGCCGACGATTATCTGGTCAAACCGTGCAATCCCGAGGAATTGCGCGCGCGGGTGCGCGTAGGACGCCGCGTGCTCGAGTTGCAGAGCGCCCTGGCGGGCCACGTTGCCCAGTTGCAACAGGCGCTGGCCAGCGTACGTCAGTTGCAGGGATTGCTGCCTATTTGCTCCTACTGCAAGCGCATCCGCAACGATCAGAACTACTGGGAACAACTGGAAACCTACCTCAGCGACCACAGCGAGGCCCTCTTCAGCCACGGCATCTGCCCCAGTTGCTACCAGTCCATCATGAAACCCCAATTGGAAGGCGCCGCTGCGGACAAGCCCTAGCTAAACGGCTACAGTGAGTGGCCTCGGGAGGTGCGTGGTTCGCTCTACGGGGTCCTCCTTCATGACTAGACGCGCGTAGCGCCGCCCTCCCCATTCAATCCTATCCCCAGCCGGTTCTGTCAGGGATGTGCCCGGTCTCTGGATCACTTGATCCAGACCGGCGGCATCCTTGACGGAACCCACGGCGCCGCCGCGCTAACAAAAAATCAGCGGAGCCGCCCGGGTGGGCGACCCCGCTGAAGGTTGGTCCGGTTCAGACCCGTTTAGAAAGTGAAGACGGGACCGAACTCGTTACGGAAATCGTGCCAGTAGCGCGCGGGCTCTGCGCGGAACAAGGTGCCAGCGCAACTGGCGCCGTCAAAGCTCGCGTGAATCACGCCGGTCGTGGTGCCGTTGCCACCGATGCAGGTGGAACGCGTCAGGTAGACCGACGACTCAAGGTTGAAGCTGATAAACTGGTTGAACTTCCACACCAGCGTCATCGCTCCCATATCAGATCGGTCACGGCTGCCGTTCGAGTTCGCGACGTAACCGTTGGCAAGCAGCCCACCGGTGTCTCCCGAACCGTTGATGGCTCCCTGGGGGCCGGCCGCGGCACGAACGTCACGTGCCTTGGCT
>DATNHL010000048.1:0-8160 GCA_035604995.1 Occallatibacter sp. | reverse complement strand
TTAGAAAAAGAAAGCGCCGCCGCCACAGCCAGCGATCAAGTCTTGGTAGCACCCCTCGGTCTGACAAGCTTTTCTCTCGCCCCCGGAGAAACCCTCATCGCGGACGTCGTCGTCCAGAACAAGGGCATCGGTCACTCCTTTATTCCCGAGCAGCGCGACTTCTACGAGGCCTGGGTCGACTTCGCGGTGAAAGACTCAACCGGCAAGGTCCTTGCCGAGAGCGGCTTCATCCAGCCTGACGGCAACCTCGACCCCGGAGCCCACTCCTTCACCAACCGCCTCATCAACGACAAAGGTGAGCTCAACGACCTCCATCAGATCTGGCACAACCGCGTGCTGGCCTACAACAACGCCTTCCAGTCCGGCCGCTCGCAGCTCGTCCGCTACCGCTTCCGCCTGCCGAAAGACATCAGCGGCCAGGTCTCGCTCACGGCAACCGTCCGCTATCGCCGCTTCAACCAGCACTTCATCGACTACGCCATGGACAAGAAGCAGTACCCGCTGCCCATCATCGACATGGCCACCGAGACCAAAACGTTGAAGATCGGCGAAAACGCCCCCCAGCCGCCGGGCCCGACAGAAAACAAGGAGTGGATGCGCTGGAACAACTACGGCATCGGCCTGCTCGACGCGCAGCAGTACGAGGCCGCAGTCCACGCCTTTGAGCGCGTAGCCGCCCTGCGCCCCGACTACGCCGACGCCTTCACCAACATGGCCGTCGTCGAGGTCTCCTGGGAAAAGTACGACGATGCCAAGGCCAACCTCGCCAAGGCGCTGGTCATTCTCCCCGCCGACCCGCGCGCCCTCTATTACAAAGCCATCGTCGAGCGCCAGGCCGGTCAGGTTCCCGCGGCCATCGCCGACCTCAAGGCCGCCCTCGACAAGTACCCCCGCTTCAAAGACGCCATCCGCGAGTTAGGCTTCAGCTACTACCAGCAGCACGACTACCCCGCCGCCCGCGAAGCCTATGAGCGCCTGCAGGCCATCGATCCCGACGATCTGGCCGCCCACTATCAGCTCGCCATTCTCTACCGCCGTCTCGGCGACAAGGCCAAGGCCGCCATCGAGTCCGCCAAGTTCGCCGACCAGAAAGACGACCCCACCGCCTCAATGTATGCGTTGGAGTTCCTGCGCAAGCACCCCGAGGTTGCCAGCGAGAGTGTAGTCTGGCACACCCACGACCTGACCGGCGACAAGCCCAAAGAGCCGCGGAAGATTGAGTACAAGTACATTCCGGGGGCGGGCGTATAGCCAGTCCGCCAGCAAACGCAGTGTGGAGTCGGCGTGCAAATCTGGCGATTCGGGTTCATAATTCCGTCTGAGGTATCTGATGGCCGACGCGCACGAATTGGCAAAGGTCTACTACGCTGCAGCCCGTGCGGAAGTCCTTCAGAGACTGGCCCTCCGCGAACAAGTCTTGCTGGCCGGCGTTACAGCATTTGGTGTCACAAGCGGGCTGGCGCTGAGCAACCGCATGCAAAACGTGAACCTATTCAGCCTGTTTCCGTTACTGTCGTTTGCATTCACGGCTGTGTTATTCCGGCATGAATACGTGATGCACAACCTCGGGACATACATCGCCGTTGAACTCGACCCCTCGCTGGGGATCAAAGAAGAAAAGGGAACCGGCGAATCCGCCATGCCGGTCCATTATGACGCCTGGCTGTCGCTTCCGCATCAAGGCCAAATTCCGCCGCCCGGACGGAAGCATAAAGCTGTTGCCGCTGTCGATCTGTTCGGCGCATGGTTGTTGCTTTGGGGGCCGGGTCTGGGCGGATTCATTCTGGTGTTTCATCAAGCGCGCCCTGTGATCGTTTGGACAGACAGCGTTCTCCTGTCTCTCGCGATCGCACCGTATCTGAGAGGGACCTACTACGCTCTTTCCAGATGGAGGCTAACTCGCAGCGAGAAGGGTACAAGGCGAACCCGACCTCGGAATTCATAGTAGCTCGGGTTCATCTCCTTTGCCGGAAACGGAACCTTCCCGCCCCCACAATCCCATACTTCAAATCCAAAGACTCCTGCAACCCCTCCGGCAGCAGGCAGGCGAGCTCCTGCCAGGTCATCACCTTGCACCTGACTCGCATCTCCGCCGATTTCACCGCCGCCATCACCGCGAACCACGCCTCCCGCAGATCCGGCCGCCGCTCATCGTGCAGCACGCAAAAGCTGCACCCCTCCGCACACGCTGCCAGCACATTCCGAATCAGCTGATACCCTGCATACCAAGCCTCCGCCGGCTCCGCCTCCCGCGCCCGCTCGACAATCGCCTGCTGAAACTCGCGTGCAACCCCATCGTCCGGGTGCCGCGCCCCCATGGCTGCGATCAGGGCAGCCTCTCGGAGCGTGTCGCAGCAGCGAGTTTTGGCCAGCAAAGCTCTTCAGCCCCGCGTCAGGCGCACCGGGTCTCGTCGCGGCATGCGGGCTGCCCGCCGATATGTCATAATTCGGCAGTCCCGTGGATGAGCAGTTGTGAACGGCTATTGGCAAATCCGGTTGCTGGTGAAAGAAGAGGAGTCATGAAAATCTTGTTGGGAGTGGACGACTCGAAAGCCTCTGAAAATGCAGCGAAGGCGGTTGTCACTCAGTTCCGGGCTGAGGGCGGCGAGGTTCTGGTTCTGCACGTGCTCCAACCGGTTGCGCTCGGGTCTCCGCCGGAAATGGATCCAGGCTACGCCCCTGAGCTGGAAGACCAGAAGCAGCCCGCCCGCGCTTTGGTGGAGCGGATTGCAAATGAGTTGCGCACCGCGGGATTCCAGGCAGAAACCGCTGTCCAGGTAGGGGACGTCACAATGAACATCGTCGATACCGCGACGGAGTGGCAAGCCGACCTCATCGTCGTTGGTTCGCATGGGCAGAGAAGCATCCAGAATTTTCTCTTGGGCAGCGTTGCGGAGTCCGTCGCTCGCCAGGCCAAATGCTCCGTGGAAATCGTTCGCACGCCACCAGGCAACTGACAGAGCGTTGCCGCGCCGATCCTGGCCGGGTGCCGGGCGCCCCAGGTTCTCGTCCGCCGCGGCGGAAGACCTGGAAGACCAGCGAGCCCGTCTACAAATTGAAATAGAACACCGGCGCCATGGCGGCCAGCACCGCTCCAGCCTGCAGCGCCAGAACCGCCAGCGTGGATTTCGGAGCGCGCGGCAACCACTTGATCGCAAAGAACGCCAGCACCGGCAGTTGCCCGGCCATGAGGATCTGCCACAAATGCGCCATGGCCCCCTCATCCGGCTCGCGCACGGGAGGCCCGTATATCGCAATGGGACCCAGCACAAGCATCAGCGCGATAAGCGACATGGCCATGGGAATTAAAGCGCTCGGGTGTCTGACTATAGCGCCAAAAGAACGGGGATCTCGATCCATTTTGCCTCCTTGAGTTGGGTGCATCCGCTCGCAAAGTGCCGACCAAACCACATCCGTCGATGCGCGCAGGCCGCCTTGTCCATCCACCAGCAGCGCCTCGAACTCCGCCCCGTAGCGCTCGCGCCACGCGCGCGGATAGAGCCGCGTCAGCAGGCGGGCCAGCGTGACATTCATAGAGCCCCCAGCCTTCCGACTCCAGCTTTGATGAACTGCTGCAAAGTAGCGAGCCGCGCGCGCAGCACGCGCAGCCCCTCAGTCGTAATGCGGTATGGCCGCCGGCGCTCCTCAGCAGGCAGGGGCTCAATCCAGCCCTGCCGCTCCAGCCGCGCAATCGCTCCATACAGCGTTCCCGGGCCCAGCCGCGTCCCGCACAGGCGCAAAATGTCTTCGATCATCGCGTGCCCGTGCTTCGGGCCATTCGACAGGCTGGCCAACACCAGCAGTGGCGGGTCAGAGTAGTGCCCAAGCTCCGGGTCCTTCTCATCGATTACTACGTGTCGCGTACTACGCATGACGTAGTTATCACACAATTCCCTCTTCGTTGCAAGAGAAAAATCCTGCCAAAGCCCCCAGACTCAAGAACCATCTCCATGGCCCGCGTCAGCGGCGTCTGCCCCACCGCAGGCGGCAATCCCATACTTCAAGTCCAAAAACTCCTTCAACCCCTCCGGCACCAGGCTGGCGAGCTCCTGCCAGGTCATCGCCTTGCACCGCACCCGCATCTCCGCCGACTTCACCGCCGCCATCACCGCAAACCATGCCTCCCGCAAATCTGGCCGCCGCTCATCGTGCACCACGCAAAAGCTGCACCCCTCCGCATGCGCCGAGAGCACATTCCTGATGAGCTGATAGCCCGCATAGCCAGGCTCCGCAGTCTCCGCCTCTCGCGCCCGTGCCACAATCCCTTCCTGAAATTCACGAGCCAAATCCTCGCTCCCAGCCGCCTCCTCCCACTCCTGCGTAAACTCCTCGGCAAATTCCACCGCCGCCCTTCGCCGCGCCGCCCTTAACTCCACCCGCGGCAACAACTCCCTCTCAAACACCGCATCGAAGTCCCGGTACCCCTCCACAATCCGGGCCGCGCGCGTCTGAAAATCCCCCTCCGTCAGCTTGGCCTCCACCAGCAGCCCGCCCCAGCGCATATCCACTTCGGTTCGATCGAACTTCCCTGAAGCCAGCGGCACCCGCGCCTTCCACCCAAACACCGGCTCCGCCTCCGAATCCACACCAAGGGTCTGCCGCAACGCAGTTGCCCCCGGCGCACAGAAGACATTCATCAGCAGGGCATCCGAACTCATCGACGAATCAAGCTCCCTCCATCGCCGCCCGCTCTCAGCCCTCGGCAGCGCCCGTCCCTGCGCATGAATCTTGTCGAAACGCCGCATCCACTCCGGCCGCGCCAGGATCGCCGCATACGACAGATCGAAGAAATTCCCATGCCTGCCGTCGTCGCTTAGCGCATACACAATCACCGGCGGATCGCCGTAGCTCTCTACATGCGCCCGCCCCCGGGCCCAAACCCGGTTCCGCTCTCCCAGTTCCCGCCGCAGTTCCCCCGCGTACCAGCCAGCTCTCACCGCGATTTCGCCCATCGGAAATTTCCTTGCATCTTCCCTGAAATGGTAACCCCGGGCAGGCTGCGTTCGAAAACCGGGGTTCGGCGTCTTAGGTGACGGCGTTTTTACCGTTTCGTAACGCTGCTGCAACACTGCCATAACCCTGCAGTCACACTCTGTTGCTACCTTCGGCTTATGTAGCTAAAGAATCCACTCCGCGTTCATTCATTACCAAAACAAATCCAAACCCATCTACTTCTGGAGGTCATCTTGAAAAGCTCAATCGCGAGTGCGCGAAAGCGTGTGTCAATTCTTGGTCTATCGGTCCTCGTGCTGCTCGTCTCTGCGCTGCTGCCCGCGCAACAGACCGGTTCAAAGCTCGAAGGCACCATCGTCGACGTCCAGGGCAAAGCCGTCTCCAAAGCCCAGGTGGCTGTGAAGAACGAGGCCACCGGCGCCGTCAGAACCACCTATTCCGACGCCACCGGATTCTATTCGATCAATGGTCTCTCCGCCGGAAACTACACCGTTGAAGCAACCGCCGCTGGATTCGCCCCCCTCACCAAAACCGGCGTAGCCCTGGCCGCGGGACAAGCCTCGCAGGTCGCTCTCAAGTTGACCGTCAGCTCTGTCGCCGAGCAGGTCACGGTCAACGCCGGCATCGATTCCATCGCCGCCGAAACCGCCCCCAGCGGCGGCTTCATTGAAGAGCGCTCCGCCCAGTCGCTCGTCTCCAATACCTACATTGAGAACTTCACCTCGCCCATCGCCGACTTCGGCGAAATCGTCCAGATTGTTCCCGGCACCTTCACTACCAGCGCCAACGGCATCGGTCTCGGCCAGAGCAAGACCTACTTCCGCGGCTTTCAGGACGGCGATTACAACATCGACTTCGACGGCATCCCCTTCTACGACACCAACAGCCCCACCCACCACTCCTGGGCTTTCTTCCCCTCGCAGTGGGTGGGCGGCGTCGACTTCGACCGCAGCCCCGGCACCGCCTCCACCATCGGCCCCACCCCCTTCGGCGGCTCCATTCACCTGCTCTCCAAGCCGCTCTCCAACGAGCAGGACATCCGCGGCACCGTCTCCTACGGTACCTGGAACACCAAGCTTTACGACGGCGCATTCAACTCCGGCAGCTTCGGCCTCTTCGGCGGCCCCAAAAAGTCGAATCTCTTCGTCGACGTGCACCACATGACCTCCGACGGATATCAGAGCTTCAACTACAACCTGCGCAACGCCGGCTCGCTCCTCTACCAGTACCAGTTCTCTCCCAAAACCGTCTTGACCGGCTTCGCCGGCATTGTCCAGCTGAATTCCAACGGGCCCAACATCAGCTCCACGCGCTGTATGCTCTACGGCGTCTCCGCCACCAGTGCCTACAGTTGCGCCAGCCCCACGGTCACGGTGGCTGGAACCCCGGTGCCCGTCACCGCCAACGGACTTCTCCCCTACACCGGCGCCGGCCTCAAGTTCCTGCTCACCGACAACTCCGACCCGGTCAGCTGGTTCGACAACCAGTACAACCGCTATCAGGTGCCCACCGACTTTGAATATGTCAGCCTCAAATCCGATTTCGCCAAGGGCTGGTACTTCGAGGTCAAGCCCTACACCTACAACTACGACAACGGCGAACTCTACTCCAACGCCACGCCCATGACCGAGGTCACCAACGCAGCCGCGGCCGCCGACCCATCCCTGGTCCCCGGCGCCGTTGTGGTCGGCGGCAAGGCCTACTACGACGGTGTATCCATAGCTCCCTGCGACGTCCAGGTGGTCAAGAAAGGCATAGCAGCGCTGCCCTGCGCCATCGACAAATACAACAGCTACCGCAAGTACGGCGAAACCGCTCTGGTCACGCAGACCTCGCGCTTCGGCGTTCTCCGCGCCGGCATGTGGTACGAGTGGGCCGACACAAACCGCCACCAGTATCCCTCCGACCCGCTCAACAACTGGGCCGATCAGCCCTTGCCCAAGTTCAGCGAGCAGTTCTGGACCAACTCCTATCAACCCTTCGGCGAATATGAGTTCCACGTGACGCCGCAGTTCAACGTCACCGCCGGCGTCAAGTTTGCCGCGTACAGCATCGACGTCCTGCATCAGGCCGACGACGGAGCCACCGTGGGACCGCTCACCTGTGCCAGCAACACCGCCACCTGCTCCGCCACAGTGTCTAACAGCGGAAGCTTCACCGCCTGGCTCCCCTCGCTCGACGCCAACTACCGCATCCTGCCTAACTGGTCGGTCTATGTGCAGGGAGCCACCGGCAGCATTGTCCCGCCCAGCAGCGTCTACGACTACAACCAGACCGCCGCCTCGGCCAGCGCCGCCGTGCCCCAGCTCGTCACCCCTCCCAAACAGCAGAAGTCCACCACCATTCAGGCCGGTACCGTCTACAAGGGCCAGAGGCTTACCCTCGACGCAGATTTCTACCGCATCCGCTTCCAGAACAGTTACTCCAGCGCCATCGACAACATCGCCGGCGACGTTGACCAGGGCGACACCATCTACTACCTGCAGCCCAGCTCCATCACCCAGGGCGTCGAATTCGAGGCCACCGCGGTTCTCGCGCACGGCCTCACCCTCTACCTGAATTCAACCGCCGACAACGCCTACTACTCCGGCAAGCTGAACGCCGGCACGCAGGCGGCTCCCTACCTCGAGCAGGCGCCCGGGGGCCTCTGGGTAGCCAGCACGCCCACCGACACCGAACAGCAGGGCCTCACCTACCAGAGCCACGATCTCGACCTGGGGATCTTCAACCACCGCGTCGGAGAAGAGCGTGTGGACAACGGCCAGTACCACAACCAGGCCATCATTGCCCCCTTCAGCACCCTCAACACCTACGTCAACTACACCGTCCGCAATCACTCCATCTTCGACGGCACCAAGATCCGCCTCGACGCCACCAATCTGCTCGACTCGCACAACATTCAAAGCCTCTCCCTGGCTGGAGCGGCGCAGACCCTGACGATTCCGGGCGCCACCGTGACCGATCAATTCAACACAAGCGGTCCCACTCCCATCAACGGCGCCGATACCCCCGGCATCATGGCCGGACGCACCTTCTCCGTCACCGTCACCTTCGGCTTCGCCCCCAGGGAGCGCTAGGGCCTGTTAACACTTATAGGACGGCAGCGACGGGAGCGGATTTTTTCGAGGTCAAGGAGCGAGGAGCGCAATGTACTCGACGTACTTCAGCGACGAGGGACGCAGAGATCGGGAAAATCCGCCCCGTCCC
>DATNHL010000047.1:0-3756 GCA_035604995.1 Occallatibacter sp. | reverse complement strand
AGGATCAGCAGGACGCGCTCTTCCATGCGCACGCCCAGAGCGCACAACGCGTTCCCCAGCCGGTTGGCGCGTTCCGCCAACTGCCTGTAGGTGACGCGCTCATCCCCACATTCGATGGCGACGTTGTCCCCGCGTCCCTCTTCCAGGTTGCGGTCCACCAGCCAGGCGGCTACGTTGAATGGTTCGGGCAGAACCATGCTCTTTTCTCAGCCATTACGGAATGGCTGCGTATTGTCTCATACCCGGTTTGCCGGGGGCGCGGCCATCCGGCCGTAACCAAGCCTGGTAGCGAAAGTAATGGGTGCAGCCTGGCTCAGCCGTATTAAAATGCAAGCCTCCCCTGCGTCTCAGATCCCCACTGAGAGCCAAGAATGGCGCCGCGCTTCCCCGCGTGGGCTCCGTGCTCTGCTTCTAAAACGGAATGCTCGACAACAACAACCCGGCACAACCAGCCGGGGCCGAGGCGCCGGCCTCGACCACCGAGCAGTTGCTGCGCCTTCTCGGCCAACTGCCCAAGGCGCCCAATGGCGACGACGACGCCCTGAACAACCCTGAATTGGAGCAGTTGTTCGGCAGCCTTGCCAAGGGACTGGAGCAGGGCATCGCCGACAGCGCGCTGGCAGCCCCGACGGGAGAGCCGCTGACGCTGGAAGCTCTCGCGGCCAGCCTGGGGCAGCCGCTTACGTTGGGTGAAATCCCAGCCGCGCAGACCGCCCGCGAGGCGGCCGTTGCCTGCCCCAAATGCGGCTCGGCGAATCCGGCTGCAACCCGCTTCTGCGGCATGTGCGGCCAGGGGGTGGGAACCGAGGTTCCCAAGGCTTCCGGGAACGGGGCCAAACCCGTGGCCGCCGCATCCGACCTGCCGACGCTGACCCAGTTCGGTGGCAGAACCAGCTCCAGCATGGGATTCAAGATGGCGTTCCTGGGAGCAGGGATCCTGGTACTGGGCCTGGTGGTGTATCAGCAGCAGTGGTGGCGCCTGCCGCTCCTGACGGGCGTGACCTCAAACGTTTCGGCGGTACAGACCTCATCCAGGGCAGCAGAACCACCCGCGGAAGCGGCGCCCGCTCCGGGCAAGCAACGAGACGCAGTGACCCGCGCGCCCGCCACCGTGGTCAGGACACCCGTCACGGTAGCGAAACCGTCGAAGGCAGCGCCGCCGACCGTCATCACGCGCAAGCTGCCGGAGCCCACGCCGCTGCCTTCCGCACCTCTACCGCTACAGATACCTCTTCCGGTCATGCCGCTGGCCGCGGCAGCGGAACCGGTGGGGCCACCGCCGGTTCAGAAAGCTCCCGCGGCGGCTCCCGTGGCCGCTGCTCCGGAGCCCAAGCCCGCCAGGATTTCCCAGGTATCCCCTGGGGTGCTGACCCACAAGGTGAACCCGCAATATCCGGCGGCCGCGCGCGCGGCCCGCGTCCAGGGTGCGGTGGTGATGCACGCCGTCATCGGAACGGACGGGACCATCCAGGAGCTCCGCGTCATCAGCGGCAATCCGCTGCTGGTGAATGCGGCCATGGAGGCGGTCAAGCAGTGGCGCTACCGGCCTTACATGCTCGGCGGCACGCCGGTTGAGGGCGAGACCGACATCACCGTCAACTTCAAGGGCGAATAGCCGCGGCGCGGCTGCAATCGCTCGGATTCAATGCGGGTCACGCCACGCGTTCTACTGCCCCTGCCGGTTCGCCATCGGGGAACATCAACCGGGTATAAACGGTGTTGCGTTCAGCGGGGAGTCTTCCCAGCTCGCGGATGCGTGTGTGGAATTCCTCCGGACTCAAGTACTGGCCGGCGGTCGCACCTGCCAGCCGCGAGATGTTCTCTTCCATCAGGGTGCCGCCGTAATCGTTGGAGCCTGCACGCAGGCAGAGCTGCGCCACCGTGCGCTCCAGCTTGACCCAGGAGACTTGAATATTCCGGATGGAGCCGGCCAGCAGCAGCCGCGCCAGCGCATGGATCTTGAGATGTTCTGCGAGCGTCGGCCCGGGGCGCGCGATGCCCTGCTGATAGAGCAGCGTGTTCTGGTGCACGAATCCCAGGGGCACGAACTCGGTGAAGCCTCCGGTTTCGCTCTGGATCTCGCGCAGCAGCCGCAACTGCGCCAGCCAGTGGTCGGGCGTCTCGATGTGCCCGTACATGAGGGTGGATGTGGTGCGAATGCCGCAACGGTGCGCCGTGGCGATCACGTCGCGCCATTGGCCGGTGCGCAGCTTGTTGCGCGAGAGGACGAAGCGCACGTCATCGTCCAGGATCTCGGCGGCGGTGCCGGGCAGCGTGTCCAGGCCGGCATCCTTGAGCATGAGCAGGTAGTCGCGCAGGGGCATGCCCGTCAGCTCCACCCCGTAGACGATTTCCATGGGCGAAAAGGCGTGGGTGTGCATGTCGGGAACGGCGGCTTTGACGGCACGCAGGATGTCGCGGTAGTAGAACTTCGAGAGCCCGTGCGGTAGTCCGCCCTGGATGCAGACTTCCGTCGCGCCGCGCTCACGCGCCTCCAGCGTGCGCCGCCCGACTTCTTCCAGCGAGAGGAAATAGGCGTCCGTCTCGCGCGGGCCACGGCTGAAGGCGCAGAACTTGCACCCCACGAAGCAGACGTTGGTGAAGTTGATGTTGCGATTCACCACGTAGGTGACGACGTCGCCCACGAGTTGCTTGCGCAGACAGTCGGCAGCGCAGAGCACTCCCAGCAGGTCGTCGCCTTCGGCATGCGCCAGCAAGCGCTGCTGCTCCGGGGAGAGCGCGCCGCCATCCGCAGCTTCCAGCACCTTCTCGAGCGCCCCGCACACGCCCGCACTGAGACGGGGCTCTAGTGCGCGCCAGTCCAGCTTGTAAAAGCTTTCTAGTTCTGCGATGCCGAATGGCCGTGACATGGTCAGCTAATGTACCAAGACGTTACTGGTCATTACCAAATATCCATAGTCATAATATAATGTCTAGGTTGCGGAGGTGCACTCATGAGGCGGATGGCTGCCGGGGAATTCAAGGCTCATTGCCTCAAGGTTATGGATGAAGTCGCCAAGACCCGCGAGCCGGTGGTGATCACCAAGCGGGGTAAACCAGTCGCAAAAGTGGTTCCGGTCGAACAGCCGAAGCCCAGGAAGCTGCTAGGGAGTCTGGAGGGAGTGCTGTTGCCAGCGAGGGGCGACCTGACGGAACCTACCGTACCTTTGGAAGACTGGGACATGCTTAAGTGATCGTTCTCGACACACACGCCCTTTACTGGCTGCGGACCGAACCGGCGAGAGTATCCAAACGGGCAGCGAAGACGATTGAGCAGGCGGATAAGAGCGGAGGTGTGGCCATCTCCGCGGTTACTCTGCTGGAGCTAGCGCAAATGATCGAACGCGGGAAGATCATCCCACGTGGAACCGTGGAAGCTACAATCAGGCTACTGACCGAGGGCATTATCATCAGGCCGATCACGCCCTTGATTGCGAGTTTATCGATCCAGTTCCCCGCCGACTTCCCGCGTGATCCGATGGATCGAGTTATCGCTGCCACCGCCCGGGCGGAAGGATTGCCCTTGGTGACGGCCGACGCTCAGATCCAGAAATGCCCGCTTCTAAATGTGGTCTGGTAGGACCTAGCGGAACAAGTCACGCTCCCTGGAGCGAATGATCGAAACCGCGCCGCCGTGCCCGGCCTGGTAGCGGAAGCCGCGGATGACGCACGCCGGGCTTCGCGCAAGCTTGCCGCATACCAGGCCGGCCATGCACGCCAGCTCGTCAGCCACGGCCTCAAGAGACGCCCGCAGCC
>DATNHL010000046.1:0-15760 GCA_035604995.1 Occallatibacter sp. | reverse complement strand
CCTCGGGGCCTCCAATCCGGGCCTCGGGCAGGACCTGGCGAATGGCGGCAGCGGTCAGGTCGTAGAGGCGGTCGTACTCGGCGGGGGTGCCGTGCCAGTATGGGATGTCGGGCTCATTCCACACCTCCCAGAGCCAGGTTGAGACCTGGCTGCCGTAGCGGTCGCGAAGGTGGGTCGCATAGGCGGTCACCAGCTTCGACCATTTGGCTTCGTCTTTGGGCGGATACGTCCAGCCGGTGAAGATTTCGCCCTTGGGGAAAGTGTGGCGGTAGGGTTCCGAGTGGGTGGAGAGCGCCTCGGGCATGAAGCCGATCTCGACCAGCGGGCGCACATGCGCCTCGACCAGTGCGTCGAAGATGTGATCGGTAATGGTGAAGTCGTAGACCGGGGTTCCGTCCGGCTTTTCGGTGTAGACGTTGGTCGAACCCCACTTCAGCGAGCCCTCGCCGGTGCCGGTGGTGAACAGGTTGTGGGGGCGAAAGTAGACCGGAACCGGGCTGAGGGCGGCCAGTTCGCCGAGCAGCTTTTTGCCGTTGTCTGCGTAGAGATAGTTAGGCTCGTCGGCGCCGAAGAAGTTCCAGATGGGCTTGTAAGGGCCAGTGGGCCGGGCGGCATGAACCTGGACGGTGACCGTCACCTGGGTCTGGTCCTGCGGCTGTGCCGGAACTGGGACGCCGGACTGGGCTTTGCTTACAGCCGCGGCCGGGATGATAGCAGCCGAAAGAACGGAGATGCGCACCCAGGCAAGGGGAACCTTCATGCGCTCCACGATACAGGACGGAAACCCCGGCGTGGCGAAGAAAAGAGCCCGCTGCCAAACGCAGCGGGCTCTTTTCATTCAGACCCGAGTTGAATCGAGCAGCGTTGCGCTCTACTGCGGGGTCTTGTCGTCTTTGGGCTTGTTTTTATCGTCCTTCTTGTCCTTGTCGGTCTTCGCGGGAGGAGCTGTACCCGGCTTGACCGTCTGGGGCGGTGCGGCCGGAGGTCCGGTTGGCTTGGTGACAGATGGAGCAGCCGGCTTTGCGTTCGGTTCCGTGGGGGTTTTTCCCGCTGGAGGCGGAGGTGTTGTTGTCCCCGGTCCAGGCGTAGGCTTTACTGCTGGCTTTGGAGGAGCGGTTGGCTCAACCGGAGCAACTGGAGCAGCTGGCCGGTTGACTGCCGGTGGAGCTGTTTTGGGAGCAGGCTCGAGCGCCGGTTTGGATGGGGTCACGGCGGCAGGAGCGGGTTTCGGCGCAGGCGTCACAGGAGCGGGGGGCGCTGGCGGCGCCGGACGCACGAAGGACCCTGGAGGCGTCGGGGCCCCAGGCTGGGGCTTCCCCGCGCCCGGGGGTGGCGCAACGATTGTGTGGCCGGGCAGCGCCCTGACCAGCGGTGCCGGCTTCACCGGCGGCTCAACAGCCTTGGCGCCGGGAGTAGCCGAAACCGCCTTGCCCTTCTCGTTTATGAGCACCGGACGAACCGCACTGACTTGCACCGCCCTGACGGGCGGATGGCCAATGAACGACTGCGGGGTGGGGCGCGGCTCGGGCGCGGCGAGCGGCTGCACGTGGTCGAACTGGTGGACATCGACAACCACGTTGGCCTGGTGGGCCGGACGGCCGGAGGCAAAGTCCTCCTGGCGCATTGCGGTCACAGCGGTGGTGCGATTGACGTAGGTGATGTTGACCACATTGACGTTCACGTAGGTGGTTTGCACGTGAACCCGAGGCGCTTCAACGATGTTGGTAATGTTCACCTGGTCGGTGTAACGAGGACTGCAAGGGTACCAGGGCCTGTAGGGCTCGCCGGGGCCGAGCGGGAACCAAGCGGAGACGCCTACGCCGCCCACATGAATGCCGCCGGCGAAGACCACCAGCGCGGGAGACCAGACGGGATGCGCGGCTGGAGGTCCGGGGACCCATCCCCAACGGCCATTCCACGAGACCCAGCGGCCATAGTGGAAGGGCGCGTAACCCCAGGACTCATCCTCGACCCATACCCAGCCCCAGGGCGCGTGGTTGACCCAGTGGCCATAGTGATAAGGCGCCCAGCCGTAGGGAACGTTGCGCGGGAACCAGATGGGACCGTAGGGAGTGCCGGGCATCCAGTCGCCGTTGGCGTCGAGCTCGTAGGCGCCCGGAACCTCGGGGCTTACATAGCGGTAGGACATGGCCTGCAAGATCTGCTCATCGCGCTGGTGGCTAAAGTTGTCCAGGTCGTCCCAGTCAGCCGGTTGCATCCATTGCGGGACGACGGGGTTGGAGCCGATCAGTTCCAGGGCCTGGCCGCCGCCGACGTACTGCGAAAACCCGCCCGCACCGGTAATGAAGAGGTTGAGGTTGCCAAAGCTGGTAAACAGGGCGGCGGGCTGGTCGGGCATGACATCCACGCGAAACTGTCCCCCATTGACAAGCATGGCGCTGCCGCTGGGCGTATTCGCATAAACCGCCTGGCCCTGCCACAGGCCGTTGGTGCGGATGTGGACGGAACCCTGAGCGACGCCAAAGTAGATGCCCAAGGGAGTGGAATCGACCAGCGTGACATCGGTTTTTGGGCCGATGCGCACAAAGGTCTGGCCCACCTGGATCTCCGCGCGACCGTCGAAGTCGGTGACGATGCGGTCGCCGGGTCCGAGTGGGAGATTGGGATAGGCCTGGCCCCAATTGTCGATGCCAGCCGGCTGGACGGAAACCTGGCCGGTGATGTAGGAGAGCCGGCCCGCCTGCGCGGGTGGATCCGGCTGGGCGAGGCAGGTCGCTGCGGCCAGGAGGAGCAAAACCGCAGCCTCGCTTGCCAGGAGAAGTTTTCGGGCGGAGGAGAGAGCAAACACTTGCATATGTTCAGGTCCTTTCATGTGGCGCTCAGGGTTTCGCTTCGAGAGGGCCGGGCTGCACAACAGTCACTGGGAAACCGGGCAGGTGAATTGAAAAACCATGCGCCTTGCTTGTGGCGGTTGCGGTGCGCCAGGGCAACCCACCGCTGTGCCTCGCCTCTGCGAAGCCCGTCATGGTGGATACTAACCCGGATTGGCCGGAAAAGTGGCAAGATTCTGTTCCCCGGGGCCGAAACGATTACTGGAACCTTTCCGCGGATTCCGGCGTATAAGAGGGCAAGAGGGCTTGAGCCATGGTGCGGAACAGGTTAAGGAAGGTTACGGGGTTCCTGGCTGGTTTGGCGTTGGCAGCCGGGATCACGGGGTGCTTCAGGGTACACGTCGACAAGGACGCGAATGGAGAAGACAAGAACGTCCAAGTGGATACGCCCTTCGGAGGCGTTCACGTGAATACCAACCAGACCTCGGCCGCAGATCTGGGCCTGCCGGCCTATCCCGGCGCAAAGCAGGTTGCGGACGACGACAAGCACAAGTCTGCGGACGTGCACCTGGGCTTTGGCGAGTGGGAGTTGCGCGTGCGCGCCGTCAGCTATGCAACCTCGGACACACAGGACCAGGTGACGGCTTTCTATAAGAAGGCGCTGGGCCGCTATGGCGACGTGATTTCCTGCCAGGGCCATTCGCCTGTGGGTACTCCCACGACCACCTCCGAAGGCTTGACCTGTGCAGACGATGGAAGCAGCGCCAATGTGAAGATCGATCGCAAGGATTACGGGACCGGCAACGACAGCTTTGAGTTGAAGGCCGGCTCCAGGCGGCATCAGCACATTGTGGGCTTCGAAAATCCCAAGAACGGCCAGACCCGCTTTGCGCTTGTCGCGCTGGATCTACCCGCAGGGATGGACAAGGACTCGGGAAAGAGCGACTGAGGGAGCGGCGATGCCGTCGAATCTCTGCTTCCAGCCGCTGCCAACGGCCATGCCTTGAACCCAATGATCAGGCTTCGCTACCTGCCGGTTAGCGCGGAGCCTCGGAACGACGACTGCCAGCAAGGCAGCGCGCGCAGCGAGGCGTCCCTCCGTGATCGCGGAGTTCGGGATCTATAGTCGCCTACCCGGCAGTGGCCAAGCAGTAGTTTCCGGGTTGCGGGTCAATCGCCCGGAACTCAGGGATTTGTTTTCCTGATGGTCGATTTGCGGCTCGGCGATTTAGCGTCAGTTGAGGACCGAGAACTCTCGAAAATTGCGCGGGTGGGATAGAATCACATGGACGATTAGAGCGGGTCAGGGACGCAGTAAGAGCATGAATCTGTATTCAGTCGATTGGAAAGAATGGAGCGGCCCCGGCCCGCGATTGGAAGACATCGTTGGGCAGGAGCGGGCAGTGGCTCGCCTGAAAGCATTCGCGCAGCTTCACGAATTGAGCGGTACTGCGCCCGGCCATATCCTCTTAATTGCGCCCGAAGGAATGGGCCAAATGCTTGTTGCCGCCGCCTTTGCCGGCGAGTTTGGTGCGAACTCAATGGCAATGGCGAAAGGCCCCGAATTTGAAGTGTTTGGGGATCTCACTTCTCTCTTTACGAACCTGAGAGAGCGCCAGTTCTTGCTGATACCAGACGTGCATTCTCTCCGCAAGTCCTTCTGGAAGGGACTTCGCGAAATCCTGCATTCCAACCAACTCACGATCACAATCGGCCAGGGGCCTGCGGCGAGGAATCATGTCATGGAGGTTCGCCCATTCACCATGATCGCGACGTGCCCCAAGCTGCGCGATTTCCCGTCCGAGCTGCTCGATGAGTTCTCCTTGGCTCTCACCTTTGATCCATATTCAAGAACTGAGCTTTCAGAAATCGCTACCCGGATCGCGCGAAAGATTGGCGTGTCACTTGAGTCGGGTGCTAACGAACTGCTTGCTGGCGGCTGTAACGGAAGTCCCGGCCACCTTGAGCTGATTATGCGACGCCTCGTGCGAACAACAGGCCAGAACAACATCGCTTCGGAAGACGTGACGACGGGATTCCAGGCCCTCGGAATCCGTGCCGCCTCGCCAGCCGCCGTCCTTGAATCGACCGACCTTCAGGAGCTATCCGGCGTGGACTTCGAGAAACTGGTGGCAGGGCTGCTCGACCGGATGGGATTTCAAACTGAGATGACCAAGACCAGCGGGGATGGCGGAATCGACGTAATAGCCAATCTCAGTCGGCCCATTGTTGGCGGGCGCTATCTCTTTCAATGCAAACGCTACGCCGCCAACAATCTCATCGGAGCGCCGATGCTCAGGGACTTCTACGGAGCCGTGACAGCGGACCGCGCGGTTAAGGGGGTGTTCATCACCACTTCGGACTTCACGGTCCAGGCGCGAGAGTTTGGTGAGCGGGTAGGGTTGGAGTTGATCGGACCATCTCAGTTACAGGAGCTGATACGCGAATATACGCCGATCAAATGTTGAATGAAGAAGCGGATTTCAATTCGCAGCTGACCGTGGGGCAACAAAACGCCCGAGAAACGGAGGCCGGACGCCGCGCCGTCCAGGATAGCACTCGCAAACTGATGGGGCGCCTGCAGCTAGGCTCTTTTTACGGCGAGGAATTCAGCGTGGAAAATCACGCCGTCAGCCAGACGGCTCAACACATAATCTCCCAGTTCGACGTGTGCGGGGGCGCCATTCGCGGGATCGACAACTCCGTTCTCATCGACCGCGACAATGTGGCTCACTCTGAGAGAAGGAATGTCCATTCCTAACAAGGCGGTGACGCTCCCGCCGTAGTTGGGAAGAGCGTAAAGGCCGTCGAAGTAACAGTGGCGAGCGTCGAAGCCCTCGTCGCGCAGGTATGTTTCCCACCATGGTGAGAATTTCCCGTCGGGAGACACCTTGGAGTACTTTTGGCTATCAGCGCGAACCCGGTCATAGTCGTAAGGTGGTCCCATGACCATAGCCACGGCGCAGATGGCGCAGTCTTCCTCTTCGCGTTGTGGAATGCGGATAATCATGCGCTGCCGCTATCATATAGCGCAAATGGCTCTGCCCTCCTGCTGAGGGCGGTGTCCTGTTGGGGCGTTGCCGGTCGGGGCTAAGGAGGCTCAATGAATCGGTTTGGCGAAATCGAGGAGTTTGTTTATTGCTGCCAGCAGTTCAACGCAAAATGGGCGCTGGTCTCTAGTGGGCTTCCCGGTTGCTTCGGCGCGGACGAACTGGAAAAACGAAGGCTCGGCCGAATCGCGAAGTGACCGATACTCATTCACCGCCCTGTTAAATTTAGCAACACGTTTGGCCGGGAGATGCCAGCGGAACTCTTCAATCGCCTTATCGTGATCGATCTTCGACTTAGACACAATCCAGAAGGCATCTTTTTCGTCGTTGAGTCCTGCGACGGAATCGGAAAAAGCCGCGCGAAATCGCGCGGAAATCTCATTGAATAGCTCAATGCGCTTTCTCTTTCGACCAAGGACGAACAGCACAATCGTGACAATAAGCCCCGCAACCGGAATGACAACCGCCGCGACTATGCCGAATATCCCCATCCTGGAGATTATAGGCCCTACCGGGCCCTTCAGGATGGGGACCTGGGGGCCGGCGCCTCTAAGCCAGCGGTCGACTCGGGACCTCTCGACTGGCGATATCAGCCCGAGGCGCGTTTCCAGCCTTGGCTCGACCCGGTCACGCGGGTTCCGGGAGGAAGGTCGCCAACCCGTCAGTTACCCACTGGTTATTCTGACTTCACTGGCCCCTACTCGTCAGGGCCATTGCAGCGCCATAAAACGCGTGCCAACCCCTGGGGCCTCAGAAATGTCCACGCAATCGCGAGATCGATTTCCCGGCCCGATCACCTACAATTCCAGCAAACGGAAAGCACACTTCCTTCCGCCCGGAGATATCCATGCCAGTGAAAATCCTTCGTCTGCCGCTCGCGGTCTTTCTGGCCGCGGCGCTTGTTCTTCATGCATCTGCCTTTGCTGCCGACAAGCCCAAGGTCGCGGCGCCCCCGCCGGCGGCGACGGACCCCTATGCCGAGGTGCAACCGGCCACCGAGACGCTGGACCTGAACATGTATCAGCGCATCCGCGACGAAGGCCTGAACCGCTCCCACGTGATGGAGTTTGCCACCGCGCTGATGGACGGCATCGGCCCCCGGCTCACCGGGTCGCCCAATCTGGCCAAGGCCAACGCCTGGACCCGCGACACGCTGACCAAGATCGGCCTGGAAAACGCCCATCTCGAAGACTGGGGCGAATTCGGCCTGGGCTGGCAGCAGTTGAATACCTGGGCGCGCATGGTTACGCCGGACACCGCCGTGCTGATTGTGCAGGCCACGCCGTGGTCACCTTCGACACCTGGCCCGGTCACCGGAGACGTGGTCTTCGTCAGCATCCAGACGGAAAAGGATTTTGATCAGTACAAGGGAAAGCTGGCCGGCAAAGTGGTCTTGTTCGGCGCCATGCGCGAGGTTCCGCCGGAGGACAAGCCCCTCTTCGAGCGCAACACCGACAAGGATCTGGACGATATAGCCGAGTTCCCGGTCAACGCCGGCGGCGGCGGCCTTCCCCCGGAGATGCAGGCGCGCATGCGCGAACGCATGGAGCGCATGCGGCTGATCGACAAGATTGCCCAGTTCTTTGCCGATGAGAAGGTGGCCGCGGTCATCGAGCCCAGCCGCGACGGCAAGAACGGCGGCGGCTCCGGCGGGACCATCTTCGACGACAACGGCGCTGCGCTGGGCCGCACGCCCTACCTGGCCGACAAGCGCGTCAAAATCCCGGTGGTCGTGGCCGCCATCGAGAGCTACGGCCGCCTTTACCGGCTCACGCAGGCGCATGCGCCGGTCAGCGTGGAAGTGGACGTCGAAACCAGGTTCACCGGCGAGCATGAGCACGGCTTCGACACGGTGGCCGAAATTCCCGGCACCGATCCCAAGCTGAAGGAGCAGGTGGTGATGGTGGGCGGCCACCTGGACAGCTGGATCGCCGGCACCGGCGCAACCGATAATGGCGCGGGAACCGTGGTCGCCATGGAGGCCGTGCGCATTCTCAAGGCGCTCGACGTCAAGCCCCGCCGCACCATCCGCATCGCCTTGTGGACCGGCGAGGAGCAGGGAATCTTCGGCTCCAAGGGCTACTGCACCATCCACTTCGGCTCGGCCAAGACCTCGACCGCGCCCGATCAGCTGCAACTACCGGAGTTCATGCGCCGTGCCGAAGGACCGCTCGAAGTGAAGCCCGAACAGAAGCTCATCTCTGCCTACTTCAACGTGGACAACGGCACGGGCAAGATTCGCGGCATTTACACGCAGGGCAACACAGCCATCGCGCCCATCTTCGCCCAGTGGATCGCCCCGTTGAAGGACCTGGGCGTAACCACCATCACCAACCGCAACACCGGCGGCACCGATCACCTGAGCTTCGACGCGGTGGGCATCCCCGGCTTCCAGTTCATCCAGGACATGTTGGACTACGAGAGCCGCACCCATCACTCGAACGAAGACGTGGTGGAGCGCTTGCAGCCGGCTGATTTGAAGCAGATTGCGACCGTCGAGGCCATCTTCCTCTACAACGCGGCGCAGCGCGACCAGATGCTGCCGCGCAAACCGCTGCCCCAGCCCGATGTGGAACAGAAGAAGCGTGCGCCCCTTGAGGGCATCTTTCCCGGAGCCGTGCCCCCGCCGGAAAGCGACAACAAATAGGCGCTGCTTTCAACTCGCTTCAACGAACTCCGCTCCGGCCATGCACAGCGCCGGGGCGGACTCTCTTTTCTGGGCAGGCGGCTTTTTTCGATCATGCCGCTGCAGGAGTGACTTTCCTCTGGAGTCCGTCCGGACGTCGACCGGCACAAGCGGCCGAGGGTCGGCGTGAATTGGCGTCCTTGGCCGCGGCGACGCGGGACCCCGCAACATCCCGGATTCTGCTACACTGATCCAAGCGCCATCAAGGGGTCAAACGCGCCAGGCCGCGCCCCAACGATACGCTTGCGCAACCCATGTTCGGGGAGTGGCTCAGCCTGGTAGAGCACCTGGTTCGGGACCAGGGGGTCGGAGGTTCAAATCCTCTCTCCCCGACCAATAAAATCAATAACTTACACTGATTTCAGGCCAGGCTAAACGGCCTGGGGTTCCCAAAAGGGTTCCCAATCAACGCCAGCCCCACCATTGGGGAGGCCCACAAGCGGACTGACGATCTTCCTTTCGTCCTCATCCGGTTCGGCTAATACCGCTTCGACTACGCGGCTCACTGCCTCAACGCGCTCGTTCCACCACGTCTTCGAATAGACATCCAGCGTGATGCTGCCGGTGCTTCCTGCGTGCCCCATGTTGTCACGGGCAACCTCGAGACGGGCTCCGTAGCGCCGCATCAGGCTGGCGTGCATGGTTCGGAAGCTGCGGAAGTCTACGGTCCTGGCTATCCCCAGTTTTTCAGCCACAGGCTTTACGTGCCGGTGGAGCAGGTTGTGGTGATCGAGCGCTTTGCCGGCCCTGTTGGCAAACACGAGGCCGTCTGGCTTTCGGAACTTGTACGCGCCGGAGCAAAAATAGACCACGTGACGCCGCGTTAGCGGCGTGACGAGGCGGAGTAAAAGCAGACCACCGCCAGATTCTGGTTTCACGGACAACGTGGCTTCGAAGGGGTAACGAAGTTGATTCGTTGCTCTTGAGGCGGCTTATTGACTGTGGAACACCGGAGGCATGTACACGGTGGAACTGTATGCGCGGGTGCGTCGAGCTGTCCTCGTCGAGGGCAAGAGCCAGCGGGCCGTAGCACGGGAGTTCGGGCTGGCGCGGATGACAGTGCGGAAGATGCTGGAATATTCTTTGCCGCCCGGCTATCAACGGCAGCTGCCGGTGCGGCGGCCGAAGCTGGGGCCGTGGCAGGGTGTCATCGACGCGATCCTGACCGATGACAAGACCAGACCGTCCAAGCAGCGGCATACGGCCAGGCGCATCTTCGAGCGGTTAAAAGAAGAACACCTGTACACGGGTGGCTACACGATCGTGAAGGACTACGTGCGGCAGTCCCGGGTTGGCGGCCAGGAGATGTTCGTGCCGCTGAGTCATGCTCCGGGCGAGGCGCAGGCTGACTTCGGCGAAGCTGTGGTGGTGATTGCCGGGGTTGAGCGCAAGGCGCATTTCATGGCCTTCGACCTGCCGCATTCCGACGACTGCTTCGTGCAAGCCTTTCCAGCTGAGACGACCGAAGCTTTTCTCGAAGGCCATGTACGAGCCTTTGCGTACTTCGGCGCCGTTCCCACGCGCATCTTGTATGACACCACCACGCTGGCGGTGGCGCGCATCCTGGGCGATGGCGAACGGCAGAAGACGCGGGCCTTCTCCGAGTTACAGAGTTACTACCTGTTTGCGGACAAGTTCGGCCGTCCGGCGAAGGGCAACGATAAGGGCAAGGTGGAAAACCTGGTTGGCTATGCGCGGCGCAACTTCATGGCTCCGATTCCAGAGGCTCCGAGCTGGGAGGAACTGAACGCTGATTTCGAAGCCGATTGCCTCCACCGTCGCCAGCGCCGATTGCGCGGCCACACTGAGACTATCGGAGAACGTTTTGAGCGTGACCGTGCGGCGATGCTGCCGTTGCCGGCCATGCCCTACGAAGCTTGCGAAAAGATCACGGCGCGGGTCAGTTCGATCTCGCTGGTCTGCTATCACACCAACGACTACTCGGTGCCAACCGAGTACGGGCATCGCCAAGTGCTGGTGAAGGGCTATGTGCATCGCGTGGTGATCGCCTGCAGCAGCCAGATCATCGCCCGTCACGAGCGAAGTTATGAGCGCGAGACCGCGGTCTACGATCCACTGCATTACCTGGCGTTGCTGGAGCGCAAGAGCCGGGCTCTGGATCAGGCCGCGCCGCTGACAGGCTGGCAGTTGCCGGAGTGCCTGCCGCAGTTACGGCGATTGCTGGAAGCAAGGCTCAACAAGCACGGCAGCCGCGAGTATATCCAGGTACTGCGCCTGCTGGAGACCTTCGCTCTGGAGGAAGTGAAGGCCGCTGTCGAAGACGCACTGCGTATGGGCACCATCAGCTTCGATGCGGTGCGGCATTTGCTGCTCTGCCGCATCGAGCGCCGGCCACCACGACTGGATTTGGCCAACTGGCCGCACTTGCCTCTGGCCAGGGTGCGGACCACGCAGGCCGCCGATTACATGGCCCTGCTCAGTTGCTCGGAGCCACCTGCGCCGCTCACGAACCTGGAGGCGGCACGATGAGCAACCAGCCCGAGACCGGGGTCCCCACGGACAGGTCTTCGCCCGTGGGGTGGGAGATGCCCACTCCCGACACGCCGCAACTGCTGCTCGATCATCACCTGAAGGCGTTGCGCCTGCCCACCATACTGCGCGAGTACGACAAGGTGGCGCGGCAGTGCGCCGCCGAACAGGTAGACTTCACCCGCTATCTGCTGCGCCTGACCGAACTGGAACTGCTCGATCGCGACCGCCGCGCCACCGAGCGACGCATCCGGCAGGCGAAGTTCCCCGTGGTCAAGAGCCTCGACAGCTTCGACTTCCTGGCCATCCCGTCCCTGAACAAGACGCTGGTGCTGGATCTGGCCCGATGCGAGTTCCTCGCGCGCAGGGAAAATCTTCTGCTCCTGGGCAACAGTGGAACCGGAAAGACGCATCTTGCCCTGGCGCTCGGCCTGGCCGCCTGTCAGCGCGGCCAGGCCGAGCGCTTCACCACCGCCGCCGCGCTGGTCAGCGAACTGATCGAGGCTCGCGATGAAAAGCACCTGCAGCGCTTTCAGAAGCTGCTGGCCAGCTACGAACTGCTGATCATCGACGAACTGGGCTTCGTGCCGCTCTCCAAGACCGGCGCCGAACTGCTCTTCGAGACCTTCAGCCAACGCAATGAACGCGCATCGACACTGGTCACCAGCAACCTGCCCTTCGAGGAATGGACCGAAATCTTCGGCTCCGAACGCCTGACCGGCACCCTGCTCGACCGCCTTACCCACCACGTTCACATCCTGGAGATGAACGGAGACGGCTACCGCCTCAAGCACAGCCGCCGCAAGACAACCTCGCCCCCAGAACGCTGAAACCCGCCCCTCCGAGCGCGCTTCGGGGGGAGAAGGGCCTCTTCCGCTACGCTCCAGAGGCCCTTCTCCCCCGAAAAACCTTGCCCAACCATCAGCGATCGGGGACAAAGAGGGACAACTGATCGGGAGCCATTGGTTTCAACGGATTTTACCACTCGCTGGGTGGCGGGTGCCCCACGCCTCGATCCTGAGACCTGGGAGAATAGAGATCACAACCCCACAAAGTCCGATCCCCAAGAACTACTTGTTGCAACGAATATCAAGTTCGTGCATCTGATGGTATGTATGGCAGAGGAGGTCACGTGTCGCTTCGTGCAGTCAAACAGATGCTTGAAACCAAGCCGACCATCGAAGGGGCCGGCGTGAAGTTGCAGCGCGCCTTCGGATTTGGCAAGACGCAGGAGTTCGATCCGTTCCTGTTGCTGGACGATTTTCGCAACGAGAATCCGGCGGACTACCTGGCCGGGTTCCCCTGGCACCCCCACCGGGGGATCGAGACGATCACCTACGTGCTGGCCGGAGAGGTGGAGCACGGGGACAGCCTGGGCAACAAGGGCAAGATGGGCGCCGGGGACGTGCAGTGGATGACGGCCGGAAGCGGGATTCTGCACCAGGAGATGCCGCACGGCGATGAACGGGGGCGGATGCACGGGTTCCAGCTGTGGGCCAACCTGCCTGCGGCGCTCAAGATGACCGATCCGCGCTACCAGGACATTCCGTCGAGCGCGATTCCGGAGGTGACCGAGGACGATGGGACGAAGGCGCGGATTATCTGTGGCGAGTTCTGGGGCAAGCGGGGGCCGGTGGAGGGGGTGGCGGCGGACCCGCGCTACGTGGATATTTCCGTGCCGCCGGGAAAGCGGAAGCGCATTCAGGTGGAGACGACACGGAATGCGTTTGCCTATGTGTTTGCAGGCACCGGGACGTTCCGCGATGCTTCGGACCCGCAGGCTGTGCTGACCGAGTCGGCTGTGGACCCCAACGCTGAGGCCGTCTACGACGCGAAGAACCATTCGCTGGTGCTGTTTGACCGGGGGGATGAGATCGTGGTGCAGGCGGGGCCGGAGGGCATTCGGTTCCTGCTGGTGAGCGGCAAGCCGCTGGAGGAGCCGGTCGCATGGTACGGGCCGATTGTGATGAACACCCAGGCGGAGCTGCGGCAGGCGATGAGCGAGCTGCAGAACGGGACGTTTATCCGGCACGGGTAAGGCTCGAAGCCGCGCGGCCTTACACCTCTACGGGTAGTTCGGCGGAAAGGATGTTCATGGGGGTGAGGCCGCGCTGGCGAAGGGCGCGCAGGCTGAGCGAGTCGTGACGCTTGGCGAGGCGGCGGCCGTTGTGGTCGACCACCAGGCGGCAGTGGAACCAGGCGGGATCGCTGTAGCCCAATGCCCGGTTGAGCAGGATCTGGCGGGCGGTGGACTTGAGCAGGTCGGCTCCGCGGACCACTTCGGTGATGCCCATGGCGGCGTCGTCGGCTACGCAGGCAAGCTGGTAGCTGGGGACGCCGTCGCGACGCCAGACGACGAAGTCGCCGAAGTCGACGCCGGCGACAAAGCGCTGCTTTCCCAGGTTGCGATCGACAAACTCGATGGCCTCGCCGTCGGGAACGCGGAAGCGCCAGTTGAATCCCTCCGGCGTGTCGATATCGCTTGCCGTCGGGCCGGGCAGTTGCGGTGCTCTGCCGAGCAGATGGCGGCAGGTTCCGGGGTAGATGGGCTCGTCGTCCTGCAGGTCCCACTTGCCTCCGCCGACGGAGCCCTGCGTGGCAGGGAAGACTCTTTCATGGGGTGCGCCGAGGGCGGATTCTAGGTCCTTGCGGGAACAGCGGCAGGGGTAGAGGTAGCCGCGGCGGAGCAGGCGGCGCCAGGCGGCGAGATAGATGGAGCGGCGGCGGCTCTGGACGTAGGGAGCGAAGGGACCGCCCTTGTCGGGGCCCTCCTGCCAGCGGATGCCGAGCCAGCGCAGGTCTTCGTAGGCGGCTTCGGCGTAGACCTGCTTGCTGCGGTCGGGGTCGAGGTCTTCCATGCGCATGACGAGCGCGCCGCCTGCGTCGCGGGCGCGCTGCCAGGCGGCGAAGAAGGTGCGCGCGTGGCCCACGTGCAGGTAGCCTGTGGGCGAGGGCGCGAGCCGGCCGCGATAGCTCGAGGTCGGCGTGGGAGCGAGGCTGGCCATACTACGGACAAGGATAGGCAGCGCGGGATTCGCCGCATAGGCACAGCTTGATTCTCGTGTCGAGCTTGATTCCGGTGGCGAAGTTGGTTCCTGGCTTGGCGCACGGCGGCGGCGATGGCGCGGATTACTGTGCTTCGCGAGAGTCCATGAAAATCATTTGCTGAAAACAAAGAGTTTAGCCGAGGGGAAAGGCGGGGAAAACCGCAATTTTCCGGGCTGGGTGGCACGTAAGTCCTTTGTTTCGGCGGCCGGGAAAAGCCAAGAAGCCCGTAAGTCCTTTGTTTCAGGGGCCAAAAACGGCGCGTTTGTGTAGAACATCATTATTTTCATAGAGATGCTACGAAAATGGGGGAGGGGTGGGGTTTTGCGTTGCGGGCGGGGTGGTCCGGCGAGCCTGTTGCCTGGGTTTGCGCTGCTGCGGCGTGACGGTTGGCCATCGCTCGGCCCTTTCCGGAGAGATTGATTCCAGATCCATTGTGCGCCCGAGGAGGGAAATAATCTGCAAATGCGGGGAGAGAAAACTGGAGGGGACGGATTCGGAGGCGGGTGGAGCGCTGCCGGGTGCAATCGGGTTCGGCTGGCTTAGATGGCCGGGCGGTGGCTGACGGGCGGGTGAAGGTCTAGGACCTACCGCATCGCCGGAGCCTGGGGCGTCTTCCGGGACCTATCTGGTCATCACCCCAGCCTGATGGAGCTTTACTGGCTGCTCGGAGCCGTCAGTTTGATGCTTGGTGATAATGCGGCAGCTTGGCAAAAGAGCCAGTCAATTGTCGGTTCATCTCGCGTGGGCTGCCACTCGTCGAGCTGGGTTGTTTCCATGTTCCCTGCCTGCAACAGCCCGCGAAGAAACCTCTTGTCAATATCTCAGGCATACTATACATTTGTATAGTATGCCTGTAGGCTTGACCCCAGCACAGCAGCGAGTCCTCGATTTCTTGGCGGCGCGCGGCGCGAGGGGTGAGAATGCGCCAACTTATCGCGAGATTTGCAAGAGCCTTGGCTATCGAAGTCCAAAAGGTGCGGCCGACCATATTGCAGCACTTGAACGAAAGGGCTACGTGATCCGGGAACGGGGCCAAGCACGGGGCATCAAGTTGACGAGCAAATCGTCGGGCGTTCCGCTATTGGGGCGGATTGCTGCCGGGTTTCCGACCGACTCGCCGTCAGAGTTCGAGACCCGCCTGCCAATCGATCCAACAGCATTTGGCATCTGCGACCGCACGAAGGCTTTCGCATTGCGGGTGTCAGGAGATTCCATGACGGGTCGCCACATCTTCGACGGGGACATTGTTCTCCTGGAACAAGGAAAGGCTCCACAGGGGGGCGACATTGTCGCCGCCCTCATTGATAATGAATCGACACTCAAAACTCTCGTGCAAAGGAACGGGAGAAACTGGTTGAAAGCGGAGAACTCACTTTATCCTGACCTCATCCCTGCGCTAGAATTGGCCATCCAGGGAGTGGCACGAGCCGTCATCCGGTTCCTAAGCGTATGAATACCGCTCTCGAGTCGCTTCACTTCACGCCAACCGGGTTCCTCCCAGGACTCGTCGCAGTCCATGGCGATGTCGTGCTCGATAGGATCGAAGAACAGTATGCAATTCGGCAGGCCGCAGAAATCGGGGGAATCGATTATGTTTTCTTCCGCCGGTTTTCGGATGGCCGGTCCTCGCAAGCGGCGGCCTTTGTCATCGACAACAGCGAGAATCGTCTCAACGAAGCGCAGTTGGCGAGAAT
>DATNHL010000045.1:0-9400 GCA_035604995.1 Occallatibacter sp. | reverse complement strand
GGCTCCTGGGCTCGAAGCCGTAGTTCTCGAGAATCCAGCGGGTCCAGCCCTCGTCGATGGACGGAGCCCACGGCCGATAGAGGCCGATGCGCGCTTTCTTGAGGGGCAGAGTATGCGCGGGCGCTGACACCGAAACCGCTGAGACCGCGTACTTCTTCGTCAGGCTGTCGATGGCTGCGCGGCTGAGGCCGCCGATGAGGAAAGCTCCGGTCTCTGTGCCCTCCGCGGTCTTCACCGGATCCTGGGCCAGCGAGACGGCGCCTCCCTGCGCGAGCGCCGCATTGACCAGTTCGAACGCCGCGTTGACCTTGTGGCTGATGGCGTAAGCGGCGCCCGTGCCCTCGACGGTCGCGTCGGGGAGCTGGACGGCATCGACCCTGGTGAGCTGCGCGCGCTGATCGGACTCCAGCGGGTCGGTCACCGCGTCCACGTCCACACCCATCTGGAGAGAGAGGGTCCAGCCGGTCACGTCGTAGGGCAGATCGACGGCCTTGGAGGTTCCGTTTTCGAGGGCGTCGGGGTAGTGCTGGCGCTCGAAGAGTTCCTTGGCCATGGCCGAGTAGGGCTGGTCCATGGGAATGACCCACGAGCCGGCCGGGTAGGTCACGCCATTGGCCTTGAAACCGCTTTTCGTCGCGTACACGTCGAGGCCGTTGTCGATCATCTTCTGCGCCAGCAGGCCCGCCTCCGGCGTGTCTGCCTGCTTGTCGCTGATTACGTAGGCAAACGGAGGCTCCTTGCGGAAGTGCTGAATGTTGTCGCGGGCGGCCTGGTAGCGGTTATAGAGCAGCGTCTCGCGATTCTTCGCGGCCAGGTCAAGCACCGACATGGAGCCGGCGACCATGTAGTCCACCGCATCCCTCAAGTGCCACCAGCCGCCTTCCCACGGCGTGGCGTACATGGTCAGCGCTCGCAGGTCCTGGTTGTTGCGGGGGAATTCGTCGGCGGTGTAGAAGCGGGGCGTGGCGTAGCGGTAGAGGGCCGTTTCGGTGAAAAAGGAGATCTCGTTGCGGAAGACGCCTGCCCAGTCGGTAAAGCCGGCGTACCAATTGTCGAAGCGCGACTCGGAAATGGCGCCGGGCATGCTGTGCGCATCGAGATAGGCCGACATATTGGTGCCGACGACGTTGAGCCAACTGCGCACATAGGGGCTGATGTTGCTCGAAATGGGGTCGGAGAAGGGAGGAATCCAGATGCGCGCCGGAAACGGAGCCGTCTGGTGCTGGCAGTAGAAGATGACCGGGCTGTATTCGAGCTCGGTCTTCGTCACTACCTGCTCCTCTTTCATGTTCATCATGTAGCCGTCGCGGTTGTTGTCGTGGCCTACGTAATCCTGGTAGAGCCAGGGCAGGGGGCTGACTTCGTACTTGGTGCCCAGGTTCTGGCGGTACCAGTGGACGACCATGTCCTGGCCGTCGGGGTTAAGCGTGGGCCAGAGGACCAGGATCACCTGGTCGAGGATGGCGTCGATCTCGGGGTCGCCCTTGGCGCTGAGCAGCTTGTAGGCCAGCGCCATGGTGTGCTGGGTGCCGGCCACCTCATCGGAGTGGAGACCGCCGTCGATGTGCACAATCACCTTGGAGCTGCGCGCCAGTTCCCTGGCCTGGCCGTCGTTCAGGTCTTCGGCGCGGGCCAAGCGGCCGGCAATCTTCTTGGCTTCGTCCAGTTTGACCAGGTTCGCCGGCGAAGAGATCACGGCCACTTCAATGTCCTGGCCGCGGGTGCTCTTGCCCACCGTGAACATCCTGATGCGGTCGGAAGAGGCGGCCAGGGAGTGGAAGTAGCGGATCGTGTCGGCGTAGTCGGCCAGGTAAAAGTCGTCGCCGGGGGTGTGGCCGAGAACGGATACCGGGGTTGGCACTTGCGCGGGGGCGATGGAAGACGCAGCGGCCAGAAAGCAGATGAGACTGAAACACTGGATCGGCTTCGAGAAAAGCATCGACACTCCTGGTGCAAGAAGAACCTGGACGAACGGAGGCTGAGCAGGATGGCGGCGCAACCCTGCCGGTCGGGCGAGGTCGCAGAGGAAAGAGCGAAAAACCTTGTTTTCAAGGGTAACGCGGCGGACTAGCCCTGCAAAGGAGAAATCCAGCGGTCTCTCATTCTCCACACGGCTCAATTACACTGCTAAGGGGAACCATGGCCGGCATTTTGTCCAAAACGCGAACCACTCTGGAGATGATCAAGTGGGAGCACTCCATCTTTGCGCTTCCCTTTGCCCTCACCGCCGTCCTCCTGGCGGCACATGGCCTTCCCGCCGGCCGCATCATCCTGTGGATTCTTGTCGCCATGGTCGCCGCCCGCTCCTCTGCCATGGCCTTCAACCGCTGGGCCGACGCCGAGTTGGACGCCGCGAATCCCCGCACCCGCACCCGCGCCATTCCCGCCGGTTTGCTCTCCCGCCAGTTCGTCTTCGGGTTCACCTGCATTGCTGCGCTGATCTTTGTGCTGGCCACAGCCCAGCTCAACCCGCTTACGCTTTACCTGTCGCCCGTGGCGCTGGTGGTGCTGCTGGGCTACAGCTACCTGAAGCGCATCACCCGCTGGTCGCACCTGGGCCTGGGGCTGGCTCTGGGCCTGGCCCCAGCGGCTGCCTGGATCGCCGTCCGCGGGGCTCTCGATTTCCGCATTTTGGTGTTGAGTGCGGCGGTGACCCTGTGGGCGGGCGGCTTTGACGTCCTCTACGCATGCCAGGACTTCGACCACGACCGCTCCGCCGGGTTGCACAGCCTGCCCCAGGCGGTCGGCATCGCAGGAGCCTTCTTCGGCGCCCGCGCCATGCATCTGGCCATGCTCGCCCTCCTGGCCTGGTTCGGCATTCTGTTCAATTTCCGCGTGATCGGCTGGCTCGGCATCGCCGCCGTGGCACTGCTGCTGGCGTACGAGCACTCCCTGGTTTCGCCCCGCGACCTGCGCCGCCTGAACGCCGCCTTCTTCACCATGAACGGCGTCATCGCCACGGTTTTCCTTGCCTTTGTCGCCGCCGACCTCTGGTTACGGATCTGATTCCGATGACCACCGGCTCTCTCTCCGATGCACAGCCGCAAAAAACCCCCGTCGAGCTGTGGTATGGTGCCAAAGTGCACTCCTTCCAAGGCGCGGCCACAACCCGCGGGAGAGCGAGGTACCGGAATGAAGATTGCCATCCAGGGAGAACCCGGCTCATTCAGCCACGAAGCCGCAATGAAGCTGGCCGCCGATGCGGTCATCGTTCCCTTCTCCCTCTCCGCCGATGCCTTTGCGGCGCTGGTCTCGGGACAAGTAGACGCAGCCGCCATCCCCATTGAAAACTCGCTGGCCGGCTCGGTCTTGGAGCACTTCGACCTGCTGCTCACCAACGATGTGATTGTGGAGCGGGAGACGCTGCTGCGCATCCGGCACAACCTGATCGCTGTCTCCGGCGCTGCAACCGGCGAGATCGACCGCGTCTTCTCCCACCCGGTGGCTCTGGCCCAGTGCAGGCGCTTTCTGGCCAATCACCCCAGGATGGAGGCCTTCGCCTTTTACGACACCGCCGGCAGCGTCAAGCAACTGGTTGAGCTGCGCGACCGGCACGCCGCCGCCATTGCCAGCGAGGCCGCCGCACACTACTACGGAGCGCAGATCCTTGAAGCCGGCATCGAAGACAACGTGGAGAACTACACCCGTTTTTTCCTCGTCCGCCGCGCCGACGAGGCCCGGACCGATCCGGAATCGAACAAGATCAGCGTGGCGTTTTCCGTGGAAAACAAGCCCGGTTCTCTGGTGGCCGCCCTCGCGGAACTCTCCGCCCTGGGCACCAACCTGACCAAGATCGAGTCCCGGCCCGTTCACGGGAAGCCCTGGGAGTACATATTTTATGTGGATTGCCAGCTCAACTCGCCCGAGGAAGGCACGCGCGCGCTGGACGTGCTGCGGCCACATTGCTCCATGGTGAAGGAGCTGGGCCGCTACCGCGAGGCCGTGAAGCCGGCGTAGACCAGCGCCTGAGGCCTGCAGGGAAGCAGTTCACAGGGCAGGACAGCGGAATTCGCCAAATGCAGCAGAAAGGGGATGGGCTTCGGCCCATCCCCTTTCTGCTGCGCTTTACCGTCAGCCAACAAGCCGAGACCTAGAAGTGATAGGCCACCCCGATGGTCGGGTTGAAGATGTTGTACCACTTGTTGGTGTTAAAGGTGGTGTCGCCGAAGGTGGGCACCTTGGTGACCATGCCGCGATATTCCGCGCGAATGTCGAAGCTGGGGCTGATTTCGTAGGCAATGCCGACCCCGTACACGGCGCCAATGGCCGTCTGCTGCTTCACGTCGAGAGATTGGGTGCCCGTGTTGCGGATGGGGAGAAAAATGAACGCCGCCGGCCCAGCCTCGACAAAGGGGTTGAGTTTCTTGTAGGTGAAGGAGCGCACATAGGCAGCCGAAGCCTCCTGGGTGCGGGTCAATACCTTCACGCCGGTGGGAAACTGGGGCAGAACAAACTTGATCGTGTTCTGATAGGTGATGCCATAGTTGGCCTCTAGCGCGCTCGACGGTGTGAGCATGAAGCGGTAGCTGGCCAGGGCGCCCAGAGCGTAATTCGAATGGACTTGGACATCGGTTTGTGAGGCAATGAACGGCTCAATAATTGCCGTTCCACTGAGGCTGAAATCCTGGCGGCTTTCCTGGGCGCGGCCTGCTGCCACGCTTACGGCAAGCAGGAATGTAATGATGGCGATCTTCTTCATTCGGTCCTGAACCTCACGACTGCACGCGCCGTCCGGCTGGCAACGAGCTTGTCGAATCCGGCGCGCCGGTTCGATCCGGGCCCCGCTCTTTGCATTGTAACTGGCCGGGACGGGTCGGTGGCAGAAACCCATCCCAACGCATCTTGTTCTGCAACTGTCTTCGCCTTTAGACGCACCAGAATCCAAAGTGGTGCTTACCGGCGACTTAACCCCATCTCGGCTGTGGAATACCGCCCCCTCGCAGGGCGTGGAACCCTCTTCAGCCCGCCCGCTCCACCTGGTAGTAAAACGGCGCTCCCTGCTCCTGGGCCAGGGCCCGCACGGTGCGCAGGAACGCCCTGGCCGCGTAGGAGAGCGTGGCTTGGCGCCGGTGCACCAGGCGGAGGACACGGCGCATCTCCAGTTCGTCGACCGGAATCCGCACCAGGTCCCCGTTCTCCAGCTCCCGCGCCACCGTCAGGTGCGGCACCAGCGCCACGCCGTTGCCCATGGCTACAAACCGCTTGATCGCCTCAATGGTCGGCAATTCGATCCCCATGTTCAACGGCGTCCGGTAGCGCTGAAACGTCTCGATCACCTTTTGCCGCAGCGGCGAAGTCACATTGTGAGCCACAAACAGCTCTTCGCCCAGGTCGGCGATGGAGACCCGCGCCGCACGGGCGAGCGGATGCCGCGGGCTCACAATGAACGCCAGGCTGTCCGCGTAGACGGCGATGGTCCGGAACTGCGCCGGATCGGGCCGGAAGGAGATCATGCCCAGCTCAAACGTGCGCAGGGTCAGCTCCTCGGGAATGCGCGAAGCCAGCATCCGGTTCACCGTAACGCTGACATGGGGAAACTCCCGCCGGAAGCGGTCGATGGCCGGCAGCAGATACATGCAGGTGTATTCGTTGGCCGCCAGTTGCAGGCGGCCGCGCTCCAGGCTTTTCAACTCGTCCAGCGCGCTGGTCGCCTCCCGCCTGAGCGCCAGAAGGCGCAGAGCATAATCGCGCAGCAACACCCCCGATGCGGTCAGCGACCCATCCCGCGCCGTCCGGTCGAACAGCGTCTCGCCCACCGAGGCTTCCAGCTTGCGGATCACCTGGCTCACCGCCGGCTGCGTCCGGTGCAGCCGCACCGCCGCCCGCGAAAAGCTGCGCTCCTCCGCCACGGCGAGGAAGGTTTCGAGTTGATTCAGTTCCACACGCGCCTCCGAAAGGCAGGGGTCAGGGGTCAGGGATCAGGGAAAAACAACCTGCATCCGGAGGGGCTACGTGTCCCACAAAGCTTGAGTGCGCCGCTCTCGTCGCGTCTTTGCTCTTGCGGGCGGGGCGGTCCAGCACAGACCTTCCCGCTCGACCCTGACCGCTGATCCCTGATCCCTGTTCCCTGCAGTATAAGCAATTCTAATCGACAGCCCAAAAAGAATAACTTTGCCTTATACCGCCTCGATGCGAGACACTGGCAATGTTGGCAAGCAAAAGGCTTCCCTGGCAGGTATGCGCATGACCTCGAATCACCTCTACTTCTTCGACACCACCCTGCGCGACGGAGAGCAGTCGCCCGGCTGCAGCATGACCACGCAGGAAAAGCTGACCATGGCCCACGCGCTCGAGGACCTGGGCGTGGACATCATCGAGGCGGGCTTCGCCATGGCCTCAGAGGGCGACTTCGCGGCCATCGCCACGATTACGCAAGCCATACGCAAGCCGCGCATCGCATCGCTCGCCCGCGCCAAGAAAGAAGACATCGAGATGGCTGCGCGCGCCATCCAGTTTGCCGACCGCGCCCGCATCCATGTCTTCCTCGCGTCCAGCGACCTGCATTTGGAATACAAGCTCAAGATCAGCCGCTCCGAAGCCCTCGACCTGACCGCCGAATCCGTGCGGCTGGCCCGCTCCCTGGTCGACGATGTCGAGTTCTCGCCCGAAGACGCCACCCGCTCCGACCGGGACTTCCTCGTCGAGATGGTGCGCGTGGCCGTCGAGGCCGGCGCCACCACCATCAACATGCCCGACACGGTGGGCTACTCCACCCCTGAGGAATACGGGCGCATGTTCGTCGAGGTGCGGGAGCGCATCCCGGCCATCGACGCCGAAGCCGTGATCCTGTCCTCGCACTGCCACGACGATCTGGGCCTGGCCGTCGCCAACTCGCTGGCCGCGGTGCAGAACGGCGCTCGGCAGGTGGAGTGCACCATCAACGGCATCGGCGAGCGCGCCGGCAACGCGGCTCTCGAAGAGATCGCCGCGGCCCTCTACGTCCGCGGCGACCACTACGGCATCTCGACCAGCATCAAGCTCGAGAATCTCTACCCCACCAGCCAGGTGCTGGGCCAGATCATCACCTTCAAGCCGTCGCCCAACAAGGCCGTCGTCGGCGACAACGCCTTCGCCCACGAGTCCGGCATTCACCAGCACGGCATGCTGGCCAATCCGCTCTGCTACGAAATCATGACGCCTGCGCTGGTCGGCGTTGCGAAGACGCATCTTGTCCTGGGCAAGCACAGTGGCCGCGCGGCGTTGCGCCACCGTTTGGAGCAACTCGGATTTGGTCTCACCCGCGATGAGTTGCAGCACGTCTACTACCGCTTTGTGGCCCTGGCCGACCGCAAGAAAAACATCTACGACCAGGACCTGATCGGCATTCTGCCGGAGCAGATTCGCGAACGCCGGCATGAACCGGTCTCTGAACTTGACTGAAAATCAATGCCGCGTTACCGGCAACGAAAAACTGATCTCTGATCTCTGACAACTGATCTCTGGAGAAGCATGAAGCTAAGGATTCTAGTCACCGCCGGCGACGGCATTGGCCCCGAAGTCACCAACGAAGCAGTCTCCGTGCTCAAGGAAGTGGCGCAAATCGGCGGCCACACGCTTGAGCTGGACGCGAAGCGCATCGGCGGCGTCGCTATTGTGAACGACGGCACGCCGCTGCCCGCCGACACGCTGGCCGCGGCGCTCGACTCCGACGCCGTTCTGCTCGGCGCAGTGGGCGGCAACGAATTCAATTCCCTTCCGCCCGACAAGCGCCCTGAGGCAGGCCTGCTGGGCCTGCGCGCAGCGCTCGGCGGCTTCGCCAATCTGCGCCCCGCCTTCGCCTTCAAGGAGCTTGCCGTCAACAGCCCGCTGCGCGCGGAGATCATCGACGGCGCTGACATTCTCTTCGTTCGCGAGCTGCTCGGCGGCCTCTACTTCGGCCAGCCGCGCGAGTGGAACAAGACCACCGGCGAAGCCTGGAACACCATGCGCTACACCAGAGCCGAAGTCGTCCGCGTAGCCCGCATCGCCTTCCAGTTAGCCAGCAAGCGCCGCAACAAGCTCACCAGCGTGGACAAGG
Source organism: Occallatibacter sp. (assembly GCA_035604995.1). GTDB lineage: Bacteria > Acidobacteriota > Terriglobia > Terriglobales > Acidobacteriaceae > Telmatobacter. Next base: position 1,383 of record DATNHL010000045.1, on the reverse strand, counting down.
CCAACGTGCTTGAAGTCTCGCAACTGTGGCGCGCCACGGTCACCGAAGTTGCCGCTGAGTTCCCTTCTGTCACGCTCGAACACCAGTACGTCGACGCCATGTCCATGCACCTTATGAACCAGCCGCGCAGCTACGATGTGGTGCTCACCGAAAATCTCTTCGGCGACATCCTCAGCGACGAGTCCGCCGTCATCACCGGCTCACTCGGTATGTTGCCCTCCGCCACCATTGGCGGCAAGGTCAACCTGTATGAGCCGGTCCACGGCTCCGCGCCCGACATCGCCGGCAAGGGCCTTGCCAACCCGCTCGGCGCAATCCTTACCGGCGCCTTGATTCTGCGCCACTCCGGCGGCCTCGAAGCCGAGGCCGCAGCCATTGAAGCATCGGTCCGCAAGGTCCTGGAGCAGGGCTTCCGCACACCGGATCTCGCGCGCACCAATCCGCAAGGCTTCACCGTGTTATCAACCACCGAGATGGGCGCAAAAGTCCGCGAAACAGTAACAACCATGCTCGTCAACGCATGAGTCTCAAAAATGATTGGGTGCCCCATCCTTGACGCGTCCTTGTTTTTGCGGAAAGGGTGGGGAAGCACAAATCAAATGGAGCGCCAATGACTAACCTTCGGGAACCCGCACAAGAGCTGGCCGAGCAACAAGGCAAGTCTCGGAGTGAATTAGTCAGAGAGGCACTCGAACACCTAATAAATGAAAAATCCGCAACAAGGAGTTTAATGAATACCGCACCAAAAACGCTATTCGAAAAAGTCTGGCAGCAGCATGTGGTGGTCGAGCCCGAAGGCGAGCCTACGCTGCTCTACATCGACCTGCAACTGCTGCATGAAGTGACTTCCCCACAGGCCTTTGAAGGCCTGCGCCTGGCCGGGCGCAAGGTTCGCCGTCCCGACCGCTCCATCGCCACCGTCGATCACAACGTCCCCACCACCATCGCAGGCCGGCTGAACATCGTCGACCAGATCGCTGCCACGCAGATCGCCACGCTGCGCAAGAACTGCGCCGACTTCGGCGTTGAACTCTACGACGTCGACTCGCGCGATCAGGGCATCGTCCACGTGATCGGCCCCGAACTCGGCATCACCAAGCCGGGCATGACGATTGTATGCGGCGACTCGCACACCTCGACCCACGGAGCATTCGGCGCGCTGGCCTTCGGCATCGGCACCAGCGAAGTCGAGCACGTTCTCGCCACGCAAACGCTGCCGCAGGCCAAGCCCAGGACCTTCCGCATCGCGGTCGAGGGTCAACTGCCGCGCGGCGTCACGGCCAAGGACATCATCCTCGCCATCATCGGCCAGATCGGCACCGACGGCGCCACCGGCTGCGTGGTGGAATACGCCGGCTCCGCCATTCGCGCCCTCTCGATGGA
>DATNHL010000044.1:0-3372 GCA_035604995.1 Occallatibacter sp. | reverse complement strand
GATTGTCGTTCAGTTCGATTGGCAGGGTCACAACCAGAACTCGGCCCTTGCCCAGCGCCTTCTCGAGAAAAGTCTGATCGTGAGGGAGGACAGCCTGTTCGAGGAATGTCGTCTTCTCGCCTGAATAACTCAATAAACCTTGTCCACCTGGCCAGGAGATGGGATTCTCGCGCCGCGTAAGGAAGGCGAGACCGAGGTCGAGTCCCAACTCTTTGGCGCGGGCCGCGGCGTGGAAATGCTCATCGTTGTCAAAACTGCCAGTGACCAGCAGCGTGGCGCCGTCGCGGACTTTTGCGAGGATCGCCTGCCAAGTTGACTCGCTGAGGGTCCACGGAGAAGGAAGCAAAATGAGCTTGGGGTTGCCCAGCGACTGAATCTGATACTCGCCGACGGCATAGGCCGAAGAGCGCGCGTATTGGTAGAGCGCCCGAACGCAGTTTTGCTGGGCTTCCAGAGCCGTCGAGTTGAACACCGAAAGTTGCAGGGACTGCGGCAGCACCAAGGCGACTTCCGGCAGTTTCAGCCCGAGGGCATGTGGCGCCGCCTCGGCTGTGAATTTGCCCATGGCGCGCATCACGTCTTCCCAGATCTTGTCTGAACCATCACTGCGCTTCATGCCGAAGTCGCCGCCCAATCCCCACTCCCATTGTAGCGAGCCGCTGTTGGCGGCGGCAAAGCCCAGCGCCCACTTGCGCTCGACGAGGCCCAGGGCCGTCAACTCGTCGTAGCGCTGCTCCCCATCCGGCCGCCAGACCGGCTGGTAGCCCGTCTCGCCTACGAAGTTGGGAACGCCCACGCGCTTCGCGGCCACCGAATCCCAGAGCAAAGCGTCATCGCGCCAGTAGGTGTGGTTGACCGTGAAGTCCACGCCGGCGTCGGCGAAGAACTGGTTAAGCACACGGTCGGTGACTCCGCCCTCGTCCTGGCCCACGTCCACCAGTTGACGGCTGCCCGTGGAGCGGATGGCCGCCACCATCTTGCCCACCCAGCGGCGAAACATCTCCTGCGCGAACAGGTTGTAATCGACGGCGCGAACCAATCGCGGATTGCCGTAGCGCTCCTGCGCAAGGTCTTCCTGCACCGGCAGGGATATGGCCTGGAAGCTGCCCAACTCCTCGGGCGTCACGTTCCAGGCGCGCGCCAGCGCATCAAGCTGCACGTATTTCTCTTTCAGCCAGACGCGCCAAGCGGCAAGCTCGGTCGGATCGTTGTTGGGGGTATTGCCGCGCCACAACCGCTTCGGGTTCGAAAAACTCGGCTCATTGATCAGGTCCCAGCTCAGGTGCGGCACGTCCTTGAAGCGCCGGACGATGGAGAGCATGTAGTTCTGCTGGGCGCGTAGGGCAGTGGGATCCGTATAAGGATTGGAGCCCGGGCCGGTCAGGAGCGATTCCTCGCCGGGATGGCGCATGATGGTCTGCGGGTCGAAGGCGCAGAAAGTGAAATTGACATGAATGCGATGCCGCGCCGCAGAAAGTAGAAAGGCCTCCAGGTTGCGCAGAAAGCGCTCTTTCACCTGGCCGGTCGTGCCGTCGAAGATCTCCACATGGTCCAGCCATACGCCGGTGCGAATAAAACTGACGCCGTGCCGTTCCATGTCGGCAAAGTCGCGCTCCCACACCCAGGCGTTGCCGGCGCCGTGAAACCCCCAGCCGTAATGCTCAGTGGTGAAATAGTTGGTGCCGAAGGGGAAAAAGGGCGCGCCGTCTCGAGTCAAGAAATCACCCTTCACGCCATAGTGGGGCGCGGAGTGCAAGAGCGCGTCGTCCCTGACCCAGAAGCCGGTTCGATAGAACTCGCGAGGCTTACCGCCGTCCTCATAGGTGGCACGGACTTCGTAAAGTCCTGGGGGCAGCGCCTTCTGATCCTCAAATGCGACCAACGAGGCCACCGTCTCGCCCCCGCAGTCCACCTGCCGCGTGGCCAGAGCCTGGCCATCGCGGAGCAACTCGATTGCCACTCTTCCCGATTGCATCTCGCCCAATCGCTGCTTGCGAAGATTCGTCAGCCGGACCACAAGCTGCGGGATCTCCCCTGCCAGCAGCGTAGCGTTTTGCATTTCGACGCGAAAGGCCGTTGCGCCCTGGCGGGCGTACTCAGCGGCTTCCCGCAGCACCGTCACAGCTTCCGGCGAGGTCCAGTAGCCTGGCTCAGGTTCGAAGTTGAGCATCACGATGCGGGAGCCCAAGTTTGCCCCCGCTTCTCCCTCAAGGCTGCCGAAGTCGGTCGCCACGACCGGCGCCGCCACGCGCTCGCCGGCGGAGTCCTGAAGGTATCCCAGCCCGCGGCTGACCCCCTCGATCACAAAGACCCGCTTCGCCAGAACCTCACCGCCGGAAAGAGTGGCGTCTTTCCACCCGAATTTCAGCCCGGCGGCCAGCGGCGCCTCGTAGGTGTGTTCGATGCCGATCTCGCGGGAATACGCGGTTTCAGGCGGCCCCGCGACGAACCGGTCCCCCTCGCGCCACACCGGGATCGTAAGAGGCCGGCCCCCCAGCACCAGCAGGTTCCCACCCGTTTCGAGGTATCTCTTGATTGCGGACCAGTCTTGACTTGGAACCGCAGAGCCGTAAGGAAGAACCAGCAGCTCGACGTCACCCCAGGTTTCTATCTGGTTCAGCTCATTGAGACTCACAAACTCGGGCTGCATGCCGTCCAGAGCCTTGCGCAAGGTCTCCTGAGGCACGGGCTGACTTTCAAGGGTAGGAAATCCGTCTTGCCACAACACCACCACCTTGCCGGATGCAGAACTCGCTGAAACACATAATACCAAAATAACGATTAACTTTACGATGCTTCGCATATTTGCAATCCTCGGGGTGCTCGACGTGCCCAGCGCCCATAGACGCGCCCGTCAGCGCAGTTTCGAGCCCTCGAAGATACGCCTTTCTGCGCCTCCGGGCAACCCTGATGGCTGTCTGGCGGTTGTCCGAGGGCGGCCACAAGGGCCGCCCCTACGGCGCGGACGGTTAGAGGCCCAGTGCGGAGCGCGTTGCCGGGCCCACGATGCCGTCAACGATCATTCCCTTCTGCTGTTGGAATTGTCTGACTGCCGCGTCCGTAGTTGTCCCGAAGTTCCCGTCGACGGTGACGGGGAATCCGGCCTTCACCAGAGCCTGCTGAAGGGCTGTCACGCCATCGCCTTGCATCGGCGGCGTCTCGAGTTGGAGCGTCCCTTCAGTCGCGGCGTGGGCCGAGGGGCGCAGTGGCACACTGACTGACAAGACATCCTCTGTGATCAAGATGCCTCGAACGGTCAGAGGCAGAGGCAAGTCCCAGGTTCCGTTGTTGATGAGTTGTAGAAAAGCATCCATCCTGTACACCGTCGGGTGCAAGGCCGGGTTGGGATGGTTTGCCAGCCAGTTCCTTCGT
>DATNHL010000043.1:0-9180 GCA_035604995.1 Occallatibacter sp. | reverse complement strand
TGGGGCGGAGCGTCGAGCCGATGCAGGAACTCGGCGTAAGCCACGGGGCTGACTGCAAAGGCCGTGCGGTCCATGAGCGCATCCTCGGCGGCATGACGGGCGGCGGTGAGCACGAAATCCGTCCGGTTCTTGCCGGTGAGCTCCGCCGCGCGGTCGATGAGGCCACGGAGCTCGGGCTTGATGCGCAGGTTGAGCGTTTCCCGCCTGGTTGCTTCCTGTTGAATTGTGGTCATGAGGACTCCTGAACCTGCAAATTGATCATACCATAACGTAATGACTTCGTCATTACGGAGTAATCAGACAAGGAATAACGCTCTGGCTGGGGTCCGTGCTTTCCCACCCTTTCGCCAAGAAGAAGGCGAAAGGATGGGGCACGGTGGATTTGCTGGCGGAGTGAGAAAACTACTTCAGGTTGATCGCGGCCTTCAGCGGCAGCTTGTCCGACGAGCCGCCGACCATGAGGGTGTAATCGCCGGGGAGGAGCGTCCAGCCGTCTTTGCCTTCGTCGAAGATGGAGAGGTACTTGGGGTCGATTTCGACTTCGACGGATTTCTTTTCGCCGGGCTTGAGCGTGACCTTGCTCCAGCCGAGGAGGCGCTTGGGTGGCTCATCGGCGCTGGCGGGGAGGGCGGCGTAGACTTCGGCGATTTCAGCTCCGGCGCGTGCGCCGGTGTTGGCGAGGGTGAAGGCGGCCTTGACCTTGCCGCTGGCCTCGTCGCGAGTAACGGTCAGGCCGGAGTAGTGGTACGTGGTGTAGGAGAGGCCGTAGCCGAAGGGGAACAGAACGGGCTTTTTCTCGGCGTCGTACCACTTGTAGCCGACTTTGACACCTTCGTCATAGGCCACTGGAAAGGGAGGCAGGCCCCTGGCCCAGTCTTCGGGCGAGCCGCCGCCGTCGAAGAAGTGCGACGATGCCGGAGGAGGCTGGGTGATGGTGGGGTGGGGCAGGTCGGCTTCGCTCTTCGGGAAGGTGTTGGGCAGCTTGCCGGAGGGGTTGACAGAGCCGAACAGGATATTGCCGAGGGCGTTGGCGCCGTCCGAGCCGGCGAACCAGGCTTCGAGAATGGCGGCCGGCGCGTCGACCCACGGCATGGTCACGGGCGAGCCGGATTCGATGACCACGATTGTATGCGGGTTGGCGGCGGCGACCGCGGCGATCAGCGCGTCCTGGTTGCGCGGCAGCGAGAGCGAGGGCAGGTCCATCCCCTCGCTCTCCCACTGGTAGGCGAAGACGATGGCCACGTCGGCAGTCTTGGCCAGAGCGGCCGCGGCGGCGGGGTCGTCGCCTGAATCGTAGTTGACGGTGGCGTGGGGCGCGCGGGCCTGGATGGCTTTGAGCGGCGAGGTGGGGAACCAGATCTCTTCCTGCCAGTGGGTGGCGCCCTCGCCCGGCTTGGCGATGGCGTTGCCTCCGGGAGGATCGACCTGCGCCGAGCCGCCGCCGGAGATCATGCCCACGTCGGAGTGCGCGCCGATGACGGCGATGGTGTGCAGCCGGACGGGAACCAGCGGCAGCGCCGCGGCCTTGTTCTTGAGCAGCACGATGCCGCCCTCTTCGATCCTGCGCGCAACGTCGAGGCCCACGAAGGGATCGATGACGCTGCGCTGGCGGGGATAGTCGATGACGCCGGCGGCGAACATGGAGCGCAGGATGCGGTGCACGTGCTCGTCGAGCTCGGCCTGCGAGATGGCGCCGGATTGGACGGCGGCTTTGTACCTGGCTTCAAAGAAGAAGCGGCCGGGCTCCTCGTTGTCGAGGCCGGCGGCCGAGGCTTTTTCCGTGGAGTGCGTTCCGCCCCAGTCGGAGAGAACGAAGCCGGGGAAGTGGAAGTCCTTCTTGAGCACGTCGGTGAGCAGGTACTTGTTTTCGCAGGCGAAGTCGCCATTGACGCGGTTGTAGGAGCACATGACGGCGGCGGGATGGCCCTGGGTGACGCCGATCTCGAAGGCCAGCAGATCGCTCTCGCGCGCAGCCCGCTTGGAGATGGAGATGTTGACCGAGTTGCGGCCGCTCTCCTGGTCGTTGAGGGCGTAGTGCTTGATGTCGCCGACGACGTGCTGGGACTGGGTTCCCTCGATGAGGCGGGCGACGAGGGTTCCGGCCAGGACGGGGTCTTCGCCCAGATACTCGAACGTCCGGCCGCTGCGGGGCTCGCGCGTCAGGTTGACGCCGCCGCCGAGGGACATGTTGTAGCCCTGGGCGCGGAGTTCGCTGCCGATCAGTTTGCCGTATTCATAGGCGGCGTCGGTGTCCCAGCTGGCGGCGGCGGCCACGTTGGCGGGCAGCGCGGTGGAATAGCGGCCGTTGGCGCCGCTGGAGCGCACGCCGTAGGCCGCGTCGCTCATGTCGATGCCGGGGATGCCCAGGCGCGGGACGCCCACTTCATAGCCGACGCCGCGGTTGGAGGGCATGTTCTCAGGGGTCAGCGGGTCATCGGTGGGCATGCCCACGCCATGCAGCGTGGCAATCTTCTCGTCCAGGGTCATCTCCTTGATGACCAGGTCGGCGCGCTCGTCCGGGGAGAGATTGGTGTTCATCCAGGGCCCGGTCGGCTTGGGCGGCTGCTGGCGGCGCTGCGAGCAGGACGGTACAGACAAGAGGGAGAGAGAAAACAGCACGAATACCGCAACACGGAATCCGACGCGCAGGTTGAAGTGTTTCATGGTGCCCTCGCTAAAACGTTTTTTCACTGGCGAAATAATCCTATCAGCCAAAAGGGAGGGTGGCCAGAGACGAACGCAGTGTGCGGCGGTTTAGTCCAAAATGACAAAGGCCGCGCCCGGGTGGGAGCGGCCTTTGTCTTGCATTCGAGTGTCCGGTTAGAAGGGGTTCAGCTTGCTGAGGCCCTTCTTCTTTTTCTTCTTGCTGGAGGATTCCTCGTTGGAGTCGACCTTGGGCTTCTTGGGCTTGCCGTTGAGGGCAGTGGCGGTGGCGCCGGTGGACTTGACCTCGTTGACCGGAACGGGGGCCTCGGCCGGCTTTTCCGCGGCGGGCAGGGCGGTGCTGGCCGGCCCCACGGGCTGCAGCAAGGCATTGGGATTGGCGGCCGGAGGCGTTGCCGGGGAACCGGAAGGAGCCGACACGATTTCGGCGCTTACGCCGCTCGAGCCCGCGGGAGGCGCCAGTTGCAAAGGCGCTGTGGAGGGCTGATCGCTGCGCGGTGGTTCATTGGCGCCGGTGGGGGTAACGGCTCCTGCCGCCGCCGGAGGCCTGCCCGCATTGATCGCTTCGTTGAACATGGCGATGTTTTCCTTGGTAATGTCCGGCGCCAGCGTGCGCTTCGGATCTTCCAGGGAGGGCTCGCCCACGTGGACCGCTTCGACCACAGTGGGTCCATGCTTGATGATGGCGAAGGTCTTATCGGCCAAATGCACTCCCCCGCGGCTGCGCTCCTCGGCGTCGCTCTCGGCCACCGCCTCCTGGGTCGGCTCGGGAATGGCGTGGTTCATGGCCACCAGGCGGTCGCGCGCATCCTCGACGTGCGGCGCCATGGGGTAGCGCGTGATCACCTTGGCATAAGCCTGCGCGGCCTTGTCCATGTAGACCGAGCGCAGCCGCTCCTTGATGGCGCCGGGCATGTTGGCCTGCATCTGGATGCGGCGGGCCTCGCCGGCATACGCATCGCCGATGCCCAGCAGCGTCTGGTCGCTCTTCGAGTAGAGCGGATACGTATCGGTCACGGTTTCAAGCCGGGCGATGGCGGCGGCGAAGTTTTCGCGGGTCTCGTAGTAGAGGCCGATCTCGCTCTCCCGCTCGGCCAGCACTTCCTGCACATCGCGCAGCTTCTGCTTGGCGCGCGGAACCAGCGTCGAGTCGGGGAACATGTTGATCATGTTCCGGTACTCCAGCTCGGCCCTCTCGGCGTTGACGGGGTCCCGATCCGGCTTCTCCATCTGCTGGTAATAGATATCGGCCACCTTCATCTGCGCCTCGGCAGCTTCCGGGGCGTTGGGGAAGAAGGTGATGAAGTCCTTGTATTCGGCCTCGGCCTGCGCCAGCGCCGCGGTGCCGCCTTCCTTGAACCAGCTGTCGCCCACCGCCAGCTTGGCGCGCATCCGGTACTCCGATTCCGGATACGTGTTCAGCATGGTCTGCAGGTCGAGCCGGGCCACATCGAAGCGGCCCTTCTTCAACGCCAGCATGGCCTTGTCGAACAGTTCCTTGTCCGGCTGCTTGGAGTTCACTGCGGCCAGCGGGTTGGCGCTCAGGTCCTGGTTCTTCTTTTTCTTGGGCTTTCTGTCGGCGTGGGCCGCAACCGCGGTCAGCACCAGAAACGCCAGAACGACCGCGGCAATCTTTTTGGACAACCGGTTCATAACCCCTCATTGCGGCGCCGGGCGGGTTTGCTCACCCTGCGACCTCTTCCGAATACTCTAGAATCTTACCCTGTTGCGCTCAGGCCCGGTCACTCGCCTGCCGCACACCGAGCCGCGGCCAGCAAGGCGCGCGCGTCCTGCTCCGGTTGCCCTGCGCCGAAGACGGCGTTTCCGGCCACCAACAGCTCCGCACCTGCTTGGACGATCTGGGCCACCGTGTCGTGAGCCACCCCGCCGTCTACCTCGATTCTAAATGCCAGCCCCAGCTCGCGGCGCAATTCGGCCAGGCGGCGGATCTTTTTTAAGCTGAAAGGAATGAATTCCTGGCCGCCGAAGCCCGGATTCACGCTCATGATCAGCACGTGGTGCACCATGGGCAGGATTTCCACAATCAGCTCGACGGGAGTGGCCGGATTCAGCACCACCCCTGGTTTCATCCCGTGGTGCGCGATCAGCTCCAGCGACCGGTGCAGGTGGGTGCATGCCTCATAGTGGACGCTCACCCAGTTGGCCCCGGCATCGGCAAAGGCGGGGATGAACTCATTGGGGTTCTCGATCATCAGGTGGCAGTCGAGTGGCAGCTTCGTTGCCTTGCGCAGGCTCTTGACCACCGGAGGCCCGAGGGTGATGTTGGGAACAAAATGCCCGTCCATCACGTCCACATGGATCACCGTGCCGCCGCCGCGCTCGGCTGCGGCCACCTGGTCGGCCAGGTGGGCGAAATCGGCGGAGAGGATGGATGGAAGCAGCTCGACCATAGTGTTTTCAAGGGCCAAGGACGATTTTAGGGGCGAAGCCCCAACCGCTCAAGTGTATCAGCGGCCGGGCAGGGGTCTGCGCCCTGTCACGTTGAAGCCGGGTTGACTCCCGGCTTCGCCCGGATGCCCGGAGTGTCCGATTCCGGCCGCTCCGGCGCGAGATCGAACACCGGAACGGCGACCAAATCGATCGGCGAGTTCGATGTAATCCGCTCTCAGTAAACAACTTGCCAAAACTTCCTGTTTGGTACGGCGAATGCAGTATCTCCATTGCAAAAGTTCCTGAGAAGCGCATAGTCTCAAAAGAGGCACAAGTATGAGTGGATTGCTCCGTGATGTACGGTTCGCACTGCGGCAACTTCGCAAGAGCCCTGGGTTCACATTGGCGGCGGTCTTCATGCTTGCCCTCGGTATCTGCGCCAACGGCACTGTCTTCAGCTGGATCAACTCGACCCTTCTGACTCCCGTTCCTGCCGCCACACACACCGGCGAACTGGTCACCCTGCTGCGCGGCGCGTGGAACAACGCGCCGTCGCCGCCGCTCTCCTATCCGGACTATCGCGACCTGCGGGCGATGAACCACAGCTTCAGCGGCATGCTGGGCTACCACTCCGACTGGGCAGCGCTGACCGGCGGCGACACGCCGCAGCGCATTTACGCAGCCAACACCTCGGGGAACTATTTTGACGTGCTGGGAATCAAGCCGTACCTCGGCCGCTTCTTCCGGATCGACGAAGAGGCGAACCCGGGTGGCGCTCCGTACCTGGTGCTGGGTTACGACCTTTGGGAGAAGCGCTTTGGCGCGGACCCCACCATTGTGGGAAAGTCTGTCGAGATCAATCAGAGATCTCTCACCGTGATCGGCGTAGCGCCCAAGGGGTTCATCGGCGCCATGCCGGGCATTCGCGACGATGCGTGGGCGCCGCTTTCGCCGATCCGCCAGGACGGCCCCAATTGGCAGATTGAGGAACGAGGACGGCCCTGGCTCAACGTGATGGGCCGTCTGCGCCCCGGTGTCAGCCGCGCCAGCGCCACGCAGGATCTGGAATTGCAAATGCGGCAGTTGGTGGCCGCTTACCCCAACGACCACCTTGACGTGAACACCATCTTTCTTGACCCTCTATGGCGTTCTCCGTTTGGCGCAAACGTATACCTGGCATCGTCGTTGCCCATTCTTCTGCCCATTGCCGGAGTCGTGCTGCTGCTGACGTGCGCCAACATCGCCACATTGATGCTGGTTCGATTCATCTCCAGGCGGCGTGAGATTGCGATCCGGCAATCACTGGGAGCCAACCGGATTCAACTGATGCGGCAGATGATTCTGGAAGGCCTGCTGCTTTCGCTTGGTGGTGGCGCAGTGGCCGTCTTGTTGACTTCATGGTCGGCAAAATCGCTGGCCAGTTTCATTCCACCGAACAGCAACCCCATCGCGATCAACGGGTTTCTCGATGCGCGTGTGACGATTGCCATCATGTCCCTCGCGGTTCTGGCCAGCGTGCTCTGCGGCGCCATGCCGGCGTGGAGATCGTCTGGAGTTTCTACGGCCGAGGTGCTCAAGGAAGAAGCAGGGAGCGTGTCTTCAAGCGCTCACAATCAGTACCTGTTGAGCGGGCTGGTGGTTGGGCAGATTGCGTTGTCTTTGACTCTTCTTATCACGGCGGGGCTGTTCCTGCGCACGCTTCAGAAGACTGCCGAAGCGGACCTGGGCTTCGACCGCACGCATGTACTGCTGGCCTCAGTAGATCTTCGAGCCGCGGGATATTCCTATGCCGATACGCTGGATTTTCATCGCCGGCTTCTCGCCAAGCTTGAGTTGCTGCCAGGAGTGACTTCGGTCGCTTTGTCCGACTGGGTGCCGCTCAGCCTCGACCGCGGGTCTACGGACGCGTTTCCCGAGGGCTACGTGCCCAAGCCCCATGAGTCGATGGAAGTGCGCAATGCGTCGGTGACTGCAGGATATTTTCCGACCATGAAGATTCCACTCGCCGACGGCAGGGAATTCACTGTGCAGGATGGCCGGGATGCGCCCATGGTTGCGATCGTGGATCAGACCATGGCTAACCGTTTCTGGCCGGGACAACGCGCCATCGGCAAGCGGATGCGCGTCTTCGACAACTGGGTTACCGTGGTCGGAGTCGCGAAAAACTGCAGCCATCAGCGCATGAATGAAGCACCGGAGCCTCTCGTTTATCTTTCTTACTTTCAGTTTGCCGGGCCGCAGGCGATTTTTCATCTGCGCACCAGGGGCGATCCGGAACTAAGCGCTCCGGCGGTCGAAAAAGCAGTCCACGAAATCAATGGCAAGCTGCCTGTGTTCGATGTGCGCTCACTGGAGGAAAGCACGCGCACGGGGAACATGTTTGAATTGATTGAGAGCACATTTGCCAGTGTGTTTGCGATTCTCGCGCTGATTCTGGCGGCATCGGGCATCTACGGTGTGATGGCTTACCGGACGCAACTGCGCACGCATGAAATAGGCATTCGCGTCGCTCTGGGTGCTTCGCGCACCGATGTACTGCGGATGATTCTGCTGCAGGGCTTGCGCCTGACTGCTATTGGGTTGGTGCTGGGGCTCTCCGTGTCGCTCCTGCTCACGCGCATGCTGCGCGGGCTTCTTTTCGGTGTCTCGGCGATGGATCCCTTGACGGTTCTCTCTGTGACTGCCCTGTTGTTGCTGATTGCGGTTGCAGCCATCTACCTGCCCGCGCGCAAGGCCATGCGGACCGATCCGATGATTGCGATTCGGGCGCACTGAGATAGAGCGGGAAAGTTCCCCCTGCCGGGAGCTTCGGTGGGGAGCCGGATGCTTATTTGTCCGAGGCGCCGACTTCCTTCAGCGCTGCTCCCAGCACGGCGCCCGGGCCCGGCTCCTGCACAAACACAATCAGCCTGAGATTCTTCGGATCCAGCCCCGGCTTGAGGCGGGTTTGAAAGTCCTGGCTGAAGGGCTTTCCCTTTTCCAGCCTTCCCACGCGAAGGAGTTCGACCGCAACGGCTGCGTGCATCAGGCGCCGGCCGCCGTTCTCTCCGTGCAACACCTTCGACTCCGCATGATCGAGCGCAACCACAGCAAAGACATCCGCGTTGTGCCGGCTTGCAGTCCCGTCAACGTCAATATGGGCGCGCAGCGTGGCCGGCGAATCCCCTTCAATGCGCAGTGCGCCGATGCTCACAGGAAGCCGCTCGGCTTTGGCCGCCTTCAACAACGCCGCGCTGACCTGCTCAGGGTTCGAGAGGTTCAACTCCGTCCCGCCATTCACAATCAGCTCCGGCGTGTAGGGGGAGTCGCTTCCCAATGCGCGAACATAGGCGGATTGCCGGTTCGTGAACGAGGAGGAGGAAAAGGGGTCGGTCCAGCCGTCGTAGTTCCAGTAGTCCACGTGCTCGCTGAGCACGATTGCCTGCCCGCCGCGAATGGGTTGCAACTCATCCAGTTTTTTCAGGAAGGCATCCGCCGGAGGGCAGCTCGAGCAGCCCTCGGAGGTAAACAGTTCGATGAGGACCGGTGTGGCGCCCTTCGGCGGAGGAGCGCTCTGGGTCCGTCCCAGGCCTGCCGCGCACAGCAGCTCCAGCAGGGGCAACAGAAGCAGACTCGATCTCGCTCGACTCATGGGTTCATCCTCTGCAATGTCTGTTCGCGTGAAGTGCCGGTTCGTCTCGGGTTGGCTGAAGCGAACTTAGAGATGAGACGCAGGGAAGTGACGCAGGGTTACCGGCGCGCCAAGCTCATTGTACGCAGCGCGAACCCGCAGCGCGATCGTCGTCTGCGCTGGTTCTGGGACAGCCAGCCCGCTTCGCCCTGCGCAGGGAGAGCCGTCCCCGGGTTCATTTGCGCCTCAGCCAGGCCGGCCTACCGTGATTCCTGCTCGCCCTTTTTCTCCAATCGCTTGAGCAGCAACCGGCTGCGGGCCCGCATGGCAGCAGTGCCGCTTCGCCCATGGATGCGGAGCAGGTCAAGCACTGCGGGCAGCAGCGCGGGGTCGCGGCGGGACAGATCGGCCAGCCCTTGCAGCGCCGCGGTCTTGACGATGGAGGACGAGTCGCCAAGCCACGATTGGAGGGTGGCCGCCGCGCGCCGGGCTTCCGGAGGCGTCAGCGGCAGGCG
>DATNHL010000042.1:0-7169 GCA_035604995.1 Occallatibacter sp. | reverse complement strand
GCCCCGACTCTGCACCGGGGAACTCCAACGGCCGTCTGGCGATGTCATAGACGACCGCGATCTTGGCTTGCTGCGGCTGCGCCGGCTCGGAGGCCGCCGTGTCTTGCGTGCGAGGGATGATCCGCGCGAGCGGCATGCTTTTTCACCTTCGACCTGGAAGTTCCGACAACAATGCGGCGCGAGCCCTGGTAGCCGAGTACTGGTACTTAGACGCAAGGAATCGCCGACAGGATGGCCGAGATTTCTGCCCGCGTCCGCCTAGCGACGTCTCTCCAGGATACTGGCGGCCCGGGCTAGTGCGGCAGTAAGCGCCGCCAGTTGCTGCTCGGTGGCCTGGAGATCGCCGGCATCGATGGCCTCGTTGACCCCCGGAATCACGTCGGCGGCATATCCGGCGTAGCGGCCGGGGGCATAGATGGCGTGCCGGAACCAGGGACGCCCGGGCAGGCCGTTGGGCAGAAGCAGGGCGCGCTCGGCCTCCCGCAGGGCGCGGTTCATCGCGGCGGCCTCGGAGGCATCCCTGGGCTGCTCTCGGGTAATGGCGGCGCCAGCGCGGGCAAAGCGCTCCGCGGCTTCCAACGCCGCGGCAAACGAGGGTGGCTTGTTGAACGTCTTTTCCGCCCTCCCCTGGGCGGTACGGATGTACGCCGCGATCTCCTTGCCATAGTTCTCGTAGTCGTACGGAAGCACGTCGCCGTCGGCGAGGCGCAACACCGCCAGGCCGAACACCCGCGCCATCTCCTGCTCATAGGCGAAATCGGGATCGGCGAAGCGCTTGAACCACGCGAAATCGTCGAAGGCGGAGTGATAGACCCCGTAGCTTCCGCTCGACGCCATGTCGGTAGAGGGAATCCCCAGGTGTTGCAGGAAGGGTGTGTAGTCGGAACCGCTGCCCAGGTCTCCCACGGGAACGTCGGTATTGAGCTGCACGACCGGCATGCGCCCGGAGTCGGTGACATCGGGTTGCGGCGGCTTTTGGCCGCCGACGCGCCAAGCCTGGTACATGGTTCCGCCTTTCGGGCTGGGGACGGCCTTGGCGACGTCGCGCAGGAACTGCTTCAGGCTGGGGACCGCCGAGGCGCCGAAGTTCGGACCCGAGACCGCCGAGTCCATGTTGAGATAGGCGACCGCGCGATCGAGTTCCGCGGCGTGCTGCTCGGCCCACTCCGTGGAGCCCATCAAGCCGTACTCCTCGGCGTCCCAACTGCCGAAGATGAGGGTGCGCTTGGGCCGCCAGCCTGCCTTGAGCATTCGCCCGATGCCGCGTACCGCTTCCTGCATGGCCACCGTGCCGCTGCCGGGATCGACCGCGCCATATACCCACGCGTCACGATGATTGCCGGCCAGCACCCATTCGTCGGGATACACACTGCCGGGTACGCGGCCGATCACATCCCAGATGCTGCGGTAGGCGTAATCCTGCTTGAGGTGCATGCGCACCCGCACCGGCCCGGGGCCGAGGTGGTAGGTAAACGGCAGGGCGCCTTGCCAGTCGCGCGGCGACTCCGGTCCCGCCATATGCTTCAAGATGGGCTCAGCATCGGCCCAAGAGAGCGGTGTCGTTGGGACCTTCGGCATCTCGGCCCGCGGCGGCGGCGTGCGCTGCGAGAGCGGCAACCCGGGCACGGAAGCGATGCCCGGCGTGGTGGGATCGCCGGGAGCATTGAACGTGTAGCCGATCGAGCCGCGCTGCACGCCGGTCGCGGGACGCCACGGCCCCTTGGGATACGCATCGCCCTTGAAATATCCATCCTCGAGCGGGTCGGAGTAGATCAGCAGGCCGGCAGCGCCGAACTGCTGCGCCAGATACGCCTTCACCCCGCGATAGTTGGTGCCGTAGCGCACGATGACGATCTTGCCCCGCACATCGATCTTCATCTGCTGCAGGCGCTTGAAATCCTCCAGGCGACCGTAATTCGCGTAGATCACCTCGGCCTCAACATCGCCGGAGGGCGAGAATCCGCTATAGGGCATGACGATGCGCGGGTCGTCCTGGTAGGGATCGCTGCTCACGTGCTCGCGGCTCGGCCCGTGCATCTTCACTCCGGGCGGGGCGACCACGTCCACGCTGATCTCGGCGGGATAGTTGATCCAGACCTTGTACTCGACGATTTCAGTCTCGAGGCCAGCTTCGCGGAACTTCTGCGCCACGAACTCGGCCGTCTTCTTGTCTTCGGGCGAGCCGGCAATGTGCGGCGCCGCAGTGAGCACGCGCAGGTCTTCTTCAGCAACCTTGGGATCGGGGACGCCGAGGAACAGCTTCTCGATCTCGGCCTGGCTGGTGGGAGCGCCGACAGCCGCGGGCGCTCCGCTTCCGGGTCCGGAGATTGCCAGCAGGGCAGCACACAGGCATGAGAGGATGAAATGCTTCATGGCTCTTCAGGGCTCAGTTGATTCTCCCTCCACGTAAGCAATCCAGAGTCTTGGAGCACAACAGGACAATTTACACTAGCGGCTTCGCCTGCCGAGCTATGCCCGTGTGTACTGCAGCGACAATCCCACCCCCCTACCCGCCCCTACGTAGAATCAGCAACTTACGTACGGTATACCGTCGGTCAACCGTGGCCAACCGATGAAACAAAGGACTTACGCGTACTTACCGTTCTTCAAAGGACTTAGCTGCCTTTTTTGGGCCATTTATAGCTGATTGTCAAAGAGCTGCGAATCGTCCAAGTTATCGTTCTAGATAACAGGGCTATGGGAACGAGCGCACCACAGAAGCCAACGGTGTCTATTTCATAGGGCTATTTATTAGCCTATGACAATAGCATGTTTACCGGCGCGCTGTCAACCCCAAAAATCGGTAACGTCATGTCCGCGGCCCCGCCTATCGGAGCCGCCTCGGAGTCTCCAAATCCCAGACAAGCTGGCGCTTGCTTGGGGCACCCGGCATAATGACTGAGACAGTGAAAACCATCAGGATAGACCCGCGTGATTTCATCGGTGGACCGTATCAGTCGTGTCCGAAATGCGGCCAGCATGAATTCGGCGTGCTGAGCATTCACGACACGTCGATCATGCGGCGCTGTCGCATCCGCGCCTGTTGGTACACGGCGACGTTCCCCCTCCCTGAACTGAAAAAGAAAATCATCTACCTGGATCAATTCGTCTTCAGCAACATTGTGAAGATGCTGAGCGCCGAAACGCGGGGCCATGAACGAGCGAAGGCCGAACCGCTGTGGCGCGAATTGTTCGAATCGCTGGACGTGCTGTGCCGGATGCAGCTGGTCATCTGCCCCGATTCCACGGAGCATCATGCCGAATCGCTGATCTCGCCGTTTTACGAAGAGCTAAAGCACGCCTATGAGCACTTCTCTACGGGCATTTCATTCGAGCGACCTGTCAGCATTCAGCATCAGCAAGTAATGGTCGCGTTCTCAGCGCACCTGGAGGGCACGAAACCAGAATTCGATTTTGACCCGAGGTGCGTCACATCTGGCAGGCTTCACGGATGGGCCGACCGTTTCTTCGTCACAGTCGATGGCACTATACGCGGCGAGAAGCAAGCAATCCAGCAGTCTCGCAGCAAGACCTGTGTCGCTTTGGCAGACGTGTTCAAAGAGTGGCAGAAGGGCGGTGAAACGTTCGCTCAGGCTTTCGAGCGTGAGAAGGGCGCGTTTGCGAAAGAGATTCTGAAGGCATACGTAGCCGATCATCGCAGGCGGATGCTGACGTTCGCGGGCCAGCTTCCTCCGATACCTGAGAATTTCCTGTCCTCAGTACTCGGCTCGCTGATTCACGGCCTCGAATGGGCGGCGAAGCTTCACGGCCTCTCACGCGAGCAGACGAATGAAGCAATCAAGAGCTTCATTGAATCGGGCGCGATGAACGAAACGCCGTCGAACATCATTTCTGCATCGATGTGGGCCTCGCTCGCAATGCGGGCCGCTGCCGGGCAAAAGACGCCTCCTGACGAGGGCATGGTTACAGACATCGACGTAGTTTCTACATTCCTGCCGTACTGCGATGCGATGTTTGTCGATAACAAGTGCCGCTCGCTGGTCGCCAATACTCCGAAGACACATAAGCTGCCGTATCGATGCCCTGTGTTCTCATCGAAGACGAGCGATGAATTTCTTCAGTACCTCCGCGATATTCGTGCTAGCGCCACGCCGGAGCACGTCGCGCTGGTGCAGGAAGTTTACGGCCCGTCAGTCCTAGAGCCGCCGAAGAGCATTTACGGCGTCGGTGTTCGAAAGCGTCAGTCGGAGTGAGTGGAGGACGGGTGGCCCGGGCTAAACACTTCGCGTCATTGAAACTCTCTAGGGTGCCCCACCCGAGCCGGTCTTGCTCGGGTGGGGAAGTTGTTGGAACTGCCCCGCCCTAGCAAAAAAGCTAGGGCAGGGCACCCTCAAGTTTGTAGTTGCGAATCCTTGGGCGGGCCACCTGTCCCGGAGGGGCTGTTAGGCTGAATCTTTTTCCCCGAACGATACGACCCCCGCAAGGAGGGGGGAGCACCCCTTCCGTTGACAAACTGCTTCAATGGTTCTAATCATTCGGCACCTGCCCGGAAAGGAAGTCGAACATGAAGCAAGCCATCTGCATCGCAGCACTCGTATGCTGCACGCTGAACCTCCATAGCCAGACTCGCGGTCGGATGTTCACCGACACTATGAGTCCTGCGGATTTCCAGAAGTGTGGACTGGAGAAGCTTAGTCAGTCTGAGTTAGATGCTCTAAACGCATGGATGCTCAAAGTCGTCATTGCGGTCAAAACCGAGATGTCCGGGGTGGGTAGCCAGGCAGTTGGTCGCGGCGCCAATGAGGATGTCACTCTCTACGACAAGAACGGAAACCCGGTTGCTTACATCAGCCCGTCAGAGGAGATGAACATCTATTTATGGTCCGGACGACCCGTGGCGTATCTCAGCGAGAAGGACATTTACGGATTCAACGGAAAACACTTAGGATGGTTTGAGGACGGTAAAATCTACGATCATTCAGGGCGCGTTGTTGGGACCACGGCAGAGGCAACAGTCGTTGCCATCAAGGCGGAACCAGCAAAACCATTTAAGCAGTTTGCGCCTTTCAAAGCATTTCAGCAGTTCGCGCCATTTCAACCATTTCTCGGTCTAACTTGGGCGGAAACGCCGTTGGTTGTGTTTCTGGCTGCTGGTCGTTAGAGAATGTCTTGCCTGCCCCCGCGGGCGGGTGCCGCACACAACCGGCGATGGCACGATCAGGGGACCCGGCCAGCCCTCGGCCCCGCGAAGGATGGGCGCACCCAGCGCTGGACAATACGTACAGGGATACTGTACGCTTCCTTTTGGGGCAAATGCTATGCCTGTCGAGACCACATACACGCGCTTGCGGGAACGGCTGGCTTCAGTTCTGAACCAGGTTGCCAATGACCAGGAGGTTGTGATTGTCCGGCGCCGTGGCGCCAAAGACGTGGCCCTGGTTCCCGCCGGGGAACTGGCAAGCCTGATGGAGACCGCACATTTGCTGCGCTCCCCAAGAAATGCCCGGCGGCTGCTGGCGGCGCTGCGGCGGGCCGCAGGTGCGAAGAGCAAGCCGGAATCGGTGGACAAGCTGCGGCGGGAGATGGGACTTGGCGCGGCCCGTTGAGCGCGCCGCTGTGTTCCACCCGGAGTTTCGGGAGGACCTGAGATATTGGGTGAAAACGGACCGGAAAGCAGCGCTTCGGATTCTGGAGCTGGTGGATGCCGCGATGAAGGATCCTTTCGCTGGCATTGGCAAGCCGGAGCCGTTGAAGTTCGTGCTGGCAGGCTGCTGGTCGAGGCGGATCACCCAGGAGCATCGGCTTGTCTACCGGGTTAGTGAGCATCGCATCGATTTTCTCCAGGCACGTTATCACTACTGAAGGCCTTGCATGCCGCCCCCGGCGCGGACTCTCGATTGACTAACCCCTGCCCCCGGCCTAACATCCTTCTACTCTCAATGCGGGGCCCCCTTGACCGGTCAGACGATCGCCCATTACCGGATTCTGGACAAGCTGGGGAGTGGCGGCATGGGAGAGGTATACGGGGCGGTGGATGTGCGCCTGGGGCGCACCGTCGCCGTCAAGTTCCTCTCCGAGCGGCTAGCCAGCGACAAGAATGCGGTGGACCGCTTCCAGCTCGAAGCCCGCGCCGCCTCCTGGCTGAACCATCCCAACATCTGCACCATCTACGACATCGGCCAGCATGATGGCGCGCCTTACATCGTGATGGAGATGCTGGAGGGCGGCAGCCTGCGCAGCCGCATCCAGCAAGGTGCGCTGCCTAGCGACCAGATGCTCGACGTCGGCATCCAGATCGCCGACGCGCTCGACGCCGCCCACACCAAGGGCATCATCCACCGCGACATCAAGCCGGGGAACATCTACGTCACCGAGCGCGGGCAGGCCAAGATCCTGGATTTCGGTCTGGCCAAGCTGGCCGCCGAGCGCCGCCGCATGGCTTCGCAGCCGGTGAGCGCGACCGGCGAACCGCTCAGCGACGTCAGCGACGACAGCCTCACCAATGCCGGCATCATTCCCGGCACCACTTTCTACATGTCTCCCGAGCAGGCGCGCTCGGAGGAGCTCGACGGCCGCTCCGACATCTTTTCCCTCGGCGTGGTGCTCTACGAGATGGCCACCGGCAAGAAACCGTTCGCCGGCAAGACCGCGTTCCTCACCCTGGAGGCCATCCTCAACGCCAAGGCGGTCTCGCCCATGACGCTGAATCCCAAGCTGCCCGAGGGCTTCGAAGAGATCGTGGGCAAAGCGCTGGAGAAGGACCGAGAGCAGCGCTACCGCACCGCCGCGGAGTTGCGGCACGATCTGCAACGGCTGAAGCAGGAGAGCGACAGCGGGACGGTCCGCGCCTCCGGCTCGCACCCGAGCGCGGTACTGAAGAGCCCGTTCCGCCGCGCCAGCCTGAAGCACACTTATCTGCAGCTCGCCATCGCCAGCCTGCTGGTGGTAACCCTGGTGGCCCTCACCGCATGGTGGGCGGGGCATGGCAAGGCCGTCGTCTCCGGTCCCGCGCCCAACAACACCATCGCCATCCTGCCCTTCCAGAACCTGACCGGCGATCCCGCCGCCGACTATCTGCGGCTGGCGCTGGCCGACGAAGTCTCCGGCGTGCTGACCCACACCCGCTCGCTGGAGGTCCGTCCCATGTCGGCGACCCAGAAGTACACCGGCAAGGATGTCGATCTAAGGAAGGTGGGGCGCGACGTGCA
>DATNHL010000041.1:0-3526 GCA_035604995.1 Occallatibacter sp. | reverse complement strand
GTTGGACCCGGTGAAATTGAAGATGTAGTGAGGATACTTCTCAAACAAGGCGAAGTTGTTCCGCATCGTCTTGCTGAGATATTCCTGAATCACCTGCGGATATTCCCAACGCCATTCCGTGTCGAGATGCGCGTAGCCGATCACGAAGAGCGTGGGCTGGCGGGTGAGATCCGCGGTGGCCGGCTTGGCCGGAGGTGCGGCCCCGGCTTTGCCGGTTTGGGCTGCAGTCATCCCGTGCAGTACGACCAAAGCGAGCCCGGCTACCATGAGACCCGCCGCAAACTTCCAAGGGTAATCCCTGATCCCCAAACTTAATCTGCCCGCCACTCGTTTCATGCGCCCCCCTGCCAGGCCATTTGAGGTTGTAACCCTCAGTGCCCCTGCATCTGCTATAAGTAAACGGTTATCATAAGCTGCACCGCTTCAGTACGCAAGGTTCAGGCAACCGCAAGGGTTGCACCTACATCTGTGCTCAGTGCAATGTATCGAATTATGCATCTCGGAGTTGTGCTTTTCTTAATCCTCGGGCACGCCGTTCGGGGGGCGAGTCAGGACGATATCGAGTTTCGAGCTCGCCTGCTAAAGGATACCCGCATCTATCACATGGGCGAGTCCATTAAAATCGAGGTTTCATATTCGAGCCAGGCTGAGAAAAAATACTACGAATCTTTCACCTCGTTAAGCCCCTATCGGGAAGACGTAGCCCTTCACGTTAGTCCTACGGATGGGGTTCTCGAACTGCGCGCATTGCACGAGGGCGGCGTAGGCGGGTCGTTTCTTGGCAGTGAGGGGTATTTGTCACAGCAGCCCATCACCCAACAACTGGACTTGTGCGAATGGTACCGATTCCAGAAGCCGGGACTCTATTCCGTCACCTTCACGAACAAGCAGGTTTCCCGCGTGAAGAGCGCGGAGGAAGGTGGGGGACTGGAACCTCTCACGCTTGAATCCAATCCGGTGGACTTCGAGATCCTGCCGGCTGATCCTGCCTGGGATTCAGCGGAGCTCAGCGCTATCGAGCAGGAACTGAATTCCGCGGCAAATTCCGGCGAACGTGGGCAAGCGCTTCAACGCCTTGGACGGCTGGATACGCCTGCCTCGGTTCACCTGATGGTTCAGCGTTACCTGGCCAACACGGACACGGACGGCGGCGAGGATTGGGTATTTGATTTCGGCTTGCGCGAATCATCCCAGATCGACACTATCATTCCTCTGCTGCGTAATGCCCTTTCTGATCCGGCAGCGAATATCCCCTCAAGCCTGCCCCAATTGCTGGCCGACCTCGAGACGCGCAAAGAACTTGGAGTAATGCCCGCACAATCTGACGGTCCGGCGGGTCAGCAGAAATGGGACGAACAATGGAAGGAACGTTCTAGAATCCGCGACAAGTATGTCGAGCAGGCCAATGCGCTGCTGGCGTCAAGCGTCGAAAAGCGGGTCGGACCGGGGCGAGCCACCGCCATTTATCAGATGTGGTACGACGCCGTCCAATTGAACGCAACCAAGCCGTCGCCTGAAGTTCTCTCGCACCTTGAGTCGAGCGTACTCGCCGCGGCTAACGATCTCGATCGCGAGCGGCAAGTGCAGTTTGTGGCCCTGGCCTGGCAAACGATGCCGCACGAACAGCTCCTCCCCTTGGTCCGCAAACTGGCCGAGGAGAGCTTCAAACAGCGTACCGGCTACGTCGACTATAAACCATTCGAACTTTGGTGCGAAGGATGGCCGGACGAATGCAATGCCGCGATTCTCCAGAACGTGATCGACACGAACGCTCGAACAGACAAGAGCCTTATTTTGATGATGTCCGAGGCGGAACACCCGGAGCTCGACGCCATGCTCCAGGCGAGACTGCGGGATTCCGCGGCCCAGCAGGACTTCTCCCAGTTGCAGCGCACCGCCGCAGCGGTCCTGCGAGCAGGAAGCCGTAACCTCGTTCCCGCGGTCGATTCGTTTTTCGACAGCCGGGGATGCACCGGCGAGGCATGGGGCGATCTGCTCGCTTATCTATTCCGAGTCGCGCCGGAGGATGCGGGAAAACGGCTCGCCGCAGAACTCCGGGACGTGAACGATTCTTGCGGAAGCGAGGTCCTTCGCGCCTTGCACAGGGTGCGTCCTTCCGATGACATTGTCCCCATCGCCATCAAAGCTTTGGATTCTCCAAACCTGATGAACGCCCAGTCAGCCGCACTGTATCTTGGTGTGCATGGACCGGCATCTGCAGAGAACCAGCTCTGGCGCCGTCTGGAGGAATTATGGAACGCTTGGCAGGTTAGGTCGTCCGAACTGCCGGCCGAGTTCACGCCCCCAGGTTCGGATGCCAAAGGCCAGGCGGTAACGCTCGAGCGTGCCCTCGCCTCCGCACTCACGCATGCCACAAATTGGCGGTTGGACCCCGCAGAAGTCGATCGCCTGCGCTCCGGCTGCCTCACCGAAACATGTCGAGACATCGCCGACGGCAAGCTCTTTCTGAATCTGTGACTCCCCCGAACAGGCACGCCTCGCCGTCCCTTTTGACGTCTGATTCACCCATGCCTCCATTCTAGCGAT
Source organism: Occallatibacter sp. (assembly GCA_035604995.1). Classification (GTDB taxonomy): domain Bacteria; phylum Acidobacteriota; class Terriglobia; order Terriglobales; family Acidobacteriaceae; genus Telmatobacter. The sequence continues at coordinate 979 of DATNHL010000041.1, read as the reverse complement.
TCCACCCTCAAGCCAAAAGACCTCACCACGAGAAGAAGAATTTCCTTGACAAATGTAGCCAACAAGTATATCCTAGGGTACTAGGAGCCATTATGTTCCTACGCAAGAACCCCATGACTCCCGCCCGCCTCCAGGCCAACCGCCGCAACGCTCAAAAATCCACGGGGCCGCGCACGGCGCGGGGCAAGTCTCAGTCGCGGCTGAATCGCCTGCGGAGCGGGGGGCGCTCGCGCCTCTATGGCGACCTCCTGAAGGCCCTGGTGGATGCCCCGCCCGGTCGGGTCTTCGAATCGGCCCGGGCGATCCTGACTCCCGCCCAGATGGCGCACCCTTTGTTTGCTGATCTGGTGGAAACATTCTGCGAAGCGGAATCCGGGGTGGCCCTGCGGTACGGCAGACTGCCCCCGCCAAAGGATGCCTGAAAAAGAGATTCCTTTTTTATACGAACGAAGCCAGTATGTCTATGATAACAAACGAGGGCTCCAGCACAATTCGTGAAAACGAACTCCCACAATTGCGCCCAAATGACACCAATTTTGCAAGAACAGGCGGCCTGCTTGCGCTTTCTGCGCGTGATCTCTCAGCCCTGAAAGGGCGGCCCAGCAAAGCCCAGGCCAACGGCCTGGGTGGAAGTGGTAAGAGAGAATATTTCCGGCCTCAAGCCCTGAAGGGGCGTGATAGCTGGGCTGTCCGTAGGTCGCCCCTTCAGGGCTCAACCAGGAAAACCGCCTCCTCTCCCAGGCCGTTGGCCTGGGCTTCGTTGGGCCGCCCCTTCGGGGCTGTGATCAGAATGGGTATAATGTCGGGCGTTCGTGATCCTGTTCGAGGGGGGCTCATATGAATCGCTCATTTTCGTCAGCCGACGAACACCCAGAAACCATGAAAATCGCCAACGGTGGACGGATGTGGCGCGGGCGTCCCGCCCGCTGTGGCACGGGCATCCTGCCCGTGCGCGGGTGCGAGACGCTCCCGCGACCGC
>DATNHL010000040.1:0-2396 GCA_035604995.1 Occallatibacter sp. | reverse complement strand
CTGCGCGCCCAGCGGTGAATCCGCGCTGGCGCTGATGGAAGCATCTGCGTTCGATGTGATTGTGTCTGACATGCGCATGCCGGAGATGGACGGCGCGGCCCTCTTGACCAAGGTCCGCGATCGCTTCCCGGGCGTGGTGCGAATGGTGCTCAGCGGTTACACTTCGCTCGAATCCGCTCTGAGGGCCGTTCCTGTGGCCCACCAGTTCCTGTTGAAGCCTTGCGACCCCAACCTGTTGCGGGTGACGGTGGACCGGGCCTGCGAGCTGAAGGACCTCCTGGGCAGCGACACGATTCTTCGCACCGTCGGCGCTATGCACGGGCTTCCCGCCCTGCCGCGCACCTATGCCGCCATGGCGGAGGCCCTCTCGGACCCTGAAGTGGGATTGGACCGCATCGGCCGCATCGTGGAGCAGGACATGTCGCTCGCCGCTCGAGTCCTGCAGCTTGTCAACTCCGCCATGTTCGGCTTGCGGCAGCGCATTTCCACTGTCCGAACGGCGGTGAGCTATCTCGGGACGGAAATCATCCGCAACCTGGTGCTCTCGGTGGAGGCCTTCCGCGCCTTCGACGGCGTCGCCGCGATCGGCGGCTATAGCCTCGAAATGGTTCATGCGCACGCCTACCTCACCGCCCGCATCGCCAGTCGCCTGCCCGCCGAAAAATCCGTTAAGGAGACCGCCGGCGCCGCTGCGCTGCTGCACGACGTTGGCAGGCTGGTCCTGATGGCGCGGCTTCCCAAGGAGTTCGCCCGTATCGCGCGGCTGGCCCGCGACCAGGGGCGTCCCTTGTACGACGTGGAAAGAGAAGTGGTCGGCGTCACCCACGCCGAAATCGGCGCCTACCTGCTGGGCCTGTGGGGGTTGCCCCTTCCCATCGTGGAGGCTGCGGCCTTCCATCACAACCCCAGCCAGGTGCCCCACCAGGTCTTCGATTGCCTGGCCGCGGTGCACGTCGCCGACGCCCTGGCGCACACCCAGGACTCCACGCCGCCGGGCACGGGGTTCGCGTCGCCGTCTTTGGACCGGCAGTATCTCGCTGACCTGGGAGTTGCAGACTGCATCACCGAGTGGGAATCGATGGCCGCCGAGGTGGCGGCCGAGGAAAACGGAGGGTGACTATGAGCGAGACCGAACGGGCTCGAATCCTGCTGGTGGACGACGAGGTACGCGTGCTCGACGCGATGCGGCGCAATCTCCGCACTTACTTCGACATCACCACCGCCACGAGCGGCGCCGAGGCGCTCGACATCCTGCAGCACCAGGGGCCTTTTGCCGTGCTGGTTTCCGACCTGCGAATGCCCGGGATGGGGGGCCTGGAGCTGCTCGCGCAAGCGCGCAACTTAGCGCCCGACACCACCCGCGTTCTGCTTACCCCGGATATCTCACGAAACATCTAGCAAAAAGCCGCTTCCTCTGGCATAAACATATTTGCCACAACATGTTTCGGCCAAGGAGAAAGCGGCTTTCGCTATGACAGAGTGTAACCAATCTAACTTCGGATTCCAAGCCTGTGGATCAAGGGAAATTGTGGCCCGTTTCGACGGGGGCACCATCTGCTCGGACGGAGGCGCCTTGCTGCTGCGTCAGGCCGACCAACGACTGAACCTGCTACCTCGTCTGGCGGAATGCTTCTTGGACGGTCGCGACCCCGACCGCGTGGAGCATTCGGTCCAGGAGATGGTTTCGCAAAGGGTCTACGGAATAGCCTTGGGTTATGAAGACCTCAACGATCATGAGCAACTCCGCACCGACCCGCTGTTCAGCGTGCTTTCGGGACGGGAAGAATTGGAAAGGCCGCTGGCGGGCAAGAGCACGTTAAACCGGCTGGAGTTGGGCGACGGCCGCGAGGATCGGTACAAGCGGATCACCTTCTGGAAGGCCGGCGTCGACGAGTTACTGGTGAGCGTGTTCCTGGAGTCGCAGGAGCAGGCTCCGAAGGAGATCATCCTGGACGTGGACACTACCGATCTCCCCCTGCACGGGGAGCAGGAGGGGCGGTTCTTTCACGGCTACTACGATAGCTACTGCTACCTGCCGCTGTACATCTTCTGCGGCGAGCACGTTCTGTGCGCACGTCTGCGAACGTCCGACCAGGACGCCTATGCGGGAAGCCTGCCGGAGATTCAACGGATCATCCGGCAAATCCGCGCGACTTGGCCGGGGGTGAGGATCATCCTCCGCGGAGATTGCGGTTTCTGCCGCAACGAGTTGATGAGCTGGTGTGAAGCTAACGAAGTAGACTACGTGTTGGGATTGGCGCGCAACCGGCGGCTGCGACGCATCATCGGGCGGGAGATGTGGGAAGCGAGCGAGCAGCAGAAAAGCACCGGCCAGGCGGCGCGGGTGTTTGCGGAGTTTGAGTATGGGGCCAAGAAGACTAAGAAAGGCGGCTGGG
>DATNHL010000039.1:0-7835 GCA_035604995.1 Occallatibacter sp. | reverse complement strand
CAATTCTGTAGCGCGCATCGAGTCGCGCGTCGAAAACAGCTCAATCACGTCGGAAGCCACATCCATGCGCCCGGCGGCGTTGATGCGCGGAGCGAGGCGAAAAGCCACATCGAAGCCGGTGAGCGCCTTGGCGGCCGGGTCGAGCGCCGCGGCGGCAAACAGCGCGCGCAGCCCCGCGCCAACCGGATGGCGCAGCTCGCGAAGGCCCAGCGTGGCGATCACGCGGTTCTCCCCGCGCAGGGGCACGGCGTCGGCGATGGTGGCGAGGGCGGCCATCTTGAGGAAGCTGGGCAGCGTCTTCTCGCGGGTCCTCACCGCGTCGCGCCGCTCCAGCACGGCCTGCGCCAGCTTGAGCGCAATGGCCGCGCCGCACAGCGATTTTTCCGGATAAGCGCAGCCGGGCTGGTTGGGATTGAGAATGGCCAGCGCGTATGGCACAGCGTCGCCGGCCTCGAGGAGATGATGGTCGGTAATGATGAGGTCCAGGCCCAGCCGGCGCGCCGTCTCCGCCTCGGCAAAGGCGCGCATGCCGGTGTCCACCGTGATCACCAGCCGCACGCCCTCGGCGTAGGCCGCCTCCAGCACACTCGATTGCAGCCCGTAGCCCTCGCGCAGCCGGTGCGGCACATGGAAGCGCACAGTTCCGCCCAGCATTTCGATGGCCGTCTTCAGCAGCACCACGGCGGTGGTGCCGTCCACGTCGTAGTCCCCGTAGAGAAGCACTGGTTCGCAAAGCGCAATGGCCCGCTCCAGCCTCGCCACGGCTGCTCCCATGCCCAGCATGAGCGAAGGATCGTGGAGATGCGCAACTTCAGGATTGAGGAACGCAAAGGCGTCGGCCGCCTCGGAAATGCCGCGGGCCACCAGCAACTCCGCCAGCACATGCGGCAGCCGCGCGGCTTTGGCCAGATGGGCCGACGCCTCGGGATGCTGCTCAGCCAGTTGCCAACGCTGATTGGGGCGCTCGGTTGAAGCCGGAGCGGCCGCAATCGGCCCCGCGCCTGGCTGCCGAAGCGGTCCGTTCCCCTCAGCGGCTGCCCCGCTCACCGCGCTTACTCGTCCTCGTCGTGATCGTGCTCGTGGTCGTCGATGACGATGTCCTGGAAGCTCTCAATGTCTTCGAGCAGCGTCTGGAAGCGCTCGTACCACTCGGTAGTGGTCTCGTGCAGAAACACCAGCCCCTGGTAAACAAAGCCCAGCTGAATGTATCCCAGGTTGCCGGCGTACTTGCGCAGCCACTGCGCTTCCACCAGCTCGGTGGCTTCTTCGTCGGGGAAGTTCATCTCGCCGGCTTCTTCAATGAGCGCGTCCAGTTCTTCGCGCTCCAGCGTCATCTCGCTGAAGGTCACGAAAGGCGCGCCCACCAGCTTGGCCATCTCCACAAAGTCTTTCCAGGCGTCGGGGTTTCCCAGTCCCTCCCAAACAATGGAAGGAATGTCCTCGGTGACGTATCCGGGCAGGCGCTTGAGGCCGTGCCCCTCGATGAAGGCCACCATGTCGTCTTTTAGAGAAATCAGGTTGTCCGTGGTCATAGTCAAGCTTCTATTTTCGCAGATGCAGCCGGGTGGGCGGCTCGGAATGTGGAAACTTCGTCCCGGCGAGGCGGAACGGCGCCGGGGTCGCGAGGGTTACTCTGGAATCAGCCGCATCCATAGGCGCCAATCAGGAGGAACACCGCTTGCCCGCTTTTGAACGCCACGTTTTTGTCTGCCACAATACACGCCCCGCCGATGCGCCTCGCCCATCCTGCACTGCCGACGGGAAAAGCGATCTGCACACGCAGTTGCAGCAACTGTCCAAAGCGGCCGGACTCGGCGCCACTGTGCGCATCAACAAGTCCGGGTGTCTCGATCAATGCGAGCACGGGCCGACGGTGGTGGTTTACCCCGAGGCAGTTTGGTACGGCAACCTGCAAGCCACAGACGCCGCGGAGATTGTCTCAGAGCACCTGGTGGGCGGCCGGCCCGTCGAGCGATTGAGGCTGGCTGAGCAGTGCCTGAACACAAAGACCTGCCCGCATCGCGGCTATAGCGAAACCAGAGTAGATGTGTCCCGGAAGCAAGCCCGCCAAGTGGCTTTTTCCCTCAAGAAAAAGCCACCCTGAAGACCCTCCTGAAGGCTACGGTTACTCTGGTTTCGCTCTAAGGCCGCCCGCACATGCGGAAATCCATCACAGACTCTAAACGATGCGGAACAGCAGGTCCTCGAGAGCCATGCGCCGCACCTGCCACGACTCGCGGTTCTGCTGCTTGGCGTTCATTTTGCATTTGCCGTCGTCGGTGAAGTTCAGGGTCACCTCGAACATCTGGTTGCCGCTGCTGTCGAGCGCCAGAATTGCATGATCTTCCAGGGCGAACGTGACAGACCTGTGAAAACTCTCGGCGTCCAGAACCACGGAGAACGCGTTTTCCTTCTCCACAAGGGAGAACTCATACTTGGCAGCTTCGGGGCGCGCCGCGTTGCGTACCCTGACGTCTTCTTCCACTTCCAGTTTGAGCGTCTTGAACACCCTGGGCAGGGAGCAGGCGGTGCGCTCAGCCACCCAGTCGAACTTCGCCTTGTCTTTCTCCGCTCTTTCGCTCACGCTTCCATCTCCCCACGGGAATCCCGGTTGTGCCCTGCAGGCCGTGGCCCGCAACGAGAGGACCGCCATGCGCGCTGCAAGTGTCGACAGGCCTTACTATAAATGGTGCGGTCAGGACGCCACTGGACGCTGAGCGGTTTCGCTCAGTGACCGTTGGCGCTGAGTGATCCCGGGATTCCCCAGATCGTGCCCGCAGTAACTTCATGGCACTGGCCCCAAAGGGATGCGTGACCCATGGCAGTTGAGATGATCCCGGATTGAATCTGACCGATAGAATAACCGGGGGCTGTCTCGACTTGCTTGCCGGCAAGGCAGGACGGTTTGCCCGGGAGCAAGCTTCTTGTCGTCCGGCCAAAGGAGCGAAAGGTTGAGACTCAGGAACGGGGAGGGCGCCATCGGAGTCGGAATGCGTTTGGGAGATCTGCTGGTTCGGGTCAAGCTGGTCACCGAGCAGGATGTGGCCAGGGCCCTCGCGCGCCAGGCCGAGTTCGGCGGCCGCCTGGGCGACAACCTTGTCGTCATCGGCGCCATCGAGAAGCTGGTGCTGGAAGCCTTTATTCATCGCATTCCCTCCGAACCGGCAAACATCGCGGCCACCGGCATCGACGAGGCCGAACTGCTCACCCTGCTGATGAAGCTCATCTACACCGGCCGCCTCGAATCCACACGCCAGTTCGTCGACGCCATCAAGCTGCCCTACGTCATCGTGCTCGACCTGGTGCAGATGGCGGTCGACCGGCAGCTGCTGCGAACCCTGGGAGCGCGCGACCCCGACAGCCTGGTCGATATGCGCTATGTGCTCACCGAAGAAGGCCGCCGCTGGACCGTCGACGCCCTGGAGCGCGTGAGCTACGTGGGCCCCGCGCCCGTCACTCTGGAGCAATTCACCGAGCAGGTGAGCCTGCAAAAGCCCACCAATGAAATCATCTCTTTTGACCGCATCCGCGAGTCGTTTGCCGGGCTCACCTTCGAAGACAGCATCGTGGAGCAGTGCGGACCGGCGGTCAACTCCGGCCGCGCCATGCTTCTCTACGGGCCGCCGGGCAACGGCAAATCCTCCGTGGCGCATTGCCTCGGCAGCGTCTTCAGCGACGTCATCTACGTGCCCTACGCCTTCTCGATCGACGGCCAGATCATCCGCGTCCACGACCCCAGCGTCCATGTGCCAATCAGCACGGAGCCGGCCAGCAACCAGAGCACGCTCTCCTTCCTGCGCCACGAGGAGTACGACGCGCGCTGGGTGGCCTGCCGCAGGCCCTTCGTCCTCACCGGCGGCGAGCTTACCCTGGAGATGCTCGACCTGCGCTACGACAACATCGGCCACTACTACGAGGCCCCCATGCATCTCAAGGCGCTGGGCGGCTGCTTTGTCATCGACGACTTCGGCCGCCAGCTGGTCAGCCCCACCAACCTGCTCAATCGCTGGATTGTGCCGCTGGAGAGCCGTGTCGACTATCTGAAACTCCACACCGGCAAGACCTTCAGCATCCCCTTTGAGGCACTCATCGTCTTTTCCACCAACCTGGACCCCGAAGACCTGATGGACACGGCCTTCTTGCGCCGCCTTCCCTACAAGATCGAGGTCGGCGCGCCCAGCCTGGAAAACTACCGGGCCATCTTCAAAGACGAGTGCGACCGGCGCGGCATGCCGCTGCCAGGCGATATCTTCGACCTCATCGTGCACAAGATCGTTGAGGAAAAAGGCCTGGAACTGGCAGCCTATCATCCGCGGTTCATCGTGGATCAGGTGGCGGCCACCTGCCGGTTCATGGGCCAGGCGCCGCATTTTGAGTCCCGCTTCATCGAGTACGCAATCAACAACCTGCGCGTGAAGCAAAGCAAGTCGGGCGGGAAGACCGCGTCCACCGCCGCAAGGACGGCGTAGGCACAGGCGACGTTGACTGCCGCAACAATGCCTATCACCTCGGTAACCAATCCGGGCTTATTTATTTGCTCTTCGCACTCATGCATTCATCCCGCGGCCCGATAGCGACGGTGTGGAGGACACATGAACCGAGCGCACACGCCCCAGACTCTGCCGCTCATGTTGATGATGTCCGCTGCCGTCTGGGCCGCTCAAGCTGCTGACCAACATAGCGGAGCGGCCCCTGGGACTGTCAGCGGCGCATACGCGGTCACCTTCAACGTGAAGGCTCCTTCCACTGTGCCGGCAGGCGCCACTGTCACCTGCAAGGCTAGAATTGCCCCCAAACTCTCAGCCCTGGAGAACCTGGCCCCAGGGGCGGTCCCGGTCGAGTCGGCCCAAAGCGTAGCCACTCTGGTAGGCTCCTCCGCCAATTGCACAGTGGTGTTGCCCTTCTCCTTTGCCGCCGTCTATCGCCTCGACGGGGCTGACCTCAGCTACGAGGTCGATGCCCTCAGCGGCTCCAGCCTCGCGGCCGTGCGCAAACAGGACGGCATCCCCATGCCTTATCCGCAAGCCGGCGCAACCGCCAGCGTGCGCATGGATGTCAACTTCTGACGTCCTCTCCGAAGGCGGCTCGCAACCCGCGTCGCCGTCCGATTGGCAGGGCCAACGCATCTCAATCCACAGCCGAGGGACCGGGAACGACCCTTGTCGAGTTGGAGCAAAGCAAGTTGGAGCGCCATGGCGAGGGCTATGAGCACTTGCGCACGATTTTCGACGGACCAAGCGCCTGGGGAGCCATTCTGGCGCTATACTCCAAAAAAGCGCCAGGAGACCGCACATGAGGAACCCCGTTCTTCTACTCCGAATCGCATCGGTGCTGACGTTCATTCACGCGGCGTTGCACACCATCGGCGGCGTCTTCAGCAAACCAGAGTCGGGCGCCGCCGAGGCCGCCGTCGCAGCCATGCAATCCAACCATTTTCTCGTCATGGGCCTTACCCGAACCTACGCGGACTTTTACAGGGGACTTGGCCTCGCCGTCAGCATCTTTCTCACCGCGGAAGCCATTGTTTTTTGGCAACTCAGTTCAATGGCAAAGGCCCAAGCTCAACATCTGCGCCCAATCCTGGCGACATTTCTCATCGCCTATCTCGCCTTCGCCGTCAACTCCTATCTGTACTTCTTCATTTTACCGGTCATCACCGAGGTATTGATTGCACTTTGCCTGGGTCTGGCCATCCTGACGGCCAAACCTTCGCCCACCGCCTATACCGCGAAGCAACCTTGACACAAGAGCCAATGCAAAGTTGGTCTCAGCCAGCTCGACTTAGGTTGCTCTCCGCCATCACTTTGACCTTGGGATGATCGTCACGCTGGAAGGGCCTGGGCTGCCCCCCGTACCTTTCACTCCTAGCGGGAATCCAGATGCGCCGACCCTGCTTCCCTGGCCTGCCCTGGTATACACCGGACGTGCCAATGCGTTATCCTGTGCCTTAGCTCATGATTTTTTCTCGCGACTACATCGGGTATCTGGCCCGCCGCACGGTCAAGCACCTCATCGACGCCAAGATGATCACCACCAGCGATTTGAAGGTGGTGGAGGCGCGCGTCGCCGAGGGCCTGATCGAGGAACTCTCCCTCGAAGACCGCATCAACGAGGAAGTGCGCGTCATCCTCGACGCCTACTCCGAAGAAATGCGCAAATCCGGCGCCCAGTATGCCGAGATGTTCAAGAAGGTCAAGACCGAGTTGGCCCGCAAGTACAAGGCGGTGCTATGAGGATCAGCCCCGACAAGCTCAACAAGCTGGCCCACACCGTGGCCGACACCTTGGCTGAGATCGACGAGGTCGGCTTCCTCGAAGACCGTAACACCATCCGCCAGGAGGCCCGCAAAGCCCTCCAGACCCTGCTCACCGAAGAGGCGCGCATCGACCAGGCCGCCCGCCTCAAGATCGCCAACCAGCGCAAGATCATCATGGAAGGCTCGCAGGAGTGGGAGATTCTTTACCGCAAGTACTACAACGACGAAGTCCGTAAGCTGGGCATCTGAAGCGGCCTTGGCCCGCCCCCGCGCTTTTGGCAGCAGGCCGGATTTTTGTTAGAGTAGACAGGTGGCCCTCCCGGGCCGCTCCCCGCAAGTGTGGCGCTATCGTCTAGGGGTTAGGACGTGAGATTCTCAATCTTAAAACACGGGTTCAATTCCCGTTAGCGCTACCAGTCAAGTTTCAGCTATAGCGAAACCAGAGTAGATGTGTCCCGGAAGCAAGCCCGCCAAGTGGCTTTTTCCCTCAAGAAAAAGCCACCCTGAAGACCCTCCTGAAGGCTACGGTTACTCTGGTTTCGCTCTAAAGCCTGCTCAATCAGCAGGCTTTTCCTTCGCTCAAAAAAGGCTGCCGGGGGCTTCTGGCCTCAACTCGCGGCTGCCCCGCTGGAGACGCTGGCTGTCGGTCAAGAGGTTGGCTGCCATCTTTCTCAGACAAGCCGGTCGCCGGCAGTCCGCATGTCGTATCCGGTGCAGGCTTCCACTTCATGGCGGAAGGATGCGTGGCCCAATGTCTCAAGCAGCGTTTGGATGGGAGGCAGACTGAGCTGCGTGCGGCGGATGACAAGATGGTAAGGCTTGGTTGCCAGAGGAATGAAATCCAACCCCAGGGCGCGCGCCACCGCATTGGTGCTGATGCAACAGTCTGCCTCGGCGCTCTTGACCAGACGGGCAGCGGGAAGATGCCCCTGGGTGACCCGCTCGTAACCCTTGACCTGGCTGGCTGCGATTCCGGCCTTCCGCAGCATGTCGTCCAGCAGACGGCGGCAGCCTGCTCCAGCCTCGCGATTGGTAAATCGCACATCCTTGCGGGCGAGATCGGCAATGCCGGAAATTCGTTTGGGGTTGCCCTGGGCCGTTACGAGTCCCTCGTCCCAGATCGCATACGAAAACACAGCCACGGAACTCCGGCCGAAGAGCCTGGTGATGGGCAGCAGATCGGCCTTGCCCGTCGCCTTGTCCACCAGGTGGGTCCCGGCAATATGCGCCACGCCATCGTGCAGGAGTTGGAGCGCTTGTGAACTGTTTTCGTAAGCGATGACGAGATCGCAGCCTTGTGCCTGCAAAGAATGAGCGAGGATGGCAGCGCTCGGATCGCAACCTGCGATCAGGATGCGGCTCGATTTCTTCCACCTGTCTCCAAGAACCCGGACTTTGACGTTCGGGTTGCGCTTTCCGCCACGTGCCACTTCGAGCAGCGCGGCATCGGCAGGCGGCAGCCCCCAACTCCCCGGCTCAGGCGCCACGGCCACCAGGTGGCCGTTCACGTTGCAGAGCCGCAATGGCTGCCCTGGAGCCATTGACTCCGACTCGCCCAGGAGCGTTGCCTCTGCGACTT
>DATNHL010000038.1:0-5212 GCA_035604995.1 Occallatibacter sp. | reverse complement strand
TCTTCTCGTCGTTGGGGTCTTTCGGCAGCAGCAGCACCTTGATCTCTTCTTCAAGAGCCGGCTCGCGCGGATCGAGAGCCGCAATCTCTTCCTGGGCCATGGCGCGGATATCCGGATCGCTTTCGGCCAGCATCGCGCGCGCCTCGGCCAGCCCCTGGCGCACCTGCTTCAACTCGCGAAACTTCAGCACCGGCGCCTCAATCTCGCGCAGCGCGCGGCCGGCCTTTTGATACTTTTCGTGGTCGGTAATCACCTCGGGAAGTCCCATCTGGGCGGAAAGCTCGTCGTAGCGCTGCTCCATCTGTTCCAAACGATCGATCATGACAAACTCCAGCCACCCACGCGGGGCGGACTCTTTGGTTTAGGTCTTGGGTGGGAATTGGGCGCAGAACAGTATCGGCGGCGGGCGCCGCTAGAGAAGTGCCGGGATGGGCTGGTGCAGAACCATAGCGCTGTTCTTATTTTAGCGCGAAATGATGACTCTAAAGAAACGGATTGACGATCTTCACTCCGTCGAACTCCTGGCCGTGCTGCAAGTCTTCGGTCAACACCACGCGGCAACCGCTCTTCCTGGCGCAGTGAAGCACCAACGCATCCCAGTAGGAGATCCGGTGCAGCCGGTGAAAGTCGATTGCCCTGAGGATATCCCCAGCGACTGGCTCAACAACGTCGAAGCGAGAATAGGTCTCGACCTTTTGCCGGACCAGCCCTGGATCCAGACCGAGCTTCCCCGTGGCGTTCACAAAGTATTCCTGCAACACCTGCAAGGAAACCACACCGGTCCGTTGTGCTTTGTGCTCCAAGACCAGTTTCAATGCTCGCTGTTGCTTTGGCAGGTTCACAGGGTCATCGCAGTAGAGAAGGATATTCGTATCGAGAAATGTCCGTAGAGGCCGCGCCGCGTGAGCGGGAATCGTGACCACCCGCCTGCCCGACTTCGTGATGACCACCTCTTCGCCTTTGGTCGCCAGCTCGATCAGGCGGGAGAGCCTTTCCTTCGGGCCATCGGGCGTCATGACCGCGGCCACTTCAGGCGGTCTTCATACGCGTCTTCGCGGTTCCACTTCCAACCTTTCGAGTCGCCCAACCCCGCAGTGCTCTCAAGGAACTCCAGGTCGCGTTCAAGTTGCCCGTCATCTCCCGCAAGATGCTGCAGATGCTCGCGAATCTCCTGGTTGATGGTCCTGCCGGTGGCGCGAAGCTTTTCCCGCGCGCGTTCGACAAGCTGCTCGTCGATGGAGAGCGTGATGTTCATGAACACAGTATATGTGCGCACATATACTGTGTCAAGTTCTCCGGCCGCTGGCGCGCAACCCTCAAAAGCACTCAATCTGATCGCAGGCATTCACCAGCGGCACCTGCAGGCTCGAATCGTGCTCTTGGTCGGAGTAAACCGTGATCGTCGCCGCCTTGTAGTCCTCCGGCTTCGCCGTCATGATGTTGGGCACAAAGGTCTGCGGGTTGCGGTCGTAGAGCGGGAACCACGTGCTCTGCACCTCGACCATCACCGTGTGGCCGGCCTTGAAGACGTGGTCCACGTCGTGCAGCGAGTACTTGTACTCATGAACGGAGCCGGACCGCAGTGGCGTCGGGTTGTCGAAGCCCTGCAGGTAGCGGCCGCGGAAGATTTCTTCGTTGGTCATGAGCTGGTAGCCGCGCATCTTGGGGTCGGGATCGTCGTCGGGATACTGATCGATGAGCTTGACTACGATGTCGTTGTCGGTGCCGCTGGTGGAGGCGTAGATGTCGGCAACCACATCGCCCGTCAGCACCATGTCCTTCTTCAGCACCGGCAGCTTCCACACCGCAACGTCCTTGCGATCGGCGACGAAGCGCTGGTCTTCGGTCATCCAGTTAAACCACTGCGAGCCTTCGCCATACGTGGGCTGGATGGGCCTGTGCCGGTAGGGCACCGGGTTGGCTGGGTCGCTGACGTAGCTTGTTTTGGCCTGCGCCGCCGGGTCGCTCCAGCCCAGCTTGCCCTCGCCCAGTAAATGCAGGCTGGTGGTCTGCGCCTCTTTGGGCGGAAACTGGGCATAGCGCTTCCAGGTGTTCGAGCCGGTCTGGAAGCTGGCAGTGTTTTCGAGATCGAATCCGGCCTTGTCTTCGCCGGGCGCGTCTTTCAGGAAGTGAGCAAAGAACTTTGCCTCGATCTGCGCGCGGAACTCCTTGCCGATGGGCTCGCCGAAGTCGAGGTTGCCGAGGTGGCGCGACGGCGACGACCAATAGCCGTGGCGCCACGGGCCCAGCACCAGAAAGTTCTGGTGGTTGGCGTCGTGCGGCTCCAGGCTCTGGTACTCGATCTGAGGCCCGTACATATCTTCCTGGTCGTAGGTGCCGCCGACGGTGAGCGTGGGCACGGCGACGGTCGAGAGCGAGTGCTCGACGCCGCGCGAGGACCAGACGGCATCGTAGGCCGGGTGTTCCAGAAACAGCTTCCACGTAGGCAGCATCTTTGAACCGGATCTCTTCACATCCTCGGCGAAGCTGCCGCGCTCGAGAAAGAAGTCGAAGCCGTCGCGCGGCTTGCCGTCTTTGTCCTTGCCGTAGTCCACATCGGCGGACTCCTTGTTGGTCTCCATGCCGTAGACGTAGTCGTAGCCGTAGGTTTGGCGGAAGGCGCCGTTGTGAAAGAAGTCGTCACCCATCCACACGTCGATCATGGGCGCCTGGGGCGAGATGGCCTTGACGGCCGGGTGCGGATCGATGCCCGCCATCATGGCCAGAAACCCCGGATAGCTGGTGCCGACGAACCCCGCGCGGCCGTTGTTGCCGGAGACGTTGGCCAGCAGCCAGGCCACGGTGTCGTAGGTGTCGGTGCTCTCATCGATGGCCTTGGGGGCAAGACTGGAAGAGCGCTGATCGGCACTATGATCTGCAAGCGGACGGCTCATCACGAACTCGCCTTCGCTCTTGTAGCGGCCGCGAATGTCGCCGCAGACGTAGATGTAGCCTTCGCGCGCCAATTCGGGACGGCTGGCGGAGAATTGCGCGCGGCTGGCGCCGTCGCATCCATAGGGTGTGCGCTGGATTAGGAAGGGCAGGGGCGCGGCGATATCGGACGGCTTGAGATAGACCACGTGGAGCTTGACGCCGTCGCGCATGGGAATCATGGCCTCGGCGCGCTGGTAGTCGTGGAAGAGGTGATGGACGGGGTCGCCCGTCCGTTGGTAGACGTCCTCAGGGTCGGAGGAGCGAGCCACCGTGGCGCCGCGGCCGGAGGCGTCGAGGGCGAAGGTGAGGGTGACCTTCGAGTCGGGGACGCCGAACTGGAGGGCGGAGATGGGCTTGAGCTCGACGGGAACGCTGCGCTCGGATTCGGCAACGAGCTTGCCGTTCTGGACATAAAAGCTGAGTGGCGTGTCGGGGTCAGCCTGAAGGGTGTATTCGCCGGCCAGCGCTTCAAGTTGCGCGGCGGCGGGCGCAGTGGCCTGCGCTTGCGCCGCAGCCGGAGAAGAGTTCCGCGCGGACCATCCCGCGCAGGGAAGCAGAACGGCACAAAGAACAGCAGTTGCAATGCGGCTACGAATCAAGCGGCGGACCCCCTCAAGAGCTTCTGGGAAGCTATAGGCATCCTAAATCAGGGCTCGGGGGGCGTTGACGTGCCCGCTCCGGACAGCCCCATCCGCGCCATTCAGCGCGCGGCTGTCGTCCGCGGTAGGCCTTCTGCCGTCTATGTTCACAGGGCCGCCTGTTCGGCTCGCAGGAGTTTCCATGAAGGTCCGTGCATTGTTCTCCATCGTCGCCGGTCTCGCCCTTGGCGCGGCCGCCGTAGCCCAGGACGCTACCACCCCGACCCCTGCCGGACCGCCTCCGACGCAAGGGCAGGGCGGCTGGCAGGGCGGCCAGCGCGGAGGCGGCCGTGGTTGGGGTGGCGGCATGGGCATGGGCCGGGGGCTGATGGGCACCGTCACCGAAGTCGCCGCGGACCACTACACCATCAAGACCGAAGCCGGCGAAACCTACACCGTGCACTACAGCGTGAACACGCGCATCCTGAAGCAGCAGGCCCGCACCCGCGGCGAGGGCGGCGAGCGTGGAGGCGGCGAAGGCGGGCCGGGCGGCGGCAATCCGCCCACGCCGTTGAAGCCCACTGACATCAAGGTCGGCGACGCGATTGCCGCCATGGGGGAAGTGGATGCAACCGCCAAGTCGGTCGGCGCCACCATGGTGCTCCAGATCGACCCCGAGCGCGCCAGGCAGATGCGGGAGATGGAAGCCAACCACGGAAAAACCTGGATTATGGGTAGAGTCGCCGCCATCGATGGCGTCAAAGTCACCCTCATGGACGCGATCGACAACACGGCCCACACCTTCACCGCCGACGAAGACACCACCTTCCGCAAACGCCGGGAACCCATCACGCTGGCCGACATCCAGGTGGGCGACACGGTCCGCGTCGAGGGCGCCGTGAAGGGTGCAACCTTCCTGGCCACTGCCGTGAACGCCATGGGCCCGCCGCCGGGAGGAACGCCCAGCATTCCCCGCAACGGCCCGCCGCAGTAGCCAACTCGCCCTGCGATTGACTCAGTTTCGATCTCCTTCTATCCATGCGCCTGGGCTCTGGCGCATGGATGGAGTTGCAATAACCTGCTCCATCCCCGCCCGATTTCCTCCAGCGCATAAACAAAATCCGCTCCCCTCCGGTAACGCCCCCCGCAAATTCCACTTCATCCATGAAAAACGATTCTGCTTCTCAAACCGGGAGTGATAGCGTTATCATGATCGGCGGCGCAAAGCACCTGATCCGCGCCCTCTGCTTTGCCTTGATCCCACTGCCCCGCTGATTGCACCTGTGCCGGCCGGGCGATGGAGCGCGGAGCAATGAAGAGCACGCTCAAAGAAAGCTCCAGTCAAAGGTTCAAGAGGTACAGCTCATGCGCGGAAGACTTTGCATTCTCTTTTCAGCATTGTTACTTTCCTCACAGCTTCACGCCAGGGTGGTTGTCTTCTGGCAGCCGGGATTCCCCACCGTGGCCAGCCAGCCCATCCCTCCCGCTACGCTTGACAAGGCACTTGACGGACTCGCCCCGGTGTTTGCGGATGAAGCGGCTCTCGCCGCGCCCGATGCGCTCGCCGACACCGATCTGCTGGTGCTGCCTTATGGCTCGGCGGTCCCGGTTGACTCGTGGAAGGCGATCGAGCACTACCTCGATGGGGGCGGAAATCTGCTGATCGTGGGCGGCCAGCCGCTGCGCGTGCCGGTCAGTCT
>DATNHL010000037.1:0-5727 GCA_035604995.1 Occallatibacter sp. | reverse complement strand
CGCCTGCGACCCACGGATGCAGAGGAAGATGTTCCGCGACGCATTTGAAAAGTCGGGGACCGACTTCGACCGGCAGGTAGTTCCTCTGGACCTACGATCCATGTCCACGGAAGCGGCAATTGTCAAAGTGAAGAACGCCTTTGGTCAGGCGCAACAGCAGCTAAAGACCGGAGAATGAGCCAGCGAAGGGGCAACAATGCAATCGGCGGCAATCCCACGCGAAAAGATACCGTGGTTTCCCACGGTGGACTACGGTATCTGCACCGGCGACCAGGAGTGTTTCAAGTTCTGCAAGAACGAAGTCTTCACCTGGGATGAAGACGATAACCACCCCGTCGTCGCGAATCCCTATAACTGCGTGGTCGGCTGTCAGGCGTGCATCAACGTGTGCCCGGTGCAGGCCATCAGTTTCCCAACCCAGCAAGAACTGCGGGAAACCATGAGGCGTCTGCGAACGCAGATGGAATAGGACCGCCCGCTCGCCCGTTGGATCTTATTGCTGGCCGATCTTGTCGATTTCCCGCTTGATGGCAAGCCGGTCGAGACTCGCAACCGGCAGGCAGAGAAACAGACTGATGCGGCGGTCCAGAATCATAAAAGCATCCCGAAACGCAGACTGTATTTCCTCCGCGGTGCCCTGTACCGCGGCGGGATCGGGAACGCCCCAATGGGCAGTCATGGGCTGCCCGGGCCACACCGGACAAGCTTCCTTTGCCGCGTTGTCGCAAACTGTAAAGACGAAATCGAGCTTGGGCGCGCCCGGCTGTGCGAATTCGTCCCAGCTCTTGCTGCGCAGACCGTTGGCGGGAATGTGAGCGGTTTCGAGCTGACGCAGCGCCTCCGGCCGAACCGTTCCCGACGAATGGCTCCCCGCACTATAGGCAGTGAAAGTCGGCCTGCCTTTGTAGTTGAGGATCGCCTCCGCCATGATGGAGCGGGCCGAATTCCCCGTGCATAGGAACAGAACGTTGTAACGCCCCTGCATAGCAGTACCTCTCACTCTCGTTTTCGCTAGGAAGAGACCGGACGCATCACGCGCGGCCGGCGCCGGATGGCTTTACCGCCTTAACGAAGGCACTCATGAATTTGCCGTCGACTTCCTTTGCGATTTTGTCAGGGTCCATGCCTTGGGCTTTAAGGAGTTCGCGAGCATCTTCGGCGCGGTAGATGCGCGTCGGTTGGATCTCGATCTGCGCGAAACCGGCGCCGGCCAGCTTGCCGCGGTATTCGTCCTCGTCGAGCGCTCCAGCCACGCAGCCGACCCAGAGAAGAACGTTCTTGCGAATCTCCGGGATAATCTCGCCTCGGGTCACCACGTCCGAGACGGCAAATCTTCCTCCCGGTTTGAGGACGCGGAAGGCTTCGCGCAACACGCGGTCCTTGTCGGCGGAAAGATTGATGACGCAGTTGGAGATGATTACGTCCACCGAATTGTCGGGCAGGGGAATGTGCTCGATCTCTCCCCGCAGGAACTCCACATTCTCGGCTCCCGCCTTGCGCTTGTTTTCGTTGGCCAGGGCCAGCATCTCGTCGGTCATGTCCAGGCCGTAGGCTTTGCCGGTCGGTCCGACCCGCCGAGCGGAAAGCAGAACGTCGATGCCCCCGCCCGAGCCCAGGTCGAGCACCACTTCCCCCGGATTCAGCGTTGCCAAGGCGGTCGGATTCCCGCATCCGAGCGAAGCCAGCAAGGCTTCTTCGGGAATCTGCTGGGCCTGGGAGCTGTCGTAGAGGTTGGAGGTGATCGGATCGCAACCCGAGCCGCTCGCCGGCGCAGCGCCGCAGCAACTGTTGCCGCCGCCGGTCACACGCAGCGCCGCCTGCCCGTACTTTTCCTTGACTACCTGCTTGATGTCTGGGCTTTCCACGGTGCCTCCTATCGGCAGACTTGAATGATGGCTTTCGGTTCGACCGCCTTGTTTCGGCTGCAGCACTCCGCATACAGAAACCGCAAGAGCTCCTGCAGCACTTCCGTGTTCGCGGTGTAACGCAAGAACGTGCTCTCCCGGCGCACCCGCACCAGGTCCTCGTTCTTGAGCTTCTCCAGATGGTGGGAGAGTGTGGAGTTCGGGATGTCCAGCGCTTCCTGGATCTCACCCACCACCAGGCCGTCCGGATGAGCCGACAGCAGCGCTTGCATGATGCGGAGGCGCGGCTCGGTTCCCATCGCCGAAAACATGTCGGCGTATCTGGCGACCTGCTCGGCGGGCTTCTTGTTTTGGGTGCCCAGCATATTTCTATGTTTGCAGAAATATGGATTTATTGTCAAGCGGCAATTCGGCTTGACGCCGCCCTGTAAGTAATTGATTCTACGTGCACCGGAGAGGCTCATCACCGCACCTGCCAAACCACGCCTGGCCTATATCGACTGGATGCGCGGTCTGGCTTGCGTGCTCATGTTCCAGACCCACTGCTACGATTCCTGGCTGGGCGGCGCCGCGCGCAAGTCCACCTTCTTCATGTGGTCGCAACTGGGAGGCACACTCCCCGCGCCACTGTTCCTTTTTCTTGCCGGGATTTCGTTCGCCCTGATCACGGACAAGCTGCGGCAGCGCGGCGCTGATCCTAACCAGATCGCACGCACCACGATTCTTCGCGGCGCTGAGATCTTCGGGCTGGGCTTGCTCTTCCGGCTGCAGGAGTACTTGCTGGGATTCCCGTGGGCGCCGTGGACGGACCTGCTGCGGGTGGACATCCTGAACACCATCGGCTTTTCCATGATTCTGATGGGGATCGTGTGTTGGCTGGCCGGGGGTGGTCGTGGGCGCTCGGCGGCGGTGGCCGCGGCTGTCGCGCTGGCGATTGCGCTGGCGACGCCGCTGCTGTGGACCTCCTGGCGCCTGCGCGGATTGCCTTGGCCACTCGAGTCGTACATTTGCGGTGTACATACGTTTAACGAGCCGCAGGCGTGGCTTTTCCCGATTTTTCCTTGGGCGGGATTTGCTTTTGCCGGTTTGGCGACCGGCTTCCTGCTGGTGGGCGATTGGGTGAGGAGGCGCGAGGCAAAGGCGTTCGCGCTGCTGGGCGGAGCCGGCCTCGCAATTGCCGCCGTAGCCCGCGGGTTCGACCACCATCCGCGGCAGCTCTATGCCGTTTACGACTTCTGGCACACCAGCCCCAACTTCTTTTTGATCCGTGTCGGGCTGCTCTTGGTGATCCTGTTAGGCGTGTACGCTTGGTGCCGCTGGGGTGCGGCGAGCTGGGGATTCAGTCCGATGATCCAGCTCGGGCAGACCTCGCTGCTGGTCTACTGGGTGCACATCGAATTCGTGTACGGCTGTTTGTCCATTCTGCCCAAGCGCGCCATGGGCATCGGCGGAGCAACGCTCGGCCTGGCGGTGATCTTCGTTGCCATGGTGCTACTGTCGCTGGCGCGCACTCGGCTGAAGGGACGTGGCGCGGAAGCGGTGGCGCGGTTGTTCCGCCAACAGCCGCCACGAAAACGCGCAGCCGTTGCGCCCTGAGCGCGCGGCGATGAATAATGGCCTGCCATCATGACCCGACCTGATTGGGAGAAGCGTATCCGGCGAGCGCGCGAACTGGCCGCTCAATATCCAGCCGCGGCCCAGGTGCTGGGCTTCTACGGCGAGATCGCCGTCTTTCAGAAGCATATCTTCGAGGCTGCCGCGTCCGACGACCTGCACGCCGATCCTACGCGGCCGCTCGGCGAGCAGCTCGTTGTATCGGTGTTGACGAACCGGTTCCCGGCTTTCTTTGAGCTGGTGGAGAAGAAAGGTCCTCCGGGGCTGGCGAAAGCGGCGCGGGAGCTGCGCCAGCAGACGCCCGGCCAGTGGCGCGCTCTGCTGGACTCGCAACCGGACGACGAGCACGCTGACCCGACGCATCACTTCTTCGCTCGCGCCTGCCGGCAGCCGGTCGCGGAGTACCTGGCTCTCGACAGCAGGGTTCAGTTCGCGGGCTATTCCGGGTCGTCCTGTCCGGTGTGCGAGGGCAAGCCGCAACTGGGCGTGCTTCGTCCGGAAGGCGACGGCGGCAAGCGCTCGCTGATTTGCTCGTGCTGCGCGACGGAGTGGGAGTTCCGCCGCATCCTGTGCCCGCACTGCGCCGAGGAGGACAACGGGAAGCTGCCGCGCTTCTCGGCGGAGGAGTTCCCGCACGTTCGAGTAGAGGCCTGCGAGACCTGCAAGCGGTACTTGAAGAGCGTGGATCTCACCCTCAACGGCCTTGCCGTTCCTGTGGTGGACGAGATCGCGGCGGTGCCCTTGGACCTGTGGGCTGCCGAGCACGGCTACCAGAAGATCGAGCTCAACCTGATGGGGCTGTAGACCCAGGCGCAAATTTCCGTCGCAAACCCCACCTCTGCATTGACTTTCGGGTCTTTTCGGGTGTAGGCTGCTGCCACTTTTTGGGCCGCCCCCTGGACCCAAGGACCGCAAGAGCCGGAGGTAGGATGGACCTCTCAGGTCGCGGCGTCTCTGGCCTGCTCCCACTCCCCGGGGGAGTTGCTGTACGTGTGACCCTTTCATCCAGCGTCCGTATCCATAAATTCTCTGCTGAAACCTGGCTCCACAGGGAGGCTGTGCCATGGAAGTTTCCCGAAGAACGTTTTTCAAAGCCGGACTGCTAGGAGGCGTCGGCCTCACCGTCTTCGGCTTTGATGCCGCGCCACTCGTCGCGCAGACCCAGGGGCTGAAGATCTCCCGCACCACGGAGACGCGCAGCACCTGTCCCTACTGCTCGGTCAGTTGCGGAGTGATCATCCACACCCTCGGGGACAAAGCCAAGAACGTGACCCCGCAGGTGGTGCACGTGGAAGGCGATCCCGACCACCCCATCAACCGCGGCACGCTGTGCCCCAAAGGCTCGTCGCTGCAGCAGGACATCATGAACGAGCGGCGGCTGACCAAGCCGCAGGTGCGCCGCCCCGGCTCGACCCAGTGGGAGGACATCCCTTGGGACCAGGCCATCGACGAGATCGGGCACTTGGTGAAGAAGACCCGCGACGCCACTTTCATCGAGCAGGACAGCGAAGGGCGCACCGCCAACCGGCTGGAGACCATCGCTTTCACCGGCGGCTGCACCGACACCAATGAGTTCAACTACTTGGTCGTCAAGAGCATGAGAAGCCTGGGGCTCACCTTTATAGAAAACCAGGCCAGGGTTTGACACGGCCCCACGGTCTCAAGTTTGGGACCAACGTTCGGACGCGGGGCCATGACCAATGGCTGGATCGATATCAAGAACACCGACATGATGCTGGTCATGGGCGGGAATCCAGCCGAGAACCATCCGTGCGGATTCAAGTGGGCGGTGGAGGCGAAGCGCACGCGCAACGCCAAGCTGATCGTGGTGGACCCGCGCTTCACCCGCACCGCCGCCGTCGCCGACCTGTTTGTGCAGATCCGCGCCGGAGCCGACATCGCCTTCCTGGGCGGGATGATCAACTACGCCCTCGCGAATAACCGCATCAACAAAGAATACCTCGTCAACTACACCAATGCCGCCTTCGTCGTGAAAGAAGGCTTCAAGCTGCCGGAAGATGGTCTGTACTCGGGCTTCGATCCCGAGAAGCAAACCTACGACAAGTCCACCTGGAACTACGAAGAAGGCGGCGACCTGACGGGCAAGGCGGCAGCCGGCGCCACCATGATGGCAGCGGCGATGCACGCTCCAGCGAATCCGGCGAAGACCGCACCGGCGGCAAAGGGCGCTGCGGCAGCCGCCGCGGCAAAACCGGGCTCGCCTCCGCCACCGCCGATGCTTCCGCCC
>DATNHL010000036.1:0-4157 GCA_035604995.1 Occallatibacter sp. | reverse complement strand
GGCGGCGACGGTGTGGACGACGCGGTTGGAGTGGATTTGGCGCAGGGTGACGAGCGGAGTGGAAGGATCGCCGGTGACGGCCTCGGCGAGCAGGCGGCGGTTGGCAATAACAGCGTCGCGAGAGTCGGCGGCGGTGAAGCCCAGATTGAGTTCGCCCGGTGCGCCTTCAGCGCAGTAGGCACGGCTCAGGCCGCATTTGCGCGTGCTGAAGCCTGCCCAAAGCCATGAAAGGTCCCAACCAGGGACGACGGGGAGCCACTCGACGCCGTTGGCGGCATGGGTGGGCGTGGGCGCGAGGCACGTAAGCTCTTCAGGTGTCGTGCGATCAAAACGGAAGGGGCGAGCGGTCGCAGACGATATGCTGTGCGAACTGCGCGCCAGGCCGGCCATTGAAAAATGTGTGTCGACGGCCTTAAGAGCCGAAGCAGACGCTGGTTTTTTGCCGGAAGAAGAGCGCATCGCTGCTCTTGATTTTAGTAGGCGTCCTCCCGAACCGTTGCGCGTGGATTTAAGCGCAGGGGGAGCATGTGGGCCTACCTTCCGGTAGGCCCGCTCGAGAGGCAATTAAGGGAGGGTAACCAGGGGGGGGGTTGAGAAGAGGTTCCGAAGAACCCTCAAGAGAGAGTTGTTGCACTTCTTTGGCGGGACATTTGGGGAAGCCTCTGCTAATTACTTAGATAGATGCCAGATTCCAGGAAAGGTTGCAAGGAGATTCTGAAGGTGGGGAGGGAATGGTTGTGGAAATAGGCAATTTTTTACCCGTCTGGCACCCTAAAAGGCCCAAAATGGGCAAACTGCTTGAAAAGTCAGGTTCAAATTGGGCACTCTGGGAAGTGTGAAGCGGCTGGTCTACTTTGTCATGGGCATCGCTCTGGTGGCGGTGATCGCGTACCTGGTGTACGAGTACCGGACGGACTTCGGTCTGGGCGGCTCCCGCGGGGGACCGAGGGGCGGAAATGCCGGCGGCGCACAGATGGGGTGGCAGACCGTGGACCGGGGCGCCGACGGATTCAAGGTGCAAATGCCAGCGACGCCAGGACAAACGGAAGTCCCAGCCTATACCGGCAGCGGCGTGATGGAACAGGTGGAGATGATCGAGGCTTCGGTCGACCCTGATACGACCTATGCCGTGGCGTGGGCGGACAATCCGCCGGTGGAGCAGGCAGCCGGCGAGGATGCGGGCAAGACGCTGGATATGGCTCGGGACGGAGCGCTGGGACGCACGCAGACGACTCTGGTAGCGGAGTCGCGCAATGAGCGCAATGGTTACCCTTCACGCGATGTATTGGCGCGCAACGCGAGCGGGGGCATTCTGGACGCACGCCTGATTCTTGCGGGAACGCGGCTCTACATGCTGATTACGACTTTTCCTTCGGCGAGCGCCCTGCGCGATGCAGACGTGGATCGCTTCTTCAACTCATTCAAGATGACCGGGGCCGCGCCCACTTCTCAACGAAGTGAGTAATGAGCGTGACGGGCAGGAATCGGACGAGAAGCGCGGTGAACTTGCTGTCGGACTTGGGAATGACGGTTCTGTGGCCGCGGGCGAGCGCGTCAATGCCGAGACGCGCTACTTCTTCTGCCGATTGAAGCTTGCGGCCGCGAAACTTGCCGGCGTGAGCCACCTCAAAGAATTCACTTTCCGTAGTGCCGGGGCATAGCGCCGTAACCTTTACTCCGAAGCGCGCAACTTCAGCGGCGAGCCCCAAAGCGAAGAAACGGTCGAAGGCCTTGGTGGCCGCGTAGGTGGTGAGATAGGGGACCGGCTGGAAGCTGGCGGAGGAGGCGACGACAAGCACCCATCCGCGACGGCGCTCAACCATGCGCGGGACGAATAAGCGCGAGAGATGAACGACAGCTTCGCAATTGACGCGGACCTGGCTAAGCTCGTGTGCGGAATCGTTAGCGATAAAGGCGCCGTACAGGCCGAGGCCGGCGTTGTTGACGAGGATGTCGACGGCGAGACCGGAGCCCTCAGTGACATCGAAGATTTGTTGAGGCGCGGCGGGATCGTTGAGGTCGGCGACGATGACGCGCGTCTCGGTTCCCATGGCGGCGAGTTCGGCGGCGAGGGCGTGGAGGCGATCGCGGCGGCGCGCCGTGAGGATGAGTTTTGCGCCGCGGGCGGCGAGTTCGCGGGCGAGAGCCGTGCCAATTCCAGAGCTGGCGCCCGTGATGAGCGCCCACCGCGAATGAAAGTCCGATGTTGGCGGCATCAAGAAACCATCATAGCGGCTTGCGGGCTCTCTTGATTCTCTCGCGCCTACTGCGCGGGAGCAGCGGGAGATGCGGGGTGCGACTTTGCAAACGAGCGCATGTAGATGACGAGGTTCCAGACCTCAGCGTCGGTGGCGCGGCCTGAGGACTCGGGAGGCATCTTATCTCCCTTGCCGTTTCGGATCACGTTGAACAACTCCCAGTCTTCCTTGCTGCCGAGAGTTTTGGGGTCGGTCCAGTCGTCGATGGTGAGCCCCATGCTGGTGGCGAGGTCGGTCTTGCCGTTTCCGTTGTCGCCGTGGCACATTGCGCAGTCGATCTGGTAGACGCCCTTGGCCTTGGCCTGCGATTCGGCAGTGGGCTTGACGGGATTCTTGATGGGCCCGGCCTGGGGAGGGGCGACGGTTGGCTGCGGAGCCAAGGCGGGCGCCGGCGTCGGCGCGGGCGCAGGTGCAGGTGCAGGTGCAGGTGCGGTCTGCTGCGGGCTGCGGCCTTGGAGGGGTAAGCACGCTACGACCAGCACGGCTGCCGCAACAAAGAGCAGAAACGACTTCAACATGAAAAGCCTCCTCGGCAGATGTCAGCAAGCAGGCATCTCTTGACCCGAGTGAATTCTGAGAGGAATTATAGGCCGCTTGGGTGGAAACAAGCTATGACAACCGGCACAGCTTTGAAAGGACGGGTTAGAGCGGGTTTGCGGAGCGCGAAACCTCATGATAGCGAGCGTTTTGCCGCGTGCGGGAGCGCCGCCTTAGTGCATTCCGCCGCCACCACCGCCATCGCCGGGCTTGGCCTTGCTCAAGAGAAAGGCGAGGAAGACGAGAACGATCGACGCCCATGAAAGCTCCATGTAGACGTCCTGGTAGCCCTGCATGCGCGCCTGGTTGTTGAGCTGAGTGTAGATCTGCGACAAAGCCATGGCTGCGCCATTGGCACCGCCGAACCGGCCGCTAAGAAAACCGGTGAGCACCTGCTGGTGCTGGTCGAAAGCAATGGTTCCCGGAATCATCGACTGCTGCAGGTGCTGCTCGTGCCACATGGCGCGGCTGGTGACCTGGGCGTTGGTGATGGCGATAAGGATCGAACCGCCGATGTTGCGGACGAAGTTGATGAGTCCGGCGACCTGGTTGCTCTGCTCCTTGGGCATGCCGATATAGGCCGCGTTGGTGATGGAGATGAAGCAGAACGGCAGGGGAAGCATTTGCACGACGCGCAGCCACGAGGCCTCGGCAAAGCTCATCTGCAAGTTGGTGACGGCAGCCGCGTAGCGGAAGGTGATGACGAGCATGGTAAAGCCGATCGCGGCGAGATAACTCGCAGAGAACCTTCCCGTGGCGATGCCGGCCAGCGGCATCATGACCACGAGCGCAATGCCGCCGGCAGTGAGCGCAAGGCCGGCAGTGGTTGCGTTGTAGCCCAGCAACTGCTGCGTGAATTGCGGCTGCAGAACGGTGTTGGCGTTCAACACGCCGCCCACGAGCATCATGAGGAAGCAGCAGATGGCGAAGTTCCGGTAGCCGAATAGGCGCAGGTTGATGAGCGGATTCTTCTGGCCCCATTCCCAAACGAAGAGGCCGACGATGCCGGCGATAAAGAGGACGCCGAAGAGGCAGATGAAGGATGAGGAGAACCAGTCGTTCTCTTCGCCCTTGTCGAGCATGATCTGGAGGCCGCCCATGGCCAGCGCGAGAAAGGCCAGACCCATGTAGTCCATGTTGCGCAGCTTTGAAGGATCGGCTTTGATCCAGGGCGGATCTTCGACGAGGCGCGTGACCAGAATGAAGGCGAGGATTCCGACCGGGATGTTGATGAAGAAGATCCAGCGCCAGGAGAAATTGTCGGTGATCCAGCCGCCGAGAGTGGGACCGATGGAGGGCGCGAGCACGGCGACGAGACCGTAAAGGGCGAAGGCCTGGCCGCGCTTATGCGGCTCGAAGCTA
>DATNHL010000035.1:0-4744 GCA_035604995.1 Occallatibacter sp. | reverse complement strand
AACGTAGAGGATTCCGGACGTGAAGAAGCCGACGAACCAGGCGTAGTCGTAGAGGAAGTGGAGCGGCGCGAAGGCCAGGCCGATGAGCGCGATTACAACGCCCAGAACCAGCGCAACGACGGCGCGTGGATTGATGCCCTTGCTGTAGTGGTAGGCGCCTTCGCGGTGATAGAGCGAGTTCACATCGAGCTCGGTTTTGCGGATGAAGAAATAATCGCCGATCATGATGCCGGCGACGGGGCCGAGCAGGCCGGAGTAGCCGACCAGCCAGCCGAAGATGTAGGCGTCGGGCGTGGCGAGGAGCTTCCAGGGACACATGGCGAGGCCGAGAAAGCCGGTGATGAGACCGCCGGTGCGGAAGCTGATTAGGCGCGGATAGAGATTGGAGAAATCGTTTGAAGGCGAGACGACGTTGGCGCCGATGTTCACGTTAAGCGTTGCGATGAGAATGGCGATGAGCGCGACAAAGGCTACAACGGGCTGATGGAACGCGCCGATCAGCAGGATGGGGTTCCAGATGGGATGGCCGAAGAGGACGGCGGAGGCCGAGGTAACGGAGATGCCGACGAAGGTGTAGAGGGTCATGGCAACCGGCAATCCGAAGGCCTGGCCCCAGGCCTGGGCGGTTTGCGATTTGGAGTAGCGGGTGAAGTCGGGGATGTTGAGCGCGAGGGTGGCCCAGTAGCCGACCATGGCGGTGAGCGAGGGAAAGAAGACGGCGAGAAACGCGCCTGTCGAGTGGAACTGGCTGGGTGTGGAGAGCATGGAGCCGAAGCTGCCTGCCTTGATGCGCACCCAGATGAGCAGAGCCGCGGCCATGACAAACATGAAGGGCGCGCCAAAGGCCTGCAGGTGGCGGATGGATTCGACGCCGCGCCAGACCACGACCATATTGAGCAGCCAGAAGCCGAGGAAGCAGGCCCACACGGCGCCGCTGTTCGATGCGACGGAGGGCCAGATGACGGCGAGCATGGAATGGATGGCTGTGCCGCCGATCCAGGATTGGATGCCGAACCATCCGCAGGCCACAACGGCGCGAAGAATGGCGGGGAGATTGGCGCCGCGCACGCCGAAGGGCGCGCGAATGAAGACGGGAAACGGGATGCCGTATTTGGCGCCGGCGTGGGCGTTGAGCAGCATGGGAATGAGGACGATGAGATTGCCGAGGAGCACCGTGCCGACGGCCTGCTTCCAATCCATGCCCTTGGCGATCAGCGAGGAAGCAAGCTGATAGGTGGTGATTTCCATGGACATGGAAAACCACAGGGCGATGTAGTTGTAGGCGCCCCAGGTGCGCTGGGCAGGCGTAGTGGGCGCAAGGTCGCGATTCGAGAGTGACGGGTCGTTGCTGCTCACGGCTCCTCCTCTGCGTTGGATCAGAACTTCATTGCTGCGGGCAACAAATGCGACCTTTCCACCGCAGGCCCGGACCTCAACGTGCCCTAGAGTTCTTTAGTGAACATACAGGATGGAGCGGAATTCGAGAAGGTGCGCTTCCACCCGCAGGAGCGATCCCACAATGCACATGCAGGTTGCGGCGGTGCAAAGTGGAGCGGAAGTCGGCGATCGGCGGCCGGCAAGCCCAGGGGACCGCCTTGCGAAACAGCGGAAGGGAAGAATATTCTGGAATTTGCGGCAATGGACCAGGCGATTCCCGCAAAGAAAAGGGGTACTGTTTTCATGTCAGCCAAGCGCATTGGTATTTTAACGGGAGGCGGCGACGTCCCCGGCCTGAATTCTGTCATCAAGTCGGTGGTTTACAGGAGCGCCGAAATCGGATCCGAGGTGATCGGCATCCGCCGCGGCTGGGAAGGATTGACGCACGTCGATCTGAAGGATCCGGCCAGCAAGTCGCGGTATATTCTGCCGCTGAATCGCGAGAACACGCGCACCATTGATCGGACGGGCGGCACGTATCTGCATAGCTCGCGCACCAATCCTACCAAGATGAAGAAGCTTCCTCCGGTGCTCACGGGACAGGAGTTTCCAAGCAAGCAATCCACCAAGAATGGCGAGACGAGCACGGTGTACGACGTGACGCCGGCGGTGCTGAAGAACATCGAGACGCTGGGACTGGATTACATTGTGGCGATTGGCGGCGACGACACGCTCAGCTATGCCGCCGAACTCGACCGGCGCGGCGCGAAGGTGATCGCGGTGCCGAAGACAATGGATAACGACGTGCGCAATACCGAGTACTGCATCGGGTTTTCAACCGCCATCACGCGGGCCATGGACGCGATCGAGCGGCAGCGGACGACGGTGGGCTCGCACGAGCGCATCGGGATCTTCAGGGTGTTCGGCCGCGACGCCGGCTACACCGCTCTCTACACCGCGTACGTGACATCGCTGCGCTGCTGCATCCCGGAGTACAAGGTGAATCTGCAGCACCTGATTGAAATCCTCATCTCCGACAAGCGCAACAATCCCAGCAACTATTCGCTGGTGATTCTCTCCGAGGGCGCCGAGTGGGAAGGCTACACGGTGAAGGAATACGGGCCGGCCGATGCGTTCGGGCACCGCAAGAAGATGAGCGTTGCCGAGGATCTGAGCAGTGAGATTAACAAGGCCACCGGCGAAGAGACGGTGGTGAGCGACCTGACCTACGATCTGCGGTCGGGAAGTCCGGATTTTGTGGACCGCATGGTGGCCATCACCTTTGCCGGAATGGCGATGGATGCGGTGGAAGAGGGCAAGAGCGGGCTGATGACGGCGCTCAACAGCGGGTGCTACTCGATGGTGCAGATTCCCGATCCCAAGTTAGGGCCGCGCAGAGTGGAGATCGGCACCATGTATAACACGGACCGCTATCGGCCGACGTATAACCTGAAGCTGGGGTTGCCGATTTTTCTGACGCGAGGCTAGCGGGGAGGGGGCTGCACTGGAGGCTGTTTGTTCCGCTGCCGGGGGCGCATGGGCCCGGGAGTGCGGAGCGCATACTTGTTGGAAGCTCCAGTCAACGGGCGATTCAGAGGAGTTCCCTGCTTAGTGCCCGTCGAACGCCGCTGGAATGGAGTGCGCCTGATCCCGCTGAAGGCTGGGTCGAGGAGCCCCGCTGCGATGAGAGACATGCCACTTTCGAAGGTCTACCAATTGCTCGAACCGGGCCCGGTAGTCTTGCTGACAACCGCTCAGAAGGGTCAGGCCAACATCATGACCATGTCGTGGCACATGATGGTCGAGTTTGAGCCGCCGCTGGTGGCCTGTGTGGTGAGCAACCGCAATCACAGCTTTGCAGCGCTGCGGGTGACGAAGCAGTGCGTGATCGCCATTCCGGCGCTGGAACTGGCGCCCAGAGTGGTGGAAATCGGCAACTGCTCGGGGCGGGATATGGACAAGTTCGAGAGGTTCGGCCTGACCCCTGTTCCGGCCAAGCGCGTTGCGGCGCCGCTGGTGGCGGAGTGTTGCGCCAACCTGGAATGCAAGGTCGTCGATACCCAAATGGTCAACAGGTTCAACATTTTCATCCTGGAAGTGGTCAAGGCCTGGAAGGATCCGGCGCAGAAGCATGCGAAAACCATCCACCATCACGGGTACGGCAAGTTCGCAGTGGATGGCGAGATGATCAAACTGAAGTCGAGGATGCCGTAGGGGCCCCGGCTCACCGGGTGGAGAGCCACCATCCGTCCCCGGCGCACCAGCAACTTTCGTCGGGTTGATCATTCCGGTACAGGGACTTCACCTGGTTCCAGTTTCCCCTGCGCAATGCAGCCCTCAGCACCCGCGCCGCCTGTGGGTTCTGGGCTCCTGCACAGGGAACGAACAGCACCCTGCACAGGCACCGGGCGGAGCAGGTTCCGTCTGCTCTCCTGGTCACCAGCAGCATCTGTCCAGCATCCCGCTGCGGCTCCAGTGGGAACAGCAGCCGCCCCTCCGGGAGCAGTGCATCCAGCCAAACCTCTAACGGTTCGGCGGCGCCAGCGTTTACATAGAGGACGTCGCAAGCCGGCAGCGGTCCTTCGGCGCCCGAGCGGCAATGCACTGCGACCTGAGGAAACTCCTTCAGATTCGAGGCGGCCCGCCGCGCCAGTTCCGGCTCAATCTCGTAGGCGTCCACGCTGCCCCCTTCGCCCACCAGCATGGCCAGCACGGCGGTGTAGTATCCCGTGCCCGCGCCGACGTGAATGGCGCGTTCGCCCTTTTTCGGCGCCAGCGCGTTCAGGCATATGGCATGGAGACTGGGCTGCCCATTATTCAGACCCCGGCCGACGCCCAGCGGCAGGAGCACATCCTGGTAAAGGACCGCAGGATTGTCTGAGACGCCCTGCGTGTGCCCCCCCGGCGAAATAATGCACCACGGAGGCGGCTCCACAAACTTCTCCCGCGGAATCGACGCGAAAGCAGCGGCAATCTCGGTTTGCATACCGATGCCTGGAGCCATGCCGGCCTGAGCCGTGATGCGTTGCGCGTAGGACCTTCGATGAGCCTGCAGCGCATCCGTCCGGCTTTGCCCGGCGTGGTCTTCCTTTGCCGCGTCTGGATAGGTCTGGATTGGATGAGACTCCTGGCGCTCCATCTCCATCCTCCCCGGCCGCCCCGCCGGTGCTCGCCCGGAGAGCGGTCCTCTGTCCTCATTCTAGGCCTGACTGTCACCGCCAGCGATCCGCCACCAATTCGCGGCAGGTACGTTGCCACAAGAGTCAGATCAACCCCAACCCAACCTTTTTGGCAACCTTGCTGGACGCGGTGGGTGCACCTGTCGGCAGGCGCAGTTGGCTGGGCACTCGTCCTCGGGAATCACCCT
>DATNHL010000034.1:0-2295 GCA_035604995.1 Occallatibacter sp. | reverse complement strand
TGGGAATTCGGACCCAGCAGCAGGTGGCCGATCTCGTGAACCACGGCGTGGCCCAGCACCTGCGACTTGTCGGCGACACCGTCGGCTGCTACCTCCAGAACGTTGCGGTAGAAAATGTAGGCCGAGCATCCCACCTGGTCTGCGGGGCACGGCATGGCTCGGCCCAGGGCTTCATGATGCGAGGGGAACCGTTCCGCCTCATCGGCGGTCAGGATCTTGACCGCGAAATCGGTCGTGCCTAAGAAGCCTTGGCAGCCGGGATAGCTTTTGAACTCCGCCGGCGTCGCCGGGCAATCGACCCAGCTCACCTCGAGTCCAACCTGGTTGAGGATCGCCGTCGCCTTGCCTTCAGCTTGGACCAACGTGCTGCGTGCGACGCCGTAGTTATACATCCGCAGGGTGATCTTCAAGCTGCCGCGCCCTTGAGGGCTGACGGCCGGTGGAGTACTCGTTCCCGTCGCCGGAACCGCCTGCGCGCTCTGCCCGTAAGCTGTACCGAACACCAAAAGCAAGCTCATCAAT
The DNA here is from genome assembly GCA_035604995.1 of Occallatibacter sp. Taxonomy (GTDB): domain Bacteria; phylum Acidobacteriota; class Terriglobia; order Terriglobales; family Acidobacteriaceae; genus Telmatobacter. The sequence goes on along the minus strand of DATNHL010000034.1, from coordinate 1,773 downwards.
GCACCTTGTATCCTTGCCATAGCCGCCCCTCCTCGGATCAAGAACTTGACTTCCATCCGCAGGAGCGAGAAACTGGGCGCAAAACTGGCACGGCAGCCCGGGTCCGCTGGGAAAGAGGCTGGGTTATGGCTGAAAGGCGCTCTCCTGTCGCGGCAAGCTCCGAGTCGCCGGGCTTCCCGGCTCATCCCGGTGGACGGTCCGGACGCACACCTTCCAAACAAGCGATCACGGTTCTATTGCGAGCCTGGGGCGAAGGGGACGAGCAATCGCTCGAGAAGCTGACTCCGCTTGTCTACGCGGAACTGCGCCGGGTGGCGCGGCGGTTCATGGCGCGGGAGAGGTCGGGCCACACACTTCAGGCCACGGCTTTGGTCAACGAAGTCTATGTGCGGTTGGTGGACGTGAAGAACGTGAGCTGGCAGGACCGGGCGCACTTCTTCGCGGTCTGCGCCCGCATGATGCGGCGAATTCTTACCGACTTCGCCCGGGCTCGGCATTACGTGAAGCGAGGCGGCGGGGCTCCGCGCACCTCATTGCATGAAGGCCTGGTGGCAGGACAGGAACGGAGTAAGGATTTGTTGGCAGTCGATGATGCGCTGACGGCGCTGGCGACTCTCGAGCCGAGGAAAAGTCAGGTAGTCGAGTTGCGCTTTTTCGGCGGCCTGAGCGTAGTAGAAGAGACAGCCGAAGTGCTCAAGATTTCACCTGAGACCGTGATGCGCGACTGGAAGTTTGCCAAGGCGTGGCTGGCCCGCGAGCTTCGCCGGGGGAATTCGTAGGGATGGCCGGGAAAAGATTCACCACAGAGACACAGAGGCACGGAGAAAAGACGACCAGGTGTCTCTCCTCTTCTATTCCCTAGATCTTTTGCGCGAATAAGGATTTCTGGTCTGGAATTTTGAATCTGGAATCTTGGATGCGGCTGTCAGGCCGCGCTGTGCGCTCTGTGGTGAATCTTCTCTTCGCGTCGAGCGAAGAATCTGCATTGGGTTGCGGCGTTGCCAGGAAGAGGTCGGCAGTTAGGCTAGAGGGAGCGGCGCAGTGGAGCGCGATCGGATGAAGGAGATCGAGCGGCTGTATCACGCGGCGCTGGAGCGGCCGGAGAGCCAGCGCGGGGCTTTCCTCGCGGAAGCTTGCGCGGGTGATTCCGCTTTGCGCGACGAGGTCGAGTCGTTGTTGGCGGAGGGCGAGCACGGCGCCAGCGTACTGGAGTCGCCCGCCATCGAAGTCGCGGCGAAGGCCCTGGCCGAGGATGAGTCGCTGTCAGGAGGCGCCTCGCAGGGCGATCAGGAGAGGCTCGGCAAGACCGTTTCCCATTACCGCATCCTGGAGAAACTGGGCGGGGGCGGCATGGGCGTGGTGTATAAGGCCGAGAATCTTCGCCTGGGGTCGCTGGTAGCGCTGAAGTTCCTGCCCGAAGAACTTTCCAAGGACCGGCAGGCATTAGAGCGTTTTCAGCGTGAAGCCCGCGCCGCCTCGGCGCTGAACCATCCCAACATCTGCACCATTCATGACATTGACGAGCACGACGGCCAGCCCTTCATCGTCATGGAGTTTCTGGAAGGGCAGACGCTGAAGCACCGCATTGGCGTAGGGGCGGCTCGCGAACCGCCCCTACCGCTGAACACGCTGCTGGAGTTGGCGATCGAGATCGCGGACGCTTTGGAGGCAGCTCACGAAAAGGGCATCATCCATCGTGACATCAAGCCGCCCAACATCTTCGTGACCAGTCGCGGGCAAGCGAAGATTCTGGACTTCGGGCTGGCGAAGCTG
>DATNHL010000033.1:0-4856 GCA_035604995.1 Occallatibacter sp. | reverse complement strand
CGCCCGCATGCCCTGGCTGGCCGACTTGCAGCTCGTCCGGCCGGTGGTGATCGAAGCGGGCCAGGTGAAACGGGCCGACCTGTTAAACGGTTGCACGGAACGGGTCAAGCGGCCCTTTGCGCTGGCTTTGCAGCCTGGCGACCTGGCAGAGAATGGCGGCCCCGTCCGCGCCGACCGCGAGTCGCTGCTGTTGGTGGCGCGGGACCGGCAGACGTATTTGCCGCTCTTTCCCCTGGCCCTGGTGCCCACGCACCTGAAGCGGCAGGTGCCTTTCTTTTTGCAGGACAGCCGCTGGCGTGATGTGGACGGCTTCCTCCGTATCGATAAGGCGGTGTACGTCTCCTACAGCTCGGGCCTGGCCAGGCACGAGGAGCAGGCGGGGGATTTCCCGGCCCAATCTCTGGAGCGGCTGCTGCCCCGCCTGCGCGCCGGTCTGCCGATGGGGCAGCGCCAGGCCGTGGTCGCCGCCGCGCCCCCAGGCGATCCTGAGTTGGAGTTGCCCGAGGTTCGCCAGGAGCAGGAGTCGCACCGCCGCCACTTCGTCGGCCGAACCGAAGTGCTCAGCCGTTTGGCGGCCTGGATCGAGGGCAAGACAGAAGGCGGTTACCTTCTACTGCTGGGCCCGCCCGGGCAGGGCAAGTCGGCTCTGATGGCCGAGTTGGCCCACCGCGAGCAGGCCGGCGACGGATGCCTGCTGCACATGGTCAGGAGCCACCCTCAGCCGTCGCGGTTCGTGCCGGCCCTGATCCGCCAGGCGGCCGACCTGGCCGGGACCGCCTTCGGGCCCGCAGCCTACCAGGGGGACATGGACGACCTGCGCAATGGCCTAGTCAGAGCCCTAATCTCAGTGCATGCCAAGACGGGTCGCGCAGTGGTTGTGCTCGACGCCCTTGACGAGTTGGAAGGCAGCGATGGGCTCCGGTTTCTCCCGCCGACCTTGCCCGAAGGGGTACGGGTCATCCTAAGCTGCCGGCCCGACATTCCCTTGGTGCTGGCCCTGCGGGCGCGGCTGCGCTCACTAGAAGAGCAGCAATTACTGCCGCTGACCGTGGCGGACTTCCAGACGCTGATGGAACGCCGGCTCGACGCCGGGGTGGTGACGGCGCTACGGCAGGTCATCGATTTCGAGCAAGTTTTCCACCGGCTGGGCGGCAACCCGCTCTTTCTGCATTTCTTCGTGGATGACATCGGGCAGCAATGGGCAAAGTCAGCCCAGCAGGGCGTGTTGTTCCGCATTGATCCGGAGGCCGCGCCGGCCAGCCTCGAAGCCCTCTTCCGCGCGATCTACAACAGGATCGGAGAGCGCTCGGGAACGCGCTTCGCAACAGCCGAAGGCCGGCACAAGGTCCGGCTGTTGCATTTGCTGTGCGTGGCCCGCGATCCGCTGGGCGCAGGGGAGCTGCGCGACCTGCTGACTACGGATGGCCAGGCGCTGATGCTGGACGACTGCAGGGATCGACTGGAGGAGATGAGCCAGTGGTTGCTGGATACAGGCCAGGGGCGGTTTAAACCGTGGCACCAGGGGTTGGCGGATTACGTGCGCACGCAAGTGCTGGGAACCGAGGGCTGCCTGCAGGTTGAGGAGGTCTTTTGCCGCTGGCTCGACCGGCCGGCGGGGAAGCTGGGACAATACGGTCTGCGGCACAAGGTGGTCCATCTGCTGACCGCCGGCCAGCTGGATGCCCTCGCGGCTTTATTGACTGACTGGCAGTATCTGGAAGCGAAGGCCGAGTTGGGCTTGATCTTCGACCTGGTCGGCGATTTCAATGCAGCCCTTGCGGCTCTGCCCGGAGGACATCTACAGCGGCGAATTGTGGATTTATTGGGCGAGGCTCTGGCGAGAGAGGTCCACTTTCTGGCACGACATCCGACCTGTGTGTTTCAATGTCTGTGGAACTTCGGCTGGTGGTACGACTGTTCGGTTGCAGAGAAACATTATGAGCCGAAGGACTCATCACAAAAGACGTGTGTCCCGCCTTGGCAATTTCCCGGCGCGAAAATCTCGGATTTGTTGGAGCGCTGGCGCACGAACAAAGAGCAAGAAACCCCCGATTTCCTCTGGGTGCGGTCGTTGCGGCCGCCGACGGTCCACCTGGGTACAGCCTTGCGGGCAGTGTTTCGCGCGCATCAGCACACCATCTGGAGCGTGGCGTTTGCACCGGACGGACGCATACTGGCGTCGGCATCCGTTGACCAAACGGTCCGGCTATGCGACGCGGCCACAGGGCAGGAACTAGCCTGCCTCCGCGGGCATGAAGGCGAAGTCCGGAGCGTCGCGTTCGGCCCGGACGGCCGTCATCTGGCGTCGGGATCGGAGGACGGGACCGTGCGACTGTGGGATGCAGCCACGGGGCGGGAATTGGATTGCCGGTGCCGACATGGACCCCCGGTCCGGAGCGTAGCGTTTGCGCCGGACGGCCGTCATCTGGCATCGGGGGCGCAGGACGGCACGGTGCGGCTGTGGGATGCGGTCACGGGGCGGGAATTGGCCTGCCTGCGTGGACATGAGCGCGCGGTCTGGTGCGTAGCGTTCGCGCCGGACGGCTGCCGACTGGCATCGGGGTCAGGCGACAGGACGGCGCGGCTGTGGGACGTGGCCACTGGGCGCGAGCTGGCTCGCCTGAACGGTCATGAGCGCGCAGTCTGGAGCGTAGCGTTTGCGCCCGATGGCCTCAGACTGGCGTCAGCATCGCCCGACGGAACGGTAAGGCTGTGGGAGGCGCTTACGGGGCAGGAGCTGGCCTGCTTGCGTGGACATGAACGTGCCGTCTGGAGCGTCGCGTTCGCGCCGGACGGCCACAGGCTGGCTTCCGGGTCTGCCGACGGGACGGTGCGGCTGTGGGACCCGGCTGTGGGGCAGGAGCTGGCCTGCCTGCGTGGACATGAACGCGCAGTTTGGAGCGTGGCGTTCACCCCGGACGGCCGTCGGCTGGCATCGGGCTCAGACGACAATACAGTGCGGCTATGGGAAACAGGGTCCGGACAGGAGTTGGTCTACCCGCGCGGACACGAACGCGCGGTCTGGAGCGTGGCATTCTCCCCGAATGGCAGCCGGCTGGCATCGGGCTCAGACGACAACACGGTGCGGCTGTGGGACACGGCCACCGGGCAGGAGTTGGCCTGCCTTCGCGGCCATGCAGACGCGGTCAGCTGCCTTGACTTTGCGGCGGACGGCTGCAAGCTGGCGTCGGGCTCAGGCGATAGTACGGTGCGGCTGTGGGACGTGGCCACAGGGCATCAGCTGGTCTGCCTGCACGGACATGAGGGAGAGGTCCGGTCCGTGGCATTCGCGCCGGACGGCCGTAGGTTAGCATCGGGGGCGGAGGACGGGACGGTGCGCGTGTGGGACACGGCCACGGGTGAGGAACTGGCCTGTCTGCGAAGCCACGACCCCCCGGTCCTAAGTGTGCCATTCACTGTGTACAGCCTCCGCCATCGCAAGCAGCTAATTCTGAACTTGGACGGGAGCGACGTCCAACGAGTGGCCTTCACTGCAGACGGCCGCCTGCTGGCCTCCCAGGCGTGGGACAACACGGTGCGGTTGTGGGAAACAGCTACGGGGCAGTGTCTGAAGGTTATTCAAGGCCAATCCGATGTTGAGGTCATGCTGCATGGCAAAGAATGCTTACCGTATCGTGCCGTAACTTCTGAACTAGAGACTGCCATCGAACACACGGCTAGGGGAAAGTCTATTGCCTGGTTTCCTTCGTGGCTTGACGAACTGGTCGCCTCCCCAAATGGCAGAACCTGGGTTGGCCGCCGGAATAACTACGTAGGTCTCTTCACTCTCGAAGGCACACCGCCAGACCGCTGACGGCTCTCCCTGTCCACCCAATTGCATAGCCGTTCTCTCAGCGATGGCGCGAATTCTCGAACTGCAAAGCCCGATAGCTATTGTACCCCAGCAGGCCGAAGAACAGGACAAGCCATGGGCCTTTCAGCATTTCCAGACCGGGAATTAGGGACCGTTTAGTACTGATCACGCTCAGGGCATTGACAACGAGAAGGCCGGCGGTGGCGATCGAGATGATCAAGGAGATTCGCGAGCCCCGGCGGGAATTCAACGCGATGCACACCTCCCGGCTGATCTGGCCGCCGTCTAGCGGCCAGACAGGCAGCAGATTCAGACCGCCCCAAAACAGATTGATGAAGAATAAGACCCAGAGCGTCCAGCCTAACAAGTGCGAGTCTTCCCCGGGATCGAGAGACTTGATGCCCAGCCAGGCTAGGCCGAACAAGCCTATCTCTGCCAATGGGCCGGCACTATAGACGATGATGCGCTGCCAGCGCTTGCTCAGATTGGTGCTGCCAATGGCCAACCCGCCAAACCCATAGAGCAAAACCTGCCCGTGCGCCCCGAAATACCGCCCCGCGAGCACGTGCCCAAGCTCGTGGATCAACAACGAGACGAAAAAACAAAGGACCCAGATGACGAAATAAACGGCGCCCAATTCCAGCGCGTAGAGACCCATGAGTGCGGCAGCGAGCCAGAAAAAGGGGTGCACGCGAACGGGAATCCCAAACAGGGTCCAATTCCAGTCGTAAGCGCTTCGTGGCGGGATGGCGAACACGATATCATTCCTCAGAATGGGTTTAGCCACATAGCATCATCTCAATCGCCTCGGGGCCTAGCGCGGCAAGCAAGTTCTCCGCGAGCTGCGGGTAGGGACTGTCGACGAGGATCTCCAAGCCATCCGGCTCAGGCGTCAGGCGAATGCGAACGATCTTGCGCTCGTGTGCGGCCGCGTAGTCTTTCCAGGTCATCAGGTCGGGCAGATGATTGACGAAGGTCACGCGGACTTGTGGGCTCATAGTCTCAGCTCGGTAGGATGGTTAGCGGCTCGTACACGGCCGCC
>DATNHL010000032.1:0-28351 GCA_035604995.1 Occallatibacter sp. | reverse complement strand
GGATTGGAAGGCGCCTGCGTAAAAGCGCGAATCGACTGGCCGCGGAGGCCTTCAACGGCTATCCAGCTCGTGCCGGCGTCATGGGTGACCCACAATCCGCCGCCGAGCTGGTCAACCTTCCAGGCGGCCGCGTAGATGGTGGCGGCATTCGCCTCATCCACAACGATACTGTCCAGCACCAGGTCGTCCGAGGAGCCCAGCTTCGCCAGCCTGCGCCAGGAGGCGCCTTGATCGACAGACTCGTAAATCCAGCTGTTGGTGGTGCCAAGATATAGGTGATTGGGCTGCGCCGGAACCGCCGCGAACGCCCTCGCGTCCCCACCCGCAGGACCGACTGCGTTCCAAGTCGCCTGTGCGGGAAGCCTTTCAAGACCAATCGCGATGAACAGAAAAAGAACGGCCCACACGGTACCACCGCGCCGGCTCAGGAATCTAGCACAAATTCGCAAACGGCTCATTCAAACAACAAGCTCCCAGAATGGCTATACAGGTATGAATAAAAGCGGCCTTACAAAATTGATGAGGCTGACCGGCTTCCCGGTCAGCCTCGAGTGGTTGCAGGAGGATTAACTCAACCCTTTTTGTTCTCCATCCTCCCTGCGATGACGGGAAGGATGGAGAAGCTGATTCACCGCGCGGGCGGGCCAGACGGCCAGTCCTTACTTTTGCGGCGGCTTGGCGCCAGACACCGGCACTGGTGCCTTCACCGGGGGCTTGTGGGTGTGCTTCCTTTCCGGGAGCGGCTTGCGCACAACCGGCTTCACCGCGGTCTCATCCACCGGGGTGGTTCCGGTCACGTCGGCCGTGAAGGTTGCACCCGCGGGAACCAGGTAGTCTTCCACGGTCTGGCCATCGGTGGTGCCGGTAGCGACGCTGATGCGGGAAGCATCAATGCCTTTCTCGGTGACCAGGTACTCCTTGGTGTTGACCGCGCGCTGGGCGTCGTCAGGGATGACCGGCTTGGGGTGCTTGCGCTTCGCGGCCAGCTTCTCTGCCTTGGTGGTCGCGGCCTTTTCCTTGGCATCTGACTCGCCGACCACCACCGCCTTGGCATCTGACTGCCGCTGCAGGTCGAGGGCAACCTGGTCGAGGCAGGCCTTGGCTTCGTTGTCGACGCGGGTCGGGCGCTTGAGGTCCTTGGAGAAGGTGATGGAGCATAGAGCCTGGGTGTGCGGCACCGGAGGAACGTACGGAGCCGTGATGGTCACGCTGGTGCTCGCGGTTGCAGTCTGACCCTTGTCGTCGGACACATTGCAGGTGATGCCCACAGCACCGGTCGGTGCGCCTGCCGAAGAGAAGGTCGCCGTGGTGCCGCTGCCGCTGACCGTGCCGGCCGAGGCGGTGTAGCTGTAGGTGAGCGGGCGGTTTTGCGGGCTCATGCCCATGGAGGTGATGGTGCTGGTCTCTCCCGGCTTGATGGTGGTGGGATTGGCCGTGCAGCTGATGGTGGGCGGCTCAAAGGCCTTGACCGTGAAGCTGGCAGAGCAGTCTGCGGCCTCGCCGGGCTTCAAGCCTTCCTTGCCGGCCTTGCCTTCCTTGACCGTGGCCTTGACCGTATAGGTGCCGGCGGCCAGAGAGCCGGTGGCGATGGAGACCGAGGTGCCGGTACCCGAGGCGCCGGTTCCGGACCACGAATAGATCGCATTCAGCTTGGGATCCAGGGCGCCCGCAGTCGCGGTCACCGTGACCGGATCGCCGGGGAAGACCGAAACCGGGCTGGCCGAGCAAGCCAACGTGACAGGCGGCGGCGGAAGGATGGTACCAACGTGGTACACAAAACCCGCGCTCAGCCGCGCCATGTTTGCATTGAGGCGTCCGCCCGGACCGAAGTTCTCATGGGTGTATTGATAGTCGGCCTGGAAGATGCGAATGGCCAAATGGTGGTTGAAGAAGGGCGTTTCATAGTCCATTCCGCCACCGATTGTGAGCACCGCGCCGAAGGCGTCGGCCGAGTGATAAACGCCGCCGTACTCCAATCCAACCAGGGCGTGCACGAAGGGAGTGATGTCAGGAGAAGGATGACGGAAGATCAGACCACCGCCTCCACCGGAGAAGTCGTCATTGGCATAGGTAGAGCCGCCGCCATTGGCCGTCTGGTTCAGGATGTGTTCGTCGGCTTCCAGTTGCACACCGACATACTTGTTGAAATAGCGGGCGACACTGAGAATCGAGCCATAGTCGATGCTCTGCAGCGTGGTGGTATACCCACCGTCTTCAGTTACAACCGTGCCGTGCGGGGCCAGGTAGCTGTAGCCCGCAAAGATGTCCCACTTGGAAGGGGAATCTTGCGATGAGGCCGTCGTGGCCGGTTTGGCTGAATCCTGGGCGGCCAGAGCAAGTGGCAGGACCGCACTGAAGGTCAAGACAACAGCCCATCTTAGAGATTTCGAAACACGAGAATGCATGCGCTTTATCCTCCGCAACAGATCTGAATGACGAGTAACTAAAAGCTGCTTCGAGCTCATAATGCGGCTCGGACTAACTCGAATCCAACAAGAAAAACGGATCGAAGGCTGTCCCTACAGCACAATTAAACGTACCATAGGTGGAATCTGGAACGGCACTTTTTTTCAACAGTTTGCATTCTAAAATGCCACAGTCCCCACAGCGTAGCGGAGAGGTAAGTTACTTCAGTAATCAATGCCTCATGCAAATAGAAGACTGCTCCCAACTACCCAAGATTCAGCGTCTTTACCAGGCTGCGTGGTTCGCGCTGTATCTTTTCCTGTAGAAGCGTAATCGCGTATAAGAGTTGCTCGGGGCGTGGTGGACACCCTGGGACATACACGTCGACGGGAACCACTTGATTAACCCCCTGAACGAGCGCGTAGTTGTTGAACACCCCGCCTGAAGTGGCGCAGGCGCCCATGGAAATCACCCATTTTGGCTCCGGCATCTGGTCGTAGAGGCGACGGATGACGGGGGCCATCTTATGGGATACCCTCCCGGCAACCACCATCAGATCGGACTGGCGCGGCGAGGGGCGAAATACCTCGGCGCCAAAGCGCGCCACATCAAATCGCGACGCCCCCATGGACATCATCTCAATGGCGCAGCAGGCAAGGCCGAAGGTCATGGGCCAGACGGAGTTCTTGCGGATCCAGTTGACGGCAAAATCCAGCGAGGTTAGAAACACGCCTTCCGGCTCTTCATAACCGTAGCTCACTTCCTTGAGCTTGACGCGATTCATTGCGCTGCTTTCAAGGGCCCCGAAAAGGTAGTGGTCCCGCTCTGCCATTGCCGCCATGCTTTCAAGTATAACTCCAACGCAGGGAACGGGGATCAGAGAACAGGAGACAGCTTCCCACAAACAGGGACCAGGGCCGTTACTCAAAAAGCTGGGAAAGGGGTCAGGTTTTTGTGGCTTCATCAATCCAGGTGAAGCTCCGCTGCAGCGGGGCCGACGGTCCCTGACTCCCAGACTTCGCCCCACTCTCGCCTCCCCGGCCAGCGCTGCGAATAGCATGTTCGACATCATGAAGCCATGAAGATTCGCAAAGACACTTGCGTTATCTTCCCGTCTCTAAGAAAATCAGGGTTACGCGCCATCATCGCCAGTCCAACCTTTGATCTGTTGCCGGCCCCGTGCCGGACACAGATCAGCTGTGAGCGGCCGCCGAATCACGTCGATTCGATGGTTGATCACGGAAACTCCAACCCTGTTTCTCGCCCGCACATCCATGCGGGTGCGCCTCTTCCGGAGCGGAAACAATTATGCGCAGTCGTACCTTTCTTCTGTTGCTCCTGCCCGCCCTCCTGGGTTCTTCAGCCCTCGCCCAGGCTCCCGCCGCTGCCACTGCTGCTTCAGCCCCCGCCACGCAGGCCCAGATCGCCCAACTCCAGCAGGCCGTTCAAAATGCGCAATCGGCCGGCGACAACGCGTGGATGCTGATCTCCGCGGCCCTGGTCCTGCTCATGACCGGCCCTGGCCTGGCGCTGTTCTACGGCGGCCTGGTGCGCAGGAAGAACATCCTCGGCACCATGATGCAGAGCTTCGCCATGATGGGGCTGGTCACCATTCTCTGGGCTGTCCTCGGTTACTCGCTGGCCTTCGGCCACGGTAACGGCTTCATCGGCGGCTTCGAGCACGTTTTCCTGCGCGGCGTTGGCCTGACGCCCAACACCGACTACGCTCCCACCATTCCCGAGCAGACCTACATGATCTACCAGCTCATGTTCGCCATCATCACGCCGGCGCTCATCACCGGCGCCTTTGCCGAGCGCATGAGGTTCAGCTCCATGGCCGTCTTTCTTTCTCTCTGGTCGCTGATTGTCTATTGCCCGATGGCGCACATGGTATGGGGCGTTGGCGGGCTGCTGAACTCGAACGGGGGCCACTTCCCCTCGCTCGACTTTGCCGGAGGCACCGTGGTGCACGTCACCAGCGGCGTTTCGGCGCTCATCACCTGCCTCTACCTTGGCAAGCGCATCGGCTACCCCCACACCGCCATGCCGCCCCACTCCATGGTGCTCAGCTTTATCGGCGCCTGCATGCTATGGGTGGGCTGGTTCGGCTTCAACGCCGGCAGCGCCCTGGCCGCCAGTTCGCTGGCCACCAGCGCTTTTGTGAATACCCACTTCGCCGCCGCCGCCGCCGCCATCGGCTGGTCCATCGCCGAGTGGATCCACAACGGCAAGCCCACCGCCCTGGGCGCCATCTCCGGGGCTGTTGCCGGACTGGTGGCCATCACCCCCGCCTCCGGCTTTGTGCAGCCCATGTCCGCGCTGGCCATCGGCTTCCTTGCCGGGGTGTTCTGCTCCTTCATGGTCTTTGAGGTGAAGAGCCTCTTCCGCTACGACGACTCCCTGGACGCCTTTGGTGTGCATGGCGCCGGAGGAACCCTGGGCGCACTGCTCACCGGCCTGTTTGCCACCCGCGCCATCAACGCCGCCTTCGGCAAGGACGTGCCGACCGGCGTCATGGACGGACATTGGGGCCAACTTCTCAACCAGTTCCTCGGCGTAGCCATTGCGTGGGTCATCTCCATCGTCGGGACCTTGGCGCTGCTCTTCCTGGTCGACAAGACAATGGGGCTGCGCGTCTCCGCGGAGGAGGAAGCCGCGGGCCTTGATCTCTCGCAGCACAACGAGGAAGGGTACGACCTGAACACCTGAGCCAGGGCCCGGGAACGAACCGGGTCTCGAATCCAGTCTGGGCTGTTCACTCCCAGTAAACAACTTTTCAAGAAAACACCCGGCAGCAACCGCCCAATCCTCCGTTCGGCCTGTTACGCTGTCAAACGAGGCATTTTGAACATGCTCAAGATCGAAGCCATACTCCAGCCTTCCAAGCTGGATGCCGTCAAGGATGCGCTGCTGGAAGCAGGCATTGAAGGCATGACCATTCTCGAGGCCCGCGGCCATGGCCGCCAGAAGGGCCACACCGAGTTCTACCGCGGCCGCGAATACACGGTCGACCTGCTGCCCAAGGTGAAGATCGAACTGGTGGTCACCGACGATATGAAGGACAAGGCCATCGCGGCCATAGGCTCCGCCGCCCGCACCGGCCGTATCGGCGACGGTAAGATCTTCGTCAGCCGCATCGACGAAGCTATCCGCATCCGCAACGACGAACGCGGCGAGACGGCGCTGTAAACTCATTCCAGCAAAGTGGGCGGACCAGGCCTCGATATTGAGGCCTGGCCTGCCATGAACCCTGCCCTGCCCGTTCCTGCGAAGCGAAGCCGCCCGGCTCGCGAGACAAGGTTGCCATTCGGCACCGATGCACGCTAATCTGAACAACCAGCGCCCGTCTTTTCCATCCCCATCAACCCAAATCTCCCCAGCGGGGAGAAAATCGCTTATTCTGTTAACAATTCCTTCTTGCTTCGGCAGGCCACGACCAAAACCCTCATGAATCCAGTCGCCTTGGCGGTTGACGATCTTCGGGAGCAGTATACGCGGGAGATGGCGCTTGTCCGCCAGACCTGTGAGCGCACCGGAGACGGCACCGCCGCCATCCGCCGCCGCTCTGCCGTGGTTGACCGCATCCTCATTGAAATGTGGCGCCGGGCCTTTGCAGGGCAGCCCGCTCTGAACGTATCACTTCTCGCCTTAGGTGGATACGGACGCAAGGATCTCTTCCCCTACTCGGACATCGACGTCCTGTTCGCTTTTGCCGACGAGAAGACAGAAGATCAGGCCAAGGAGGCCGTCCGCAGCATTATCCAGGGCATGTGGGACATCGGCCTGCGGGCCAGCCCCAGTTCCCGCACGGTGAAGGAAGCCGGGCGATTTGATCCGGATAATCTCGAGTTCACGTTGGCCACGCTGGATCGCCGCTTCCTGGCCGGCCAGTTTCCCCTCTACCAGCAGCTCCATCAGACCGTGCTGCCCGGGCTCGTGTTGAGCGAGTGGAACACCATTACACAGAAGCTGGGCGAGATTGCCCGCGCCCGTCACGCCAAGTACGGCAATACGATCTTTCACCTGGAGCCCAACCTGAAGGAGTGTCCAGGCGGCCTGCGCGACTATCACCTGGCGGTCTGGTTCGCCCTGCTCTTCCACCTGAAGGAGACCAAGGAGTGGCCGCGCCAGCGCGGTGGCGTCTTCCAGAGCGCCCGCGGCGACGCCGAGGCCGCCTTCGACTTTCTCGCCGCCGCCCGCTGTTTTCTCCACTTCCGCCATGGGCGCGACGACAACACGCTCGACTGGCAATCGCAGGACGAAGCCGCCGCCAACTCGATCGGCCTGGAGACCCGCGGGACCGCGGATCCTTCTTACTGGATGCGGACCTACTATCGCCACGCCCGCATCGTCTACCGCCGGGCGGCGCTCTTGATGGAACACCTGCCCGCGCCGGTCAGCTTCTATCGCCAGTTCCGCCGCCGCCGCACGCCCATCGCCGGAACCGATTTCCTTCTCGACCAGGGACGAATCGACATTGTGCCGGGCGCGCAGTTCAACGACACCGCCGCTATCCTGCGCATCTTCTCCATGATGGCCACGCACGGCTACACGCTTTCACAGGCCGCTGAAGACCGCATCACCGACGCGCTACCTGCACTGGCCATCCACATTCCCGAGGGGCCGTACCTGTGGAACGCACTGCGCGAAGTGCTGCTGGGGCCGCACGCGGCGCATGCCCTCCGCACCATGCATGCGCTGGGCGTGCTGGAGATGCTCATCCCCGAGTTCCACGGCATCGACGCGCTGGTGATCCGCGACAGCTATCACCGCTACACCGTCGACGAACACACCTTCCTCACCATCGACAACGTCCACGGCCTGCGCACTCCGGCCTACGACTACGAACAACGGCTTGCGCAACTGCTGCCGGAGATCGACCGGCTCGATCTGTTTCTGCTTGCGCTCCTGCTGCACGACACGGGCAAAGCTCGCCGCACCGGCGAACACGCCGGCCAGAGCGTGGAACTGGCCGACGCATTCCTGGCGCGCCTGGACTTTGACGCCGAAGAGCGCGAGTCGATTCTCAAGCTCATCCGACTGCACCTGGAAATGTCGCTCGCCCTGCGCCGCGACATCTTCGACCCGGAAAACGTGCGCAGCTTTTCTGAGAAAATCGGCAGCCCGCAACTGCTGAAGATGCTCACCATCATGACCTTCGCCGACATCAAGGCCGTCAATCCCGACGCGCTGACTCCCTGGAAGGCCGAGAATCTCTGGCAGTTCTACATGTCCACCGCCAACTTCATGGACCGCTCGGTCGACGAGGTCCGCTACCACGCCGCCATCGATCCCACCCTTCTCAACCGCATCCGCTCCATGGTTCCCGCCGCGCAGTACGAATCACTCCGCAAATTTCTTGAAGGGCTGCCGCAGCGCTACCTGCAGACGCGGCTGCCCGAGCAGATCCGGCACCACTTCCAAATGGCGCTCAATCTCGACAAGGACCCGGTCCAGCTCGATCTGCGGCCGAATCGCCAGCTCTTCGACCTGACCGTGATTACCCGCGACCGCACGCGCCTGTTTGCCGACGTGGCCGGAACCCTGGCCGCCTGGGGCATGAACATCGTCAAGGCCGGCGCCTTCTCCAACGAGGCTGGTGTGATTGTGGACAGCTTCCACTTCACCGATGTCTTTCACACCCTGGAGCTGAACCCCAGCGAGAAGGACCGCTTCCTGGCCAACCTTCACGACGTGGTGGCGCAGAAGGTCTCAGTGCAGCAACTGCTCGAAGCGCGCCGCCACATGAACCATCCCGGCAACCTCAAAGTCGAGGTCGCCACCCGCCTGGAGTTCGACTCCGAATCCTCCACGCACTCCACGCTGTTGCAGGTCATCTCGCAGGACGTGCCGGGCCTGCTGCGCCAGATCGCCCTCACGCTGGCCACGCACCAGTGCGACATCAAGGTCGCGCTGATCGACACCGAAGGCGAAACCGCCATCGACGTCTTCTACCTCACCCATCACGAAGAAAAGCTCCCCGCAGAAACCCAGCAGACTCTTGCCACGGACCTAACCGCTGCCCTCGAATCCATGCGGGCTCCGGCAGGCGCGTAGAGCGTCAGAGCAAACGCTCATAGGGCAGGTAGACGGGTTCCCAGACGTAAGCCTGGAGCTGCTCTTTGAGCGTGGCTTTGCCGGCGAGTTCGGATACGCCGTCGGCAATCGCCTGCCTGCCAACGGCTTCCGCCACAATCATGCCCACCTTGCGCGATTCCCCGATAGGTGGAAGCAGGCGGCCGTTCCGGTCTTCGCGCGCAGGAGATAGCTGCGCCAGCGCTTTGGCGGCGGCCATGATCATGCCGTCCGTAACGCGCCGGGCGCGGGAGACCAGGATGCCCAGGGCGAGACCGGGAAAGATGTAGGAGTTGTTGGTCTGCGCGATGGGAATGAGCCTGCCGTTGACCTCGACCGGCGCAAAGGGACTGCCGGTGCCGATTATGGCCTGGCCGTCGGTCCAGCGTAGCAGGTCGGCGGGCGTGGCTTCGGCGCACGAGGTTGGGTTGGAGAGTGGGAAGACAATGGGTCGCGGCGTGTGACTGGCCATGGCACGGATAATCTCTTCGGTAAACGCGCCGGCCTGTGTGGAGGTACCGACGAGGGCCGTGATCTTTGCGTTGCGCACCACGTCGAGCAGAGAAACATCTTCGCCGCCGGAGAGTTGCCAGCCTTCGAGGTCGGCGCGCGGGCGCACCCAGGGCTGCTGGCTCTCGCGAATGCCGCGCGCGCCTTCCACCAGCAATCCGTAGCGATTGAACGCGTAGATGCGGCTGCGGGCCTCGGCTTCGGTAAGGCCTTCTTCCTGCATGGCCGTGAGCAGCAGGTTGGCGATGCCGACTCCTGCACCGCCTGAGCCGAACAGCGCAATGGTCTGGTCCCTGAGCGGAACGCCGGTGGCGTTGACGGCGGAGAGCAACGTTGCGGTGGTGACGGCGGCGGTGCCCTGAATGTCGTCGTTGAAGGTGCACATGCGGTCGCGATAGCGCTCCAGCAGCATGGCCGCGTTGGTGCCGGCAAAGTCTTCCCATTGCAGCAGAATCTGCGGCCAGCGGCGCTGGACGGCGGTGACGAAGGCCTCGACAAAGTCGTCGTACTCCTGGCCGCGCACGCGGCGGTGCTGCCAGCCGATGTAGATCGGATCGCTGAGCAGCTTCTCGTTGTCCGTGCCCACGTCCAGCAGAATCGGCAGGCAGTGCTCGGGCGGGATGCCCGCGAGAGCCGTGTAGAGAGCCATCTTGCCGATGGGAATGCCCATGCCGCCGGCGCCCTGGTCGCCCAGGCCGAGGATGCGTTCGCCGTCGCTGACGACGATGCAGCGGATGTTGTCGTAGCGCGGGTCGGCGAACATCTGATCGATGCGGTCGCGGTTGGGATAGCTGATGAAAAGCCCGCGCGGCTTGCGCCAGATCTCGCTGAAGCGCTGGCAGCCCTCGCCCACGGCCGGCGTGTAGACGATAGGCAGCAGCTCTTCGGTGTGCTCGGCGATCAGCGAGTAGAACAGGGTCTCGTCGTTGTCCTGCAGGTCGCGCATGTTGCTGTATTTGCCGAAGGCCGTATCGCGGCTGGCGAGCACTCGCATGCGGCGCGCGCGCTGATCTTCAAGGGTGCCGATGTGAGGCGGCAGCAGGCCATGGAGCGCGAAAGCGTCGCGCTCCTCCGGCGTGAAGGCGGTGCCCTTGTTGAGGCGGGCATTCAGCAAAAGCTCAATCCCGTGGAGCCGTGTGCGAACAATCTTCTCTTTGGCCGGTTGCGGCGGGTGCAATTCCGTGCTCATATGCGGCTCCTCCTCGAGCTTGCTCCGGATGAGGACGCGCGGATGCGGCGGCAGAGAACAACCTCCGCTGCCACATGCCTGTCATCCGCCCTACCCGAGAAATTTATGGCTCTTCGATGATAGCCAAATCCCAGGGCGTCAGCGTGAAAATTGCTGCGTGCGCCAAGGGTTTTCCGTCGAGCAGGTTGCTACCGGAGGCGTAGGCGTACTTGAGTTTCACTTCGGCACTGGAGTAGTTGAAGTAGTAGTGGAGGCGCTTGCCCAGGCGGTTGACGCCGTGCTGCAGGTGGACCGATGCAGGCAGTTGCTGGTCGTGACCCGTGAGGCCGAGCTTCTCGAGCTCGCCCTTGAGCACCGCGGTCTGCAGCTTGTCGGAGAGGTACGTTCCTTCGTAGAGCAGCGTCCCTGAGCCGAATTCGTTTTCGGTGATGGCCGGCCATTTTCCGAAGAACGGATGGTCATAGTAAGCGATGGCTTTGGCGTGCTCGGGCATCAGGAACTCGGCCCAGTAGGAGACCTTGTTGTCCGCGCCGGCGTGGAAGGGATCGTCCTTGAGCGCGAGCG
This sequence comes from Occallatibacter sp., assembly GCA_035604995.1. Lineage (GTDB taxonomy): Bacteria > Acidobacteriota > Terriglobia > Terriglobales > Acidobacteriaceae > Telmatobacter. Next base: position 17,607 of record DATNHL010000032.1, on the reverse strand, counting down.
GGTGTTCGAGGTTCGAAAACTCCTGGTAGCTGAAACCGGCAGCCTCGCGCAGCGGCCCCGGCGCGCGCACCCAGCGGACGGCGGAGTTCTCGTTGGCGAACCCGCTCTTGAAGGTCATCACCACGTGGCCGCCGTTCTTCACATAATCGGAAACCCGCTGCAACAGCGCGTCGTCGGCGATGTAAAGAGCCGGGACGATGAGCAGCTTGTATTGCGAGAAGTCCTGTGTCGTTGGAAACACGAAGTCGGAGCCGATGTTGAGCGCGTAGAGGGCGTTGTGCAACTGGTGCACCACCGAGCCGTACTCCACCGTGGGCGGCCCAAAGCTCCATTCCCCACCGGACGCAGTGAAGGGCATGAAGCTGATGGCGTTATCGGAGTCGCGGCTCCACAGGATGGCGACCTGATTGTGAATCTGCAAGCCCACCAGGTGCGGGCCGATCTTCTCCAGTTCGTGCGCTGTGCGGCTCACCTCGGCGTAGGCGCGGTTGGGTTCGAGATCGTGCGAAAGGACGCCCTTCCAGTACGTCTCCTGGTTGGCGGCGATCGAGGCCCAGTGCCAGTACTCCACCATGTTGGCGCCGTTCGATAGATGCGTGTAGACGTCCTCGCGCAGTTGCCCGTCGTAGGGCGGGTATTGCTGCGATGAGGTCCAGTCGGTGGTCTGGGCGTTGGTTTCCGTGATCAGGAAGTTGGAGTGCTTCAGGGAGCGGGTGAAGTCCTCCTGCGTCGACTGCGTCTCGCCGTTGAAGTGGTCCTGGGTGCCGTGATAGACGTTCACGGCGGGAATGTCGAGGGCTTCGGCAATGACCTCTTCGTTCACGTCGCGGTGCATCATGCCGCCGTAGTCGGTGGTGATGAACTGCCTGGGGCCCGCGCACTCGCGCACCAGCGCGGCCTGCCAGTGGAGAAAGTCGGTCACGCGCATCTGGCTCCAGCGCGTCCACTCCAGCTTGTAACCCGTGGAGATGGTGCCGTCGCGCGTGGGCAGGTCTTCCCAGGTGTGCAGGTTCTCGCCCCAGTAGTTTAGGAACCAGGCCTTGGAGAGCGCCTCGGGCGTGACGAATTTCTTCTCCAGGTAATGCTGGAAACCGATGAAGACGTCGGGATTGGCGGCGTCGTTGCTGCCCGTCTCGTTGTCCAGTTGCCAACCGATGACCGTAGGGTTGTCCTTGTAGTGGGCGACGATGTGGCGGATCAGCCGTTCGGCGTAAAAGCGGAAGGCGGGCGCATCGGTGTCCATGTTCTGGCGCAGGCCGTAAACGCTCGCGGTTGCCTTGCCGCCGAACATGCCGGGAGGGATGTGGTCGGCGTAGAGCTCCGGGTGCTGGTGCGCCATCCATGCGGGCATGGAGTAGGTGGGCGTGCCGAGAATGACCTTGATGCCGGCCTTTCCCATCGCGTCGACCACGCGATCCATCCAGGCGTATTCGAAGTGCCCGTCTTCGGGCTCCCACAGGCTCCAGGTGGACTCACCCATGCGCACCACGTTAAGGCCGGCGCCCTTCATCAGGGCAACGTCTTTTTCCAGCCGTGCGTCCTGGTCGCCGGGCATGTACTCGTTGTAGTAGGCGGCGCCGTAGAGCACGGTGGGAAAGCTGAGGTCGGGGCCGGTGAAGGCGGGCTGTGCGGCTTGCGCCCCTGCTGGGATTGAACTGGCAAGAATTGCTGCAGCTGCGAATGCGAGAAAGCGTTTGCTTGCAAAGTGCATCATCGGTCCTCTTTTAGATCGAAAGGCAAGTCTATACGAGCCACCCCGTCGAAGAAACTGCTCAATGCAAAGCTACGCTATTCGAACGTGAGCAAGACGATCTCCGGGCTGGTTCCTACGCGCATGGGAGGGCCCCAGGTTCCGGCGCCATAGGACGTGTAAACCTGCAAGCGGCCAAAGGAGTTCAACCCATGGGTGAACTTGCCGAAGACGCGGCGGGTGAGCCAGGTAAAGGGGAAGATCTGCCCGCCGTGGGTGTGGCCTGAGAGCTGCAGGCTGATGCCGGCTTCCTCCACAATGGGCAGCCGGTTGGGCGCGTGACTGAGCAGAATGCTGGCGCTGCCGCGGTCGAGGTTGAGGGCTTCCAGTGAGGCACGCAAGCGGATGGGAAAGGTGGTGTCGTGGTAGGGGACGCCCACAATCTGCAGGCCGTCGACAACGGCCTTTTCATCGGCAAGCACACGGACGCCCGCGCCGTTGAGGGCGGCGAGAAAGCGGGCGGTATCGCCAAACTCATCGTGGTTCCCGGTTGAGAAGTAGATGCCGAAAGGCGGCGCGAGTTGTTTGAATGGTGCGGCCAGGCGGTGGGGATCGGCCTTGGTGCCGTCGAAGAAATCCCCGGGAAGAAAGATCACGTCCGGTTGCAGGCCGGCGGCAAGGACGGCGATGCGCCGGCTGAATCCGAACCCGTTGACGTGGCCCAGATGGAGGTCGCTGACGAGAAGCGCTCGACGGCCGCGCCAGGACGCAGGCAAGTTGGGCAGCCGGACGGGGACGTGGCGGATGCGTACCCGGCGCGCGTTGAGGAGGCCGTATACGCCCACCATCAAGGCACAAACCAGGAAGAACCAGGCGATAAGCGGCCGGTGTTGCGAAGCTGCCCGGTCAATCCGGCTCAGCAGCAGCGTCCACCAGGCGAGCCAGCTCAGGCAGGCTCCCCAGAAGAGATAGTTCAGAAACCCAAGCCAGACCGCGGCAAGCCGGTAGATTGCCTTGACCAGAAAGTTCTCCGAATAAAAGCTGAGCAGAGCGGCCACCACAAAACTGCAGGCCAGCACCAGCAAAACCGCGCGCAGAGCCAGGTCCGCAGCCGGAGACGGATGTCCGCAAAAGGCAACCCACGCGTTGTACAAGAACCAATTGTCCAGCAGGAAAGTGAATTGGATGAAGGCAATTCCCAGGACAGGCCAAGCTTTCAATCAGGAAGCTCCTTCACTCAATTCTTGCATGGACACGGGATCGCAACGCGGACCGCGGTGGGCGGCGTCTGCATGAAACAATAGCCCTGATGCGTTCTCACCAGGACAACGCGCTCGGGCTTTACCTTTCCATTCCCTTTTGCCGGTCGAAATGCACCTATTGCAACTTCGCCTCGGGGGTGTACCCGGCCAGCGGACATGCCCGCTATGTTGACCGGCTGATCGAGGACATGGCGGCCGCTGGGGAGTGGTCCGCGCGAATGGGCTTGGAACTCCCGCGCACAGTCGACACGGTTTACCTGGGCGGGGGAACGCCCAGCCTGCTGGCGCCGGAGTTGCTGGAGCAGCTATTCTCCGCCATGCGGGCGCAGTTCGACCTGGTGCCGGACGCCGAGATCACGATTGAATGCGCGCCGGGCCAGCTTGCGGATGCAACGCTCGAGGCGTTTAGGGCGGTGGGCGTGAACCGCGTGAGCCTGGGCGTTCAGTCGTTCATCGACCGCGAGGCGCAGGTGAGCGGGCGGCTGCACTCCCGCGCCGTGGTCGAGCGGGATTTGGCCCGGCTCCGCACTGCCGGAATCGCCAACCTCAACGTGGACCTGATCGCTGGGCTGGCCGGGCAGACCCTGGCCTTCTGGGAAGACTCGCTCACGGCGCTCATCGACTCCGGCGCTCCCCACGCCAGTGTGTACATGCTGGAGGTAGATGAAGATTCACGGCTGGGTCGCGAGATGCTGGCCGGAGGCGCGCGCTATTACGCCGAACTGGTTCCCACGGACGACGCGATTGCGCAGATGTACACGCGGGCCATCGAGCGCCTGGCGCTGGCAGGGCTGGAGCAGTACGAGATCTCAAACTTCTGCCGCCCGGGTTTTGCTTCACGCCACAATCTGCGCTACTGGCAGCGGCGGCCCTACCTGGGCCTGGGCCTCGATGCATCCTCCATGGCATTGCATGCAGCAGACTCCTCCTTGCCGGGTGTTGGCTCGCTGGAGCCCAGGTACGTGCTGCGATGGACGACAACCAGCGACCTGGCCGAGTTCCTTGCCGGGCCGGAGCCGGTGGAGACGGCGTGGCTTTCCCCAGCGCGTCAGTACGAAGAGGCATGGTTCCTGGGATTGCGCCTGAATCGAGGGGTCGAAGTGGCCGCGCTGGTGCGGGAGTTTGGCCGCGAACCGGCTGCTCGGGCCATGGAAGTGGTGGAGCGGCTCGCCGGGGATGGACTGCTGGCTTCGGACGGCAGAACAGTCCGGCTTACGGCGCTGGGGCAGTTACTCTCGAACGATGTGTTCCAGGAGTTTCTTGGACTGGATGCGGGCGAACATCCTGCGGAGGCGGCACCAGGCCCGCGTCAGGGCATGCTGCACGGCGATTCAGGACGAAGGGCGAGGTGAATGGTGAGACAGAAGGTTGTCGTTCTGGGAGCGGGGCGCGTGGGCAAGGCGATTGCCGCGGATTTGGCGGATGAGTTCGAGGTCACGTCGGCGGACGTAAACCGGGATGCGCTTGCATTCCTGGCTTCCCGCTTCCGGGTCAACACGCGGATCACCGATCTGGGCAGTTCCGAGGCCGTGGGCGGCGCGGTCCGCGATGCGGACCTGGTGATTTGCGCCGTGCCCGGATTCATGGGCTTCCAGACGCTCAAGACCGTCATCGAGAGCGGGAAAGACGTGGTCGACATTTCCTTCTTCCCCGAGGATGCGTTCGCGCTGGACGAGCTTGCCCGCAGCCGCAATGTGACCGCGGCGGTCGATTGCGGCGTCGCGCCCGGCAATCCGGATTTTCTGGCCGGCCACTTCGCCGCGCGGATGGAGATCCGCGATTTCGAGTTCATGGTGGGCGGGCTTCATTTCGGCCGCACGGGGCCGGACCAGTATCTGCCGACCTTCTCGCCGCCGGATGTGTGGGAGGAATATACGCGGCCGGCGCGGTATGTGAAGGACGGCGGGCTGGTCACCATGCCGGCGCTGTCGGAGCCGGAGTTGGTGGAGTTTGAGGCCGCGGGTCGCAGGCTGGTCCTGGAGGCCTTCAACACCGACGGGCTGCGCTCGCTGATCCGGACGATGGACGGGCGGATTCCCAACATGAAAGAGAAGACGCTGCGCTTTCCCGGCCACATCGCCTATATCCGGGATCTGATGGAGACCGGGAAGCCGTGGACGCCGGACGCGTGGACGCCGGGCGAGGACGAGGACGAGTTCACCATCATGCGCATCGCCTTCGATGGCCTCGAGAACGGCGTCCGGAAGAAGTTTTCCTACCTGCTGTTCGCGACCTACGACAAGCAAAGGCGGATGAGCTCGATGGCGGCCAGCACCGGGTACACCTGCACGGGCGTGGCGCGCTGCGTGCTCGACGGCGCGTACAAGCACGCGGGGATTTCGCCGCCGTCGTATGTGGGCGCGGCGCCGGGATGCCTGAGCCGCATCACCGCGCACCTGAGGGAGCAGGGCATTGTGTTCGAGAGGAACGAGGAAATCTAAAGCAGCTTCCAGCTTCCAGCTTTCAGCTTTTAGCTTTTAGCTTCCAGCTCTTCCAGGTCTCCGCCTCGGCGGACGAGGCCTGGGACAGGTGGCCGCCTGTGGTGCGCCATCCGCCAAGGTTGCGGCATTTTCGGGGCGGAAGTTGACGGTCTTCAGAAGACGTGGCCTCGCGTAAGTCCTTTGTTTCGTCAGGGTAAAAAGGGCGATTCTGACGTAAGCCTATTGTTGTCATCAGGATGGGGCGAAATGGGGGGAGGGGCGGCATTTTGCCTCTTTTTCTCCAAGTGACTGATTTATCGGGCACTTTCCGCCAACTCAACCCGTGATTCGCAGGATACTGAAATTGTAGACTGCACAAAATAAACGGGTTACATTTTCTGGTTTTGGTGGTTATGGGCGGTACCGCGGAATTCGGGAGGCGCCCCGCTTCCGTTTGGTGTTCTTCTATGAGCTATTGTGCGCCGGGGGACCGTAATTATCTGCAACCACCTGCGGTGGGGCAGACGCCGCTTGCGCGGCAAAAGATTTGTTGGCGCTTCCTGCTGGCCGGGAAGGGGCTGAGGTTTCCCACCCTAGCGACAAAAACAACGACGTCGCGAGGGTGGGGCACCCACTTCTCAGCCGGGGAAGGGGTGGGCCACCCATAAGCGCTAAGATAACCAGTTGGTAACCCCATGTGTTGTGCAGTTTCTAGTTTGATTACCCCACCCGTACCGTACCAAGCTGGTTGAAAGTGGTTGGCGAAGCCTTAGCTTAGCGCCTATGGGTGGGCCACCCGCCGCGGCGGAGAGGAATTATGAAATCACCCCTAAAGCTCGGGTTATGCGTGGATTCGTCACCCAGTGGAGGGTGTACGATGAATCCGATTAGCTCTCAGGGTGCGCCGCACTTCTTGGCTCTGTTGCAGTAAGCGGCGCTATTTCTTTGGAAGGATTGGACAATGGACATGCGGTTATCAAGCGTTCAAGCAAACGGGAATGGTTTTGTTGTTCACGGAACCTGTCCTCATTGCGGAGCGAAAGCCGCCTTCCAGTCAGTTACCGGGACGTTTGACGAGCATCCTGGGGCTTGGGAAAACCGGATGATCGCTGCCGCTCGCTGTATCGCCTGTAATGGGTATATCTTGGCGATAATCAAGCATGTGCCTGATGACACCAGGACCTCGTATCACTGGGTTTACGATGTCCATTATCCCTTGGGCAAGCCGGACGATACCGTGTCTGGTTCCATTCCAGAGGGGAGCCGACTCGACTTTCAGGAAGCTCTCAGGTGTCGGTGGGTAAATGCGTACAACGCGGCCGTCGAAATGTGTCGGCGAGCACTGGAATCGAGCTGTATCCAACTCGGGGCAGATCCAAAGTTGGTTCTAAATGACATGATCGAGTGGGTTCATGCGCAGGGGAAGATCACAACTCCCCTAGAGGATATGGCTCATAAGGTGAAGCTCGGTGGAAATCGGGCGGCGCATCCATCAGATAGAACGCTCACGCTGGAAGACGCAGACGCAGTGATTGAATTTACTCGGGAGTATTTCCAGCATGTTTACGTTATGCCAGCAAAGATGGCGAAGTTCAACTTTGACAGGCCGAAGACGACAACTCCGCCCGCCCGATAATTTCAAACTGCACCACTGCCGCCCGCGATGATTCGTTGACTCTGGGGCGGGATTCGGGTATTCTGGAGACCTTGCGCGGTGTTGCGCCTGAGGTCTGTGTGTGCTCACCCGGACCGGCTGGACGATGCCCCTGATGGGGGTCGGCTGGAGCAGGCCATCGGCTGCCGGATGCGTGGGAACGACGCACGAATCTGGCTGAGCCAGAGCCCTTGAGAGGGCCAGCACGGGCAGTTCTCACCCGAACATTTTTGTTTGGATGTGGGTAGAAATCGGGCCCTTGCGCGTTTTGCGCGGGCAAAGTCCGGTTGCGCAGTGGTTTTTGTTGAGACGGTTGGCTCATTTCAAGGCCGGCCGGGCAGGTTCTTTTTAGAGGGCAGGAGAGAGATGGGTACCTTTGTTCCGAGTGGGAAAGACATTCCCCGCAAGTGGTATGTAGTGGATGCCAGCGGTCAAACGCTGGGGCGGTTGGCGACCAAGGCCGCCGATTTGCTGAGCGGCAAGCTGAATCCCCAGTATGTGCCGTACATCGATGTGGGCGATCACGTGATCGTCATCAACGCGGAGAAGGTCCGGCTGACGGGCCTCAAGAGCCAGCAGAAGCTTTATCGCCGCTACACGGGGTTCCCGGGTGGGCTGCGCGAGGAACAGTTTACCCGCCTGCTGAATCGCAAGCCGGAAGCGATTCTGGAACAGGCCATCAAGGGCATGCTGCCCAAGAGCAAGCTGGGCCGCGCGATGGGCTCGAAGCTGAAGGTCTATCGCGGCGACAAGCATCCCCACCAGGCGCAGATGCCGGTGGCGATGGAGATCAAGTAAAGCAGGGAACAGGGAACAGGGATCAATTAAGACCCTGGCACCTGACGGTTTTCAGATTGGCCGGGGAAGGCCGGCGGAGAGAGTTGAGAATGGCAGATCTGGTTCAGTATTACGGGACGGGACGGCGCAAGTCGGCGATTGCCCGCGTCTTTCTGCGTCCCGGAACGGGCGAGTGGAAGGTCAACGGCAAGCCGTTTGAAACGTACTTTGTGACCGAGCAGCAGCGGGTGGCGGCCAAGCGGACGTTGGTGCTGACCGAGCTGGCCGGGAGCTTCGACGTGGTGACCACGGCGAAGAGCGGCGGAGTGGCGGCGCAGGCCGATGCGGTGAAGATGGGCATTGCCCGCGCACTGGTTCAGTTCAACCCCGAGCTGCGCGCGGCGCTCAAGGCTGAAGGACTGCTGACCCGCGACGCGCGCATGAAGGAGCGCAAGAAGTACGGGCAGAAGGGCGCCCGGAAGAGGTTCCAGTTTAGCAAGCGCTAGGGCGCTTGCAGGGATCAGGGAACAGGGAACAGGGATCAGTTGGGGCGTTGCCGCTCTGATCTCTGACAACTGATCTCTGATCTCCGGTTTTTCAAATTCCCGCGTGAGCGGGTTCAATCCGGGGAAGGCAAAGCCGGCCCGGATGCAATCCACGAAGGAGGCCAATGGCCACGATCACAATGAAGGAGCTGCTCGAAGCGGGTGTTCACTTCGGGCATCAGACGAAGCGCTGGAATCCGAAGATGAAGGAATATATCTTTGGCGAGCGCAACGGAATTTACATCATCGACCTGCAGAAGACGCTGAAGCTGTTCAAGGACGCGTCGAAGTTTGTCACCGAGCTGTGCGCCAGCGGCAAGACGATTCTGTTTGTCGGCACCAAGCGCCAGGCGCAGGACGCCGTGGCCGAAGAGGCCACCCGCGCGGGCATGCCGTACATCAACCAGCGCTGGCTGGGCGGCTTGCTGACCAACTGGGTGACGGTGCAGAAGAGTGTAAAGCGCCTTCAGGAACTGGACGAGATGGCCACGGATGGCCGCTACGAGCTGCTGACCAAGAAAGAAGTGATCAAGCTGGAGCGGGAGCGCAAGCACCTGCAGGCGAACCTGGCCGGCATCAAGAGCATGAAGCGGCTGCCGGACGCGCTGTTCATCGTCGACTCGAACAACGAGGCGATTGCCGTGAAGGAAGCCCGCAAGCTGGGGATTCCGGTGGTGGCTGTCGTTGACACGAACTGCGACCCGACGGTGGTGGATTACGTGATTCCGGGCAACGACGACGCGCTGCGCGCCATTCGCCTGTTCACGTCGAAGATTGCCGATTCGGCGGCCGAGGGCGTGAACCTGGTGGGCGACAAGGCCTTTGCCGAGGAGCTGCCGGAGCCGGTTGCGTTGGAAGCGGCGGCGGAAGCCGTGCCGGTTGAGGACGTGGACCTGGAAACGGCGCTGGGCGGCGGCATTCGCAAGGCGCCGGCGGCGGTTGCGGCTCTGGATGAGGCTGAAGTGGCCGAGGGCTGAGCCCCGGCCGCACGCCGAGTGCGGATACTTGAGATCAGCGTGGCCGCCAAAGCAGACAGCCACGCTTTTCTTATGCGGCAACCACCTGCGGTGGGGCGGACGCTGCTTCGCAGGCACCTGCGGTGCGGCAGACTAGCATCGGCGCCGGTTAAGAGACGGTCGATGAACAGAAGCCCCGGAAGGGGCTGGGGAAAATCAGGAAAAGAGAGATGACGACAGTGAGCGAGAAGATTGATGCCAAGTTGGTGAAAGAGCTTCGCGAGAAATCCGGCGCGCCCATGGGCGACTGCCTGAAGGCTTTGCAGGAGACCAAGGGACACATCGAGGACGCGTTTGTTGTGCTGCGCAAGCGGGGCATGGCGTCGGCGCAGAAGAAGGCGGCGCGGTCGACCAACGAGGGCGCGGTGGGGACCTACATTCACGCGGGCGGCAAGATCGGCGTGCTGATCGAGGTGAACTGCGAGAGCGACTTTGTGGCCCGCACCGACGACTTCCAGGAGCTGCTCAAGGACATCGCCATGCACATCGCGGCGAGCGATCCGCGGTACGTGAAGCCGGAGGACGTAACGGCCGAGGATCTGGAGCGCGAGAAGGAGATCTTCCGCGCGCAGGCTGCCGCGACGGGCAAGCCGGCTCCGGTGATCGAACGCATCGTGGAAGGCAAGATGGCCAAGTTTTACGAGGAAGTTTGTCTCCTGGAGCAGCCCTTCATCAAGGACCAGGCGTTGAGCATCAAGGAGCTGATCGCGACCAAGGTGGGCAAGCTGGGCGAGAACATTACCGTACGGCGCTTTGCCCGGTTCAAGGTGGGGGCGGCGGACTGGACCGTGGCGCAGACCAAGGCCGTGGAAGCCGGGGAGTAGCTGTTAGACAGGGATCAGGGATCAGGGATCAGGAAAGGCTCGGGGCGATTGCTCCGGGCCTTTTTGCGTGCGTGGACGCCGGCGTGGTTGCTGGGTCTAGAAGGAGAGTTTGAGGGCGACGGACGGGCCGGAGTGCCTGGGGCCGCCGGCTGTGCTGTTGAACAGGGAGGCGGCGGGCGCGCCGGCCATGGAGTGGCTGCCGAAGCCGGCGCCGGCGGAGAGAAACACGCCATTGCCCAGGTCCGTTGTGCTGAACAGGCCGTCGGCTGACGAGCGGGCAAGATCGCCGAAGCCCCCTGCTGGCCGGAGCTTTTCCTGGTAGGAGGGCTTGAAGCTGCCGGCGTATGAGTTGAGGGGCAGAATCGAGCTGCCGCGCATGAGCTGGTTGAGCGAGGGCTGCGGCGCCGGAGACGCGCCAAAGGGGTTGTAAGGACTGGCGGCGAGGCCAGGCGCGGGGCTGCCGATGGGGAAGAGCGGAGCAGGGGCCGGCTGGCGTGCCGCTGCGGCGCCGAATGGGCTCAAGGTGAAGGGGCTCGGCTGGGCGGCGCTCGGGCTTGCTGCGAACTTTCTGCCAAGGCCAAAACTCACGGCGCCGTCGAGGACCACGCCGCTGCCCGGGGCGGTGATTGAGGGTGCGGCGGGGAAAACTGAGGATGAGACCTGTTCTCTGGCCGGTGCGGGGGTGCTGTTTTGTGCGCGGAGCGGGAGGCAGGATGCGACGAGGACGCAAAGCGCGAGCGCTTGAGGGCGCTGCAGGCAGGGGCGCGGCAGCCACGGAGCGAACTGGGGGGATCGACTCATGGGCGGACTCCACTGGCGCGAGAATAGCCCAAAACGGAATTGCGCGCCATCCCCAATTCGTCGTAGAAGGATCAGCGATCCAATGCTCACCGCGGGAGGCGCGGCTGCGCGGTGGGGATGCGGGAAAACGTCTAGAGCGGTTCCACAATTCACGCGCCCCTTTTTGGCTCTGCGAAAGGTGGCTTTTTCTTGAGGAAAAAGCCACTTGAGGGTGGTGGTTTCGGGGTACAGCAATTGTGGAACCGCTATATCGCGAGAGCGCCGCGGAACGGGCTTCGAAGGGGAAAAACCAGCTCAGCGGCCGGTATGCGATACTCGAAAAAGCATGTACAAGCGCATTGTTCTCAAGCTTTCTGGAGAGGCATTGGCAGGCGAGCGTGGGTTTGGCCTGGACGCTGCCAAAGTGTCTGAAATTACCGGCGAACTGGCCGATGTGCATGCCCTGGGCGTGGAGATCGGCGTGGTGGTGGGCGGAGGGAATTTCTTCCGCGGCATCTCCGAACAGGCCAAGCAGATGGACCGGGTGAGCGCCGACAACATGGGAATGCTGTCGACAGTGATCAACGCCATTGCACTGCAGGACGCGTTGGAGCAGCGCGGCGTCCAGTGCCGGGTGATGAGCGCGGTGTTCATGAACCAGCTGGCGGAGCCGTATATACGGCGGCGCGCGGTCAGGCACCTGGAAAAGGGCCGCGTGGTCATCTTTGCCGCCGGCATCGGCAATCCGTTCTTCTCGTCGGACACGGCGGCCAGCCTGCGGGCCATGGAGATCAAGGCCGATGTGCTGCTCAAAGGCACCAAGGTGGAGGGCGTCTACGACGCTGACCCGGTGCTCCACAAGGACGCGGTGAAGTACGACGAGATCACGTACATGGAGGTGCTGCGGCTGGGGCTGAAGGTCATCGACCTGACCGCGGTGAGCATGTGCAAGGACAACAACCTGCCCATGATTATCTTCAACATGAATCAGCCGGGGAATATCAAGCGGGTGGTTCTGGGCGAGAAGGTGGGATCGCTGGTGAAGGCGTAAAGCCACCCCACGGACGAAGACCTGTCCGTGGGGACCCCGGCAGGGATCAGGGGTCAGGGATCAGGGTACGGCGGCGGGGTTGAGGGCTCTGGCTTACGCAGGTGCTCCAGCAGGCCGGCTGAGGGCGTCTAACTGCCAATGGAGATGCGCAAGCCAGCACGGCTGAACGGATTGACGGGCCTGCGCACGTTTGCGGCGATCAACATCGTCTTCTTCCACTTCTCCAATCCAAACTGGTTCGGCTGGCTGGCGCCGGTGGTGAACGCGGGCTACGCGTCGGTAAGCTTCTTCATCCTGCTGTCGGGGTTTGTGCTGGCGTATAACTACGCAGGCCGGGCGCGCAGCGGTGAACTGGACAGGGGCCGCTTCTGGGAGGCACGGTTCACGCGTCTCTATCCCATCTACCTGCTGAGCCTGCTGCTGGCCTGGCGCATGGTTCCGGTGGAGTACCACGCGCACTCGCACGGGATGTTCTGGTCGGGGATGGTGCTTTCGCCGCTGCTGCTGCAGGGATGGATTCCGGAGATTGCCACCTTCCTGAACACGCCGGCATGGACCATGTCTGCCGAGTCGGCGTACTACATTGCGTTTCCCTGGCTGGCGAAGATGAAGAAGCCGCTGCGGGTGCGGCCCTACCTGGCGAAGATGGCAGTGGTGTGGTGTCTGGGGCTGGTACCCGGCACGCTTTATATCGTGTTCAACCCCGACGGCATTCCGCACCCGGACCGGTGGAGCTACGGGCCATGGCTGCAGGCGCTGAAATACACGCCCCTGCCGCACCTGGCCAGTTTTGTGTTTGGGGTGATGCTGGCCAACCTGGATGAACTGGTAGGCCGGACGAGCCGCCTGCGGCTGATTCTCGGCGTCTTCGGGTTTGCAGCGACGTTCGGGATACTCTCGCTGGGCGGACGCGTGCCCTACGCCATTGTTCACGACGGATTGCTGATGCCGCTGTTCGCGTGCATCATTCTGGGCCTGGCGGGGAACAACAAGCTGGCGTTTGCGCTGGGCTGGCGGCCGCTGGTGTTTGTGGGCGAGGCCAGCTACTGCCTTTACCTGCTGCACTTCAACCTGTGGAACCTGATTCACGATTCGCAGGTGCTGGAGTGGACGGGGCTGATCCGATTCGATCCGTGGATCAGCTACGTGCTGCTGATCGGGCTGGCGCTGCTGGCGCTGTACGCGGTGGAAAAGCCGGCGCAGAGACAGTTGCGGAAGTGGATGGGGGTTTGGCGGTAGACAGGGATCAGGGGTCAGGGATCAGGGGTCAGGGATCAGTTCTGCCTTGCCGGGGTGGGGTTCGGGGGATTCCACCCATTTCGGTCGCCGCGGCGACGACGCGAAAAGCAGGGGCACGGGCATTTGTTTCCCAGGTCTCAGAATCGAGACCTGGGAAACCCGGCTCTGGGGCACCCAGCTATTCGGTGGAGGGGGGCAAGCTTTCGGGATTCGAGGCAACAAGAAGCCCAGCCGGGATGGCTGGGCTTTTTGCTGGAGATGGATCCAGGCTACGCCGTTTTCGAAACCGCACTACGGGCTGGTGACCTGGATGGAATGGTTGCCGTGCGGGGCGACGGCCAGCGCCGAGGGCTGATCGCCGGTGGGATAGGGGGTGGACTGCGAGGCTGTCAGCGCGCCTGTATCGGGATTGAGGATGAAGCCGGAGACGGAATCGCCGAGTTGGTTGGCGGTGTAGACGAAGCGGCCCACGGCGGGGTCGACAACGATGGCGACCGGAGTGGTGTCAGTGCTATTGGACTGAGCGCCGGTGACGTTGACCGCCGCAGAGGGAGTGCCGGTGGCCAGGTCGATGACGTAGGCCGAGACCGTGGAGTCGAGCCCGTTGGAAAGATAGAGGTACTTTCCGCGCGGGTCGATGGCGATGGAGTCAGGCTCATTGCCGGTCCTGAAGGGGCCGTTGATGAGGAAGTTGAGAGTGCTTCCGTTCTGGATGGTGTAACCGATGAGCTGGTTGGAAGCAAAGTCGGTGACATAGACGAAGCGGTTGGTGGGGTCGGAGACAAGGGCGGAGGGCTTGATGCCGGCCTTGTAGGGGCTGTTGGTGGAGCCGTTGAGAGCGCCGCCGGAGCCGACCGTGAAGCCGAAGACCCAGCCGGGATTGGCGGAGCTGGTGGTGCTTCCACCGGGGTTGTAAGCCGACTGATCGTAGGCCGAGACGTAGACCGCGTCGTTGTTGGCCAGGACATTGACGCCGGTGGGAACGATGGTGTCAGTGGAGAAGCCGGGGAGGGTGAGCGTGACCTGGCCAGCCACGGAGCCGATGGTTCCGCTGGATAGGGTGTAGGCGGTGATCACGGCAGGATCGGGCCCGGAGACGACATAGAGATAGGTTTGGGCGATGTTGACGGCGACGGCGACCGGCGTGGCGCTGGTGGTGACCACATCTTTCTGCGTGAGCACGCCGCTGCCAGAGAGGGCGAAGTGGACAACGTTGTTGCTGTCCTTGTTCACGACGTAGAGATTGGAGAAGTCGGCGGAGACGGCCATGGCGACAGGATTGATGCCGCCGCTGGAAACGGTGGGCTGTCCAGAGCGAAGCGCGCCTGTGGCGGCGTCCGCATCATAGGTCTGGATCTGGCCTGCGCTGCCGGATCCCGAACCGGCGGAATCGGCTACGAAGACATAATCGATGGTGACGATGGCACAGGACGTCAGGAGGGTGGACCCTAGCAGGCCGAGGATCGAGACCAGAAAGAGCTGGCTCAGTTTGTTGAACTTCATGCGCTTCCTTCGTGGTGGGCCATCAGGTTCAAGCCCCAGGAAAACTCGTTTAGGTTGCCCCGTACTCATTGTAAAAGCCCGTTACGGGGTGTTGCTACTGAATCAGGTCTTGCTGACGGATGCAACCGCCGGCTCTCGCTGCCTGGAACTGCTACTGGGTGGCCTGATGCGGAATCGCAGCCACGGCCGTGGGTTGAGCGTTCGAGTTGAAGGGCGAGTCCTGCGAATTGAGAAGCGTTCCGGCGGTGGCGCTGAGTTCAAAACCGGAGATGGAGCCGTTGGTCCCGTTGCCAAGAAAATTGGCGGTGAACAGGAAATGGTTGGTGGAGGGGTCAATGCCGATGGCGACCGGCTGCAGGCCGGTCGAGTAAGTTCCCAGGCTGGTGAGGGTTCCGCTGTTCACGGAATAGGCGGTAACCGTGGAGTCAAGGGAGTTGGCGACGTAAAGGTAGGGGTACTTGGGATCGGCGACGATGGCGCTGGGGCGATCGCCGGCCGGGAACTTGTTGGAGCCGTTGACGCCGGTGGTCAATGGGGTGAGGAGGCCGGAGGCAACCGAATAGCCCAGGATGTTTCCGCTGGTAGCGTCGGTGACGTAAACGTAGGCGCCGGTGGGATCGCTGGCGATGGCCGAGGGGCTGGTGCCAGCAGAGAAAGGCACGCCGCCGTTGAGCGGAGTGAGGGCGCCGCCAGAACCGGCGGAGAAGGCAAAGACATAGCCGACATTGGGCGTTACGGACGCGTCGTAGGCGGTGACGTAGACGTAGCTGCCGGAGGCCAGGACATTGATGCCGGTGGGTGCGATGATGTCGCTGGTTGCTCCGGCCTTGCATTGCGTAAAGTCAGTGGCGGAGATATAGCCATACTGGCAGAGCGGCCAGTAGTTCAGATTTCCGTTGGCGGCGGGCGAGCCCAACGAATCGCTGGGCGGGGAGCCGGAGCCGACGGTGATGGGAAAAGCGGCGATGGAGCCGGAGCAGGGGTCGGCCGGGGAGCAGATGGGCAGCGGCTGAAAGGTGTCCAGCACGAAAAGATTCGTTCCGTTGACGGCGACGGCCAGGGGGAAGATGCCGGGGGTATTGGTGGTGTTCTGGGGATAGACCTTGCCGTCGTTGCCGATGACGAACTGAACGATGGTGTTGTCGTCCTGGTTGACGACATAGAGATTGGTATTGTCGGTGGAGAGGGCTTCAGCCACGGGGTTGCGCCCGCCCGAAGGGAAGGGCGAGGTCGGGATCTGGCGCATATAGCCGGATTGCTTGTTGATCTCGAAGACGTCGATTTGTCCGTAGTTGTTGGGTCCAGCGGCCTTGGAACTGGTCACGAAGACGAAGTCCGTGGTGAGCGTGCCGCAGGCGGTGACAAGCGAAGCCGCCAGGAGGCTGGCCGCGGAGACCAGCAGAAGCTGGCTCGATTTGTTGAACTTCATGCGCATCTTTCGTCAGGGGGCCGGAGACTCAGGACCCGAAAAAACCGGTTTTGGAATCGAACGCGGGAGCGTGCAAAAGAGACTTCCCGTCCGGCGTTCGGCTACGTTCTTGAAGACTGCATGGAACTCGAGAAAACCGGGCCGGGGGCCAGCTCTGGGGCTGGCCCCCGGCCGTCAAAAAGCGATGGGGAGCGGCGCTCCGGCGTTTCAGTCTCTGCTGTGGCCCTTCATCGAGTGTACAAGGAGCGAATTTGGCAACCTCTCGAGGAGATTGCCAAATTGCTTTGAACGGCTCCGGGGCACAGCGAAAGAAGAAGAGCATCAGTTGGTACGTCCGTCCATGAGGCACCACGTCGCCGGTCCCTGCAACGCAAAGGTGCCGCTGCTGCCGACCATGCTGTTGAGCACGCCTGAGTTGGGGTCAACCACGCGGCCGGTTACGTTGGAATCGTTGTAGTCAGCCGAGTAAATGAACTGGTCAGAGGGATCCTCGACAAGGCATTGCGGGCCGGAACCGGATCCAAAGGGCTCACCGGGAATGAAGGTGAGCTGGTGCGTGCTGGGGTCGATGACGTAGCCCGAATAGCCGCTGTCCGCATTCGTTCCCTGGGTGTTATTGCCCTGGTTGGCCACATAGAGGAACTTGCCCTTGGACTCGATCAACAGGTAGATCGGGTTGTTCAGGGTGGGGTCGTCCGGCACCACGCCGCCGGTCTGCGCCTGCAGTGCGCCGCCGGATCCGATGGAGAAGGGCAGAATCTGGCTGGTCGCGCCGGAGCTGGTCACGTCGGTGCCTTCGTTGTCAAGAACGTAAACATACCCGTTTCCGTTGAGAATGGCGGTGCCCTGGAAGATACCCAGCGGCTGCGCGCTGTTCTGGTTGATGGTCAACTGCCCACTGGAGGAGTTGTAGGTGTAGGGGAAGTCCGAGTCGCCAGTGGCGGGCGTTCCGCTCAGCGTGAGCAGGTAGCCGGAGGACAGGGAGAAATCGATAGGATTGGCGGGGACCGGGAAGTAGGGCAGGGCAGTTCCGTTGGCCGCCGTCACCTGGGCATTGACAACCAGAGACAGGCGTCCGGTGGTCTGGTTGACGGAGAAGGCCGTAACGTCGCCGCAGGAGGTGGTATTGGTTCCCAGCGCCTCGGTGCAGGTGTTGGTGGTGAGGTTTTTGCCTGTATAAGCATTGCTGTCCGGGGCGTCGTGGTCAAGCACGAAGAGGTAGTTTCCCGAGGAGTCGGAGATGAGGCGGAAGGGATTGATGCCCTGGGTGTAAAAGGTCTGCTGGGCAACCAGAATGCCATTGCCGCCGACTGCGAACTGGGTGATGTTGGAGTTCTGGCAGGGGTCCGCGGTGGTGCAGTCGGAGCCGCCCGAGGAGTTGACGCCGCGGTTGAGGACATAAAGGAACCGGCTGCCG
>DATNHL010000031.1:0-16348 GCA_035604995.1 Occallatibacter sp. | reverse complement strand
GACCAACGGACAAAGATGGGAAGCGGTCTTGAAAAGAACGCCAGACCCCTGCAAGGCTTGTAAGGTAAAACAGCAGTAGATGCCGGATAAACAGATATTTTTCGACCCCCAACGCAAGCGTTGGAAGCGCCTGCGCCGCATACTCGACGCGGCTGCCGTCCTGTCCACGCTGGTTCTAGCCAGCTTTATGTTCAATGTTCTGCGTTATCAGCACCTGCCCGAACTGCTGCTGCCCACCCCTAAACACAATTACAAGGCGCTCCCTGAGCCGGCGCTGCGCGGCGGCAGGGGTACCCGCCCCGCCCGCCGCAAAACCACCCGCAAGCCCTCCGAGATTCCCTTCAACTCCGGCGAAGGTCTGCGCGCGGCCTACTACGTCCAGGACGACCCGGCCAGCTACTCGTCGCTCAAGGAACACATCCACCAGATCGACTTTCTGTTCCCGCAGTGGCTCCACGCCACCGCGCCCACCGGAATGCTTATGGCCATCAACAACGACACGCACCGCGAGTATCCCGTCGTTGAAGGTGCAAGCGTCCACGACCCCGACGATGGCGACAAGGTCAAGCACGTCATCCAGGCGGCCCGGGAAGACACGGAAATCTTTCCTCACCTGAACAACTTCAATCCCAACACGCAGGCCTGGGATGCCTCTTTCGGCGCCCTGCTCAAGGATGCGGTGAAGCGCGCCGCCCTGCGCCGGCAGATCGTTCGCTTCTTCACCGCGTACCCGGTTTATCGCGGCCTGTCGCTCGATTTTGAGAGCCTCCCCGACGACGCCGGCCCTGCTTACCTGAGCTTGATCCATGAGCTCTATGGCGACCTGCATCCGCGCAACCTGGGCCTCTATGTCAACACCGCCGTAACTACGCCCGACGCCGACCTGAAACAGATTGCGGCCAACTCCGACGGCCTCATCCTGATGAATTATGACGAGCACCAGACCACCAGCGATCCCGGCCCCATTGCCAGCCAGGACTGGTTCGTCGGCAACCTGACGCGCGTGCTCGAGGTCGTTCCCAAGAACAAGATCATCTGCGCCGTCGGCAGCTACGGCTACGACTGGACGCTTTCCATTCCCGCTGCTCCCAGGAAGGGTTCGCACCGCAAGGCGCCCAAGCCCCAGGTGCTCAACACTGAGGATCTGCACATCTCCGACGCGTGGCAGCGCGCCTCCGACGCCGACGCCGACCTCGACCTCGATGACAACTCGCTCAATCCCCACTACGAGTACATCGACGAAGACACCAACCAGCGGCACGTGGTCTGGTTCCTCGACGGCGTAACCATGCTGAACGAACTGCGCGCGGCGCGCGAACTGGGTCTTTCCACCTTCGCTCTTTGGCGTCTGGGCATGGAAGACAACTCGCTATGGAACGTCTGGGACAAGCCCACCGCCCCCGAATCGTTGCAGGCCCTCAACACCGTCCAGCCAGGCCATGACATCGACATCGAGGGCGAAGGCGACATCATGCGCGTCACCGGACTGCCCCAACCTGGCAAGCGCACCGTCACCATCGATACCGACGAACCCGATCCGCGTAAGAAGCTGATCTACGACGAGCACATGGATGTCTATCCGCGCGCCTACACGGTGGAGTACTACGGCTACCACCCGAATGAAGTGGCCATCTCCTTCGACGACGGCCCCGACCCCAAGTGGACGCCGAAGATTCTCGACATCCTCAAACAGAAAAGCGTCAAGGGAACCTTTTTCCTCATCGGCGCCGAGGCCGCGGAGAACATCGGCCTCATGCAGCGCATTGCCCGCGAAGGCAACGAGGTCGGCAACCATACCTACACCCATCCCGACATCAGCGAAATCTCGCCGCAGCAACTGGACCTGCAGATCAAGCTCACCGAGCGCCTGTTCGCCAGCAAACTCAACGTCCAGCCGCTTTACTTCCGTCCCCCCTACGACACGGACGAGGAACCTGAGACCGACGACCAGGCCGCCCCCATCGTGCCCATCCAGAACGACGGATTCATCCTCATCGGCAACAAGATCGACACCGACGACTGGAAGGAGCATCCCCGCAAGTCGCCGGACGAGATCGCCCAATCGGTTCTCGAGCAGTTGCAGGCCATGAAGTCGAAGCCGCAGTTCCGCGGCTCCGTGATCCTCATGCACGACGGCGGCGGCGACCGCTCCGCCACCGTTGCCGCGCTGCCCGTGCTCATTGACAGCTTGCGCGCCCACGGCTACTCGATCGTTCCGGTCTCCGCGCTGATGGGCAAGACGACAGCAGAGGTAATGCCCAAGCTCACCTTCCCGCAATATCTGCGCGCGCTGCCTGATTCGGTCGCCTTCTCCGGCGTTGAGATCATCGGGCGCTTCATTGTCCTCGTCTTCTTTGTCGGCGACATCCTGATGGGGGCGCGCCTTCTGTTCATCGGCATCCTGGCCATCATCGACCGCTTGCGCAAGCCCCATGGCAAGGCCTCGCCCGGCTTCAATCCACGCGTCGCCGTTCTCATTCCCGCGTATAACGAAGAGACGGTCATCGTCCGCACCATCCGCTCGGTGCTCAACTCCGATTACAAGAACCTGCACGTCATCGTCATCGACGACGGCTCACCCGACCGCACCGCCGAGGTGGCTCGCGACGCTTATGCCGCCGAGATCGCCGCGGGCCGCGTCCAGGTGCTTTCGAAACCCAACGGAGGCAAGGCCGCCGCGCTCAACTACGCCCTCGACCGGCTCAGCGAAGAGATCTACGTAGGCATCGACGCCGATACGGTCATCGCCACCGACGCCATCTCCAAGCTGCTGCCTCACTTCGAAGACCCGCGCATCGGCGCCATGGCCGGCAACGCCAAGGTGGGCAATCGCGTGAACCTGTGGACGCGCTGGCAGGCACTGGAATACATCACCAGCCAGAACTTCGAGCGCCGCGCTCTCGATCTCTTCCACGTTGTCACGGTCGTTCCCGGCGCCATCGGCGCATGGCGCACCGCGCCCGTGAAGGCCGCCGGCGGCTATCCCATCAACACCGTGGCCGAAGACGCCGACCTCACCATGAACCTGCTGGAGCAGGGCTTCCGCGTCGACTACGAGGACCGGTCACTCGCCTTTACAGAAGCTCCCATCGACGCCAAGGGCCTGATGCGCCAGCGCTTCCGCTGGTCCTTCGGCACGCTGCAGGCCATCTGGAAGCATCGCGCCGCCTTCGTGCGCAACAAGGCCATGGGTCTGTTCGCCCTGCCCAACATCCTCATCTTCCAGATGTTCCTGCCGCTGGTCTCGCCCTTCATCGACCTGCTGTTCCTGGAGGGCATCGTCAACTACTTCGTTGACCGCCATTACCACCCGGAAGCCGCCTCCGCCGCCAGCTTCGAGAAGCTGCTGGTCTTCTTCCTCGGCTTCCTGATCATCGACTTCGTCACCTCGTCGGTAGCCTTCTCGCTGGAGCGCCGCCATCCGGCCAACAAGGGCGACGGCTGGCTACTGTTCCACATCTGGCTGCAGAGGTTCGCGTACAGGCAGGTCTTTTCCATTGTCCTGTTCAAGACCGTGAAGCGCGCCATCGACGGCAAGCCCTTCAACTGGGACAAAATTCAGCGGACGGCCAAGATGAGCAAGCGCACCGAAGCGATCACGGAGACGACGTAAGCGCGCCCTGCGCTCTCAGTCAATTTGTCATCTGGAGCACAGGTTTCCGCAGCGACCGAAGTCGAAGGATCTGAGGTTGCTTTTCGGGGCCTGGGAAAGCGCAAGCTCATGAACGATGGGCGACGGATTCCGAGCCCCTCAACATGGGCGCTGAGATTCGCTCTACTTTCCCGCAGGCTGCCCCGCCGCCCCGATCTCCACCGGCTTGATCGCGCACTTGGGCCAGGCGGTGGGAATCTGCTGCACCTTCAGATTCGGCCAGATGGTCGGAATCGCCCTCGCCTTTGCCCCCTCAATGGGCAGCAACTGCAGGCCGGGGTAAAGGTTCTGCGCCACCATCGTACCCGGCGGCTGCTCGCCAAGGCTCGACGGCGGCGGATGCACAATCATCTTCGGGTCGATCCGCGCATCGCCTCGTGGCCGCAGCGGGCCCGCATTGGGCAGGATCAGCGTCCTCGGGGGTACAACGCCGTAGAAATGCCAGTCCGGCGGAGGCGTGGTGAAATCCCTGCCGGGTTGAGCCATCCCCGGCGGAGTAAGCCAGTGTTGTCCGGGGTTCACGGGAGCCGGCACCGCCGATTGGCAGAATGCCACGGTTCCGGAAGAGAGAAGCAAAGCGAAAATCGCAAGCCGCATCGCACACCCCCCACTGCAAGGGACGCGCCTTTGCCTGAAAGAGTAGCAAAGCCGGCAAGGTTCCTCAAGCGCGCCACGCGTCCTTTCGCGCCTCCTCCCCCATTGACAGGACCAGCAATTCCCGTTATTTTGTAGAAACGGGTTGTCCCGAACCATGCACACCTCTACCCTCAGAATCGCGTGTTGTTGTCTCTCCGTTCGCTAGCGCCCGCTGGCTCGTCCGCGATCTCGTCTCCCTCATCGAGTTCCACCTTCTTCAGTAAAGCCGAAATAGAGAATACTCATGCACATTTCTGCAACTGAGCGTCGCTCTTCCCATTTGCGGCTCCCCGTCTCCGCCTCCCGGCGGACCTGTCCTTGTTGTTGCCGCTGACCTCTTCCCCATCCTGAATATTTACGCGCAGCAAAGGCTCTTGGAGCCCCTCCCGCTTGCGCCCCATTTCCCCGCCTGGCGTGCCGGGCAATCGAGAAACCAAATCTCAGGAGGCCCTGTGAAACTCGCGACAAGAATGCACTACTTTCTTTTCATCCTGCTCATCGGCGGCGCCACCGCTGTTTACGCACAGATTGTTGGCGGCACCATCAGCGGAACTGTCCGCGAAGCCACTGGAGCAACGTTGTCCGGCGCAACAGTGACCGTGCGCCAGGCCGAGACCGGGGCAACCCGCACACTCACCACCGGCGCCGACGGCCGCTTTTACGCGCCTTCAGTGCCGGTAGGCGAGTATTCGGTTTCGGTCCAGCATGAAAGTTTCGAAACGGAACAGCGCAATGGCATCTCCCTCACTGTGGGCCGAAGCCTGCAGCTGGACTTCGTACTCGGCGTTGCAACCGTAAAACAAGAGGTGGTGGTTCGCGCCATGGAAGACGGCGTGAATACATCCACGCAGCCGACGGCGGGGCTCATCGACGAGCGGGAGGTGAAAGAGCTCCCCCTCAACGGCCGCAGCTACGATGAATTGCTTACGCTGAATCCGGCCACCGTGAATTACACAAACGAGCGCTCCGGCGGCATAGGAACTTCAAACTCTTCGGTGGGCAACATGTTCGCCGTGAGTGGGCGCCGTCCGCAGGACAATCTGTTCTTGCTCAACGGCATCGAGTACACCGGAGCGTCGTTGATCAACGTCACGCCCGGCGGAACCAGCGGCGAACTTCTGGGCGTGGATGCGGTGCGCGAATTCAACGTCGTCACCGACACCTATGGGGCCAGCTACGGCAAGCGTGACGGGGCGCAGGTAAGCATCGTCACCACGTCCGGGACAAATCAGCTCCACGGTTCGGCGTTTGAGTTCCTTCGCAACAGCGCCCTCGACGCCAGAAACTACTTCGACGCAGGCTCGATCCCCGAGTTCCAGCGCAACCAGTTCGGCGGCTCGCTCGGCGGTCCCATCAGCCGCGAAAAACTCTTCCTCTTTGGCAATTACGAGGGTTTCCGCCAGGGCTGGGGCCTGAGCGCCGTGACGCTGGTGCCGGACAACGAGGCCCGGCTGGGATACCTGCCCGATGCCTCGGGAGCGGAGCAGTACGTTGGGGTCAACTCCGCGGTCGCGCCCCTGTTTGCGCTGTGGCCGGTTGCCAACGGGCCAGACCTCGGCAGCGGGATCGCCGAGGCGTTCAGCCATCCCCAGCAACATATTCGCGAGGACTTCGGCACCACGCGCCTCGACGACAACATCAGGAACAACGATCTGCTCTTCGCCGTCTACACCGTGGACGACAGCAGCGCCAACACGCCTTCGCAAAACCCCCTCAGCCTGGTTCAGGAGAGCCTGCGCGAGCAGGTGCTTAGCGCTCAGGAGCAGCACGTCATTACCCCGTCGTTGCTGAACACGGCGCGAGTCGGCTTTTCGCGCGCCAGTTATTACTTCACCGGCTACTCTGCTGCCAATCTGCCAGGCTGGGTTACAGGCGAACCCATTGGCGCCATCGTGATCAGCGGCAGCACTGCCTCCAATGGCGCATCGCAAGTTACCCAGGGGGGAACCAATGTGGGCAGCAACAACCGAACGGCGCGGAATCTGTTCACCTGGTCCGATCACATCTACTGGGCGCACGGCCGGCATCAGCTTGAAGCGGGGGGCTGGTTCCAGCGCATTCAGTCCAACGACCTGCTGGCACAGAACCAGTACGGGCAGGCGTCATTCAGCACGCTGGAGTCGTTCCTGCAAGGAACGGTGAAGACCTTTACTGTCGTTCCATCGCCAACCGAGCTGGGCTGGCGCTCGCTGGAAGGCGCGGGGTTCATCGATGACAAGATAAAGGTGACGCAACGGCTCGAGCTGCGGGCCGGCTTCCGTTCCGAGTCGACCAACGGCTGGAACGAAGCGCAGGGTCGCGCATCGAACTACGTCCTCGTCGACGGGGTCCTTCAGACCCAGCCTCTGATCGGCAATTCGGCGCTCACAACCAACCGGGCAAAATTCCTGCCGGCCCCTCGCGTGGGCTTTGCCTGGGACGTGTGGGGCAGTGGCAAGACCGCTGTCCGCGGTGGCTTCGGTCTTTACCACGGTCTGCTCGATACGCTCGATTACCGCCTGGACCAGACTGCGCCCTTCAATACCGCCGAGTCCATCAAAAACATCCCGGTTTCCGCGCTGAATATCACGCCCGGAACAGCGCCGCCCGCCGGTTCGCTCGTCTCACCCAGCAATGTACAACCGGACATTGCCACACCCGCCGTGCTCAGTTGGAGCTTGCGTGTGGAGCAGCAAATTGCGCCACGCACCACGCTCACGGCGGGCTATGTGGGTTCGCATAGCTATCACCAGATTCTCTCGGAGGACATGAACGAGCCGGTTCCGCAATTCAATGCGGACGGAACCGTCTTTTACCCCGCCGGAGCGAAGGATGCAAATCCGAACCTGGCCAATTCCACCTCATGGGTCTCGCAGGGCGTGGGACTCTACAACGCCCTGGAAGTGGATCTTCGGCGAACTTTTGGGAGTGGCCTTCAGTTCCGCGGAAACTACACGTATGCAAAGAATCTCGATGACGGCTCCGCTTGGAACACCAGCGTAAGCGGCAACACGCCGGCCTTTGTCGAGTTTCCCCTTCGTCCCAAGTTGGACTGGGGACCAGGGGCGACGGATGTGCGCAACTCAGCGTCGATCAACGCAAGTTATGAGCTGCCGTTTGGGCCGAACAAGCACTTCTTGAACGACGCCTCCAAGCCGGTGACAATCGCAACTTCAGGTTGGACCGCCAGCGCCATCGTCAACGTGCAGTCGGGCTTTCCCTTCACTCCGCAACTCGGATACAACCCCACCGGCAACGGCGATACACGCAATCCGGTCCGACCCAACTGGAATCCGGACTTTCATGGCAGCCTGTACCCGCGCACGCCAAGCCAGTACTTCAACCCGCAGGCATTCCTTCCGCCCGCCACCGGAACCTACGGCAACGTTTCGCGCGATGTGCTCACTGGGCCGGGCCTGTCGGAGCTGGATTTCTCGGCAACCAAGGTCACCCGAATCACCGAAAGGCTCGGACTGCAATTCCGCGCCGAATTCTTCAACATCCTCAATCACACGAACTTCCTGACGCCGAACGAGGTGGTCTACACATCGGCGACCTCGGGAATCTCACCCACTGCAGGTTTGGTCACAGCCACCTCGACAACTTCACGCCAGATTCAATTCGGAGCCAAGTTGCTGTTTTAAGAGACCCCCGAATGCCGGGCCCCACCCTCGCGGCGTATTTGCTTTTGCCGCAAGGGTGGGATAACCCCGCATTTCTGCAGGCTCCAGTTCCACGCTGGTCCTCTGCTCCCTCCCACTGGCTCGCCGACCCGCTCCCTTTGGGCTACACTAGAGGCGCTATGGCTACCGCAACGCTTTCCACCCAGATCCAGCCGCACACGCCCCAGGGCGGCTTCGCCAATGAGCCCTTCGTCAACTTCAAAGCCCCTGAAAACGCCCGCGCCATGAAGGACACGCTCGCGCGCGTGGCCAGCCAACTGGGCCGCGAGTACGACCTGATCATCGGCGGCCGGCGGCTGCGTACCGAAGGCAAGATCCGATCGCTAAATCCCGCGCGCCCCGCCCAGGTAGTCGGCGTCCACCAGAAAGCCGGCGCCGAGCACGCCGGAGAGGCCATGACGGCTGCGCTCCGCGCTTTCGAGTCTTGGAGTAGAACATCAACGGACGCGCGGGTCTCGCTGCTCCTCAACGCCGCGGCCATCATCCGCAGCCGGCACTTCGAGTTCTGCGCCTGGCTCACCTATGAGGTGGGCAAGAACTGGGCCGAGGCCGACGCCGATGTGGGCGAGACGATCGACTTTCTGGAGTTCTATGCCCGCGAGGCCTTGCGCCTGGCCGCCGCGACGACTCCCATCCAGTACCCCGGCGAGCGGAACCGGCTCCACTACGTCCCGCTGGGCGTGGGCGCGGTCATTCCGCCGTGGAACTTCCCCTTCGCCATCATGGCAGGCATGACCGCAGCCTCCATCGTCACCGGCAATACCGTTGTTCTGAAGCCCTCCAGCGACTCGCCGACGATTGCGGCCAAGTTCGTCGAGGTGCTTGAAGAAGCGGGCATTCCTCCCGGCGTGGTCAACTTCTGTCCCGGTTCCGGCGCCACCTTCGGCAACGCTATCGTCGAGCATCCCAGGACCCGTTTCATCGCCTTCACCGGGTCCAAGGCCGTTGGGTTGGACATTCACGAGCGCGCCGCCCGCACCATGCCCGGCCAGATCTGGATCAAGCGGACGATTCTCGAGATGGGCGGCAAGGACTCCATCCTGGTCTGCGCCGACGCCGACTTGGACGCGGCAGTCGATGGCGTGGTGGCCTCGGCTTTCGGCTTCAGCGGTCAGAAGTGTTCCGCCTGCTCCCGTGCCATCATCGAGGCGCCGCTCTACGACATATTTGTCGAGCGGGTGCGCGAGAAGGTGGCCAAACTCACGGTCGGTGACCCAACAGAGAATCACAACCTCGGCCCGGTCATCAACAAGGCAGCGCTCGACTCCATGCGCGCCTACGTCGAGAAGGGCAAGCAGGAGGGGCGGCTCATCTCCGGCGGTATGGCTCCCCAGACAGGAGACGGCGGCTTCTTCCTGGAGCCAACTGTCTTCGCCGACATCGCCCCCGGCGCCGTGCTGGCGCAGGAGGAGATTTTTGGCCCGGTGCTGGCCATCATCAAGGTGGAGAGCTTCGAAGAAGGGATCGCCGTGGCCAACAACACCGAGTACGGCCTTACCGGCGCCATCTACTCCGCCGACCGCGCAAAGCTGGAGCACGCAGCCAGGGAGTTCCACGTAGGTAATCTCTATCTAAACCGGAAATGCACGGGAGCGATGGTCGGGGCCCACCCCTTTGGCGGCTTCAACATGAGCGGCACGGACTCCAAGGCGGGAGGGCCTGACTACCTCTACCTGTTCACCCAGGCCAAAAGCGTGGCGCACAAGCTCTGAGCATCGGCCTGACGAGGGAGGGCTTCCTGGGCCAGTGAATTCGTTGGTTATGAACGGCGCGCCCGGGGACCCTCTGGGGCCGCGCCATTTGCAGGTCCGGCCTCTTCCCCGCGCATTTGCAGATCATTACATTCCTTTGGCGCACAATGAGTCTGGATGGGATGAGCGCTGGAGACCCGTTGCGCAGCCACACTGCAAACCCGTGATTTGGGACCACCCGCGCGCACCGGTCGGCGCTCTACCCCCCGTACCCCCCCCTTTTTCACCCCAGCCCCATGAAAACAGGACGTTTAGGCCAAAAATAACCCATTTACACTACCGAAACAAAGGACTTACGCGCAACAAGCACCGGCAGACCGGCGGATTCTGCACCAAAAACACGGCAGATTTGCCGGCAATCCGGAAAAATGACCGGCTGCCTGGCGTCCGGCTCCCGCGCCGCTCCTCTCCAATCGGCTCCTCTGCCGCGACCCTCCACTTCATTGCTATATTCGTAGCCATGTTGAAAACTCCCGCACGCCTCGCTCTCCTGGCGTTTGGCGCCAGCCCCGTCCTCGGCGGATTCGCCGCTGCGCAAGCGCCCGCTCAGGCGCCCATCGTTCTCCACGCCGCACGGCTGCTCCAGGTGGACACGGGCACACTCCTTCAACCCGGCGAAGTCCTGGTCGAGGGCGACCGCATCCGCGCCGTGGGTTCTTCGGTCGACCATCCGCAGGGTGCCAAGGTCATCGACCTGGGCGACTCGACGCTGCTGCCGGGCCTGATCGACGTGCACGTGCACCTGTTCCTGCATCCCGGCGCCGAGGACCTGCAGACCGTTGAAGAGTCCGTTCCCTGGCGCGTCATCCTGGCCGAGCAGGCCGCCAAAGCCGACCTGATGGCCGGCTTTACCGCCGAACGCGACATGGGCACCGAGGGCGCCGGCTCAGCCGACACGGCCATCCGCAACGCCATCAACCAGGGGCTCATCCTTGGGCCCCGCCTGCGCATCAGCGGCAACGCCATCGACCTCCTGGGCGGCCACGAGGACGCCATCGGCTACAACCCCGCCCAGCACGTGCTCTCCAACGCCGACTACGCCAACTCCACCGAGCAAATCATCGAGGTCATGCGCGCCCAGCACAAGGAGGGTTCGGACTTCGCCAAGATCTATGAGACCGGCCCGGACCGGATGGTCCTGGACGAAAAGGCGGGGGGCGCCCTCCACACTCCGTACCAGTACACCGAGGAGCAACTCGCCGCGGCGGTCGCGGAGGGCCACCGGTTGGACGGCGGCGTCGGTGTCCACGCCATGGGCGAGCCGGGCACGCTCTACGCCGCCGAGGCCGGCGTCAACACCATCGACCACGCCACCCAGCTCAGCGACGAGACCATGCGCCTGATGCGCGAGAAGCACATCCCCGCCGTACCCACCTTCACCATCTTCGAGTACTTCGCCGAGCACGCGCAGTCGCCCGAGGCCTCCCGGCGCGAACATGCAATGCTGAACTACAAGATCGCCGAGTTCAAGAAGCAGCTGGCCGCCGGGATTCCCTTCGCCGTGGGCTCCGACGTGGGCCCGTTCCCGCACGGCACCCAGGCGCGCGAACTCGAGCTCCTGGTCCGCTATGGCATGAAGCCCCTGGCCGCCCTCCAGGCCGACTTGATCGAGGGGGCCCGGGTACTCAAATGGGAGAACGAGATCGGCCAGCTCAAGCCCGGCTTTTTCGCCGACATCGTCGCGGTGCCCGCCAATCCCCTGGAGGACATCCGGGTGGTGGAACGGGTGAGCTTTGTGATGAAGGGCGGGGCAGTGATGAAGCAGTAAGGGCGGTTCGCAAATGGTGGGCTGCCTCCCAGGTCTCTAGGTCGAGACCTGGGGCACCCAGAGCTGGGAGTGGCCGCGATGGTGCAGACGCCCCGGCCATCAAGCCGGCGCGCCGGTTTCGCTGGGCGGCTCTCTGAAGTCGCCGCAACGCGCGCGCATCCTCTCGCGGAACTTCTCGCGCTCCTCGGGCGTCATGCGCTCCCAGCGCTTGCCCATGAACCGCCGCGAACCTGAGCGATCGCCGCCGTGACCGCCAAAACCACCGAACAGAATCCTGCACAGAATCAGCAGTCCGAGAGCCTGCCAGAAGGTGACCTGGTGCCATCCGAACAACGGCGGCAGCAGCCAGTTCCACAGGTGCATCACCACCTCGCCGAAGATCCAGGTGAACAGCACGATCGCCGGCGGGGCAACTAGAAAAATCCACCATTTCTTTCTCATGTTGTAGTCCTCATTTCCTCAAAAACTCATCGTGAATGCTCTGCAGTCGTTCGCGCAGGTGCAGCACCGCATAGCGCTTGCGGGAGAGCAGGGTGTTGACGTTGACTCCGCTTGCCGCCGACAGCTCCTTGAAGCTGCGCCCCTCCAGTTCGTGGGCGACAAAGACCTCGCGCTGCTCGGCGGGCAATTCGGCGAGCGCCAGTTCCAGCTCATCGAGCAGCACGCTGCGGACGTAGAGCGCTTCCGGCCCCTCGTCGGGCGAAGGCAGCAGATCTTCAATGTCCAGCAGGTCGCCCTCGTCGTCCTCCAGCGCATGGTCGGCGAAGAGTTCCGGCTTCTTCTTGCGGAAGAGATCCGTGATGCGATTGCGCGCGACGCGAAACAGCCAGCCGGTGACGTGGTCGATGGGCTGTAGCAGGCGATGGGCTTGCACCAGTTCAAAGAAGACTTCCTGCAGGAGATCTTCCACGTCGGACTCGTTGGGCACGCGCTTGCGGATGAAGTTCCGCAGCCGGGGCCGCTCTACCGCGATGACTTCGGCGATTTGACGGTTCTGCTCGATCATCGAAATCACGCTCATGGCACATCCATCTATTTCCCTAGACGGATGGCAGACGCAAATATTGTAGATAGCGGAAACAACGCAACGGTGCGGGCACCGCGCACATTGGTGTCCTTCATTCTTGACTCCTGCTGCCTGCCGAAGTTTCCGAAGATTGTCCTTGCCATCGGCCGAAGGTCGTGCGTATACTCCACGAATTCTCCCCCAGCTTCTCTCCGCAGTTGCATAAGTGGTTCGTACCTCAACGAATTAACAGGGAGGTTCTATGGGAAAAATCAATTTGGGCAGGGTCATTCTTGCGGGCATCGTTGCCGGACTCGTTTCAGATGCCCTGGGTTTCGTTGTCGACGGCGTATTGCTTGCGCCGCGGTGGGCTGCCGGCCAGAAGGCGCTGGGGCTTCAGGAGTTCTCCTCGCACCAGCTGATCTGGTTTAACGTGCTCGGCCTCATCGCCGGCATCGTACTCATCTGGATCTATGCTGGCATCCGTCCTCGCTTTGGCGCGGGTCCGAAGACTGCGGTCATCGCCGGCCTCACCGTTTGGGTGATCGGATTGCTGATTCCCAACCTCGCCTTCATGTGGGTCAGCGGGCTCTATTCGCATCGCCTCACGGCATACACAACCGCGGGCGGCCTGGTTGAGATCGTTGCGGGCGCCCTTGCCGGCGCGGCTGTCTACAAGGAATAAGACGGCTGGCACGTTGGGGGCCTGGCCACAATGCGGGCAAGCCTCCACGCCACAGAATCTCAGTTGACGATTGCGGCCCCGGGTACTCGGCGAGTGCGTTCCGGATTTGGCAGCAGCCGGGAGGATACTGCCTGGTCAGCACTTTCAGCGCTGGACGCAGACAGGGCACGCAGCGGCGCGGTGCAGGGCCTGCTCACTTGCGCGCTTTTGCGGATGCCGCCTGCGCCCGGCGCTCTTCGATCCTCTTGAGCGTCTCACGCCAGCGCTTCGACTTGACCGGCGCAAGCGAATCCTCGACCGCCTTGCGGTAGCCGCCCAGATAGATGGAGTAGAGGATGGCCAGCGAGCATCCGATGCCCCACAGGAATCCGATGCAGAGGCCGACAACGGCGGCAGGACCGAAATCTGTCATCGCGCGCGTCCTTTCTTCCGCTCCGAGCTAGACTGCCACCGTAAAGCTGTCCTCGGTGCGAGTGACGGCGTGGTAGAGCGTGTCGCGCTCGACGGGAACCCGTCCGGCCTCGGTGATGAGGCGGCACAGCTCCTTGCGGGTCATGCCCTGCGGGGTGGTGGCTCCGGCGTCGTGGTAGATCTTCTCCTCGGTCACGGTGCCATCCAGATCGTCGGCGCCGAAGCGCAACGCAATCTGCGCGATCTTGGGCGTGAGCATCTGCCAGTAGGCCTTGATGTGGGGGAAGTTGTCAAGCAGCAGGCGGCTGACGGCGATCTGTCTGAGGTCAGTGAGGCCGGTAGTCACGGGCAGGTGGTCGAGCGGGGTGTTTTCCGGATGAAAGGCCAGCGGAATGAAGGTCTGGAAGCCGCCGGTCTCGTCTTGCACGGCGCGCAGTTTGAGCAGGTGGTCGACGCGGTCTTCGTCATTCTCGATGTGGCCGTAGAGCATGGTGGCGTTGGACTTGAAGCCCAGCTTGTGGGCCAGGCGCGCGGTTTCAAGCCATTCCTCACCGTCGATCTTGTGGTCGCAGATGATGGAGCGGACACGCGCGGAGAAGATTTCAGCACCGCCGCCGGGCATGGAGTCCACGCCGGCTTCGCGCATGCGGATGAGCGTCTCTTCGATGCTGAGCTTGGTGCGGCGGGCGAGATAGGCCACTTCGACCATGGTGAAGGCTTTGATGTGAACCTTGGGGAAGCGCTGCTTGAGACCACTGACCAGGTCGAGGAAGTATTCGAGCGGCAGGTCCGGGTGAAGACCGCCCACGATGTGGAACTCGGTGACGGCTTCAGAGTAGCCCGAGGCCGCAGTCTGCCAGGCTTCTTCGAGCGCCATGGTGTAGCCGAGGGGGTCACCCTTCTTGCGGCCAAAGGCGCAGAGCTTGCAGGCGGCGACGCAGACGTTGGTGGGGTTGATGTGGCGATTGACGTTGAAATAGGTCACGTCGCCATGCAGACGCTCGCGCACATGGTTGGCCAGCCAGCCCACCGCCAGTACGTCCGGCGAGCCGTAGAGCGTCACTCCTTCTGCAAAATCCAGCCGCTCGCCGGCAAATACCTTGGCGGCAATCGGCTCAAGGCGGGGGTCGTGGCTGCGAAAGGCGGCGGGGCGGCGGGGGGCCGCAGTCTCGGTCTGCATAGGAAGATGATACAGAATTCAGGTGAGGCGCATCACTTTTGCCCGGTTTCGATGCTGCCAGCCTCGGGCTCGACCAGCACGCCGTTGTAAAGAGAGGCCGCCACCATGCGGTCTCCGGCGGCGCGCACCAAGCCGATGCGATAGCCGGTTTGCCACCATTTCCAGGTCATGGTTTTGGGGTCGATGGCGTAGATCTGGTCGCTCGACCGGGAACTGACCAGCCCCCTCTTGAGGCGGGTGTCGTACGTCAGATCGTCCACATCGCGGAAGGGCAGGCGCTCGATCCACAGCCACGACTTGCCTTTGTCCTGGGTAAAGTAGACCCCCTCGCGCGCGCCCAGCCAAAGCGTGCCGTCGGGAGAAAAAGCCACGCGATGGATGCGCGTGAGCATGGAGGGAATCTGCATGGGCATCCAGAAGGCGCCGGCGTTGGAGGAGATGACCACACCGTCGGATCGCGCCGCGACCATGGTTGATCCCAGCGCTGCGACCGAGAGGTAATCGCCGGAGTCCATCACCATGCCGCCCTGCCACGAGGCGCCCTGGTCCTTGCTGGTCAGGAGGCCGATCTTGGTGGAGGCCAGCCACGCATCTCCGCTCAGGTCGAGCGCATTTACCCGGCTACTCAGTTCGATCACCGCCGCCTTGACCTTCTTCTCGACATTAATGTGCTTTCCGGAGTGGGTCTCGGTGGCGATCTTCACCAGCGTGTTGGCAATGGTATTCCTCGGTTCCCAATGGGGCGAAACCACGGCAGCCGGGTCCTGGACCAGAACAAAGATGCCGTGGCTGGTGCCGGCAACGACCGTTCCATCCGGCGCCTGCGCCAGGGCAAAAACATCGCGCCCGTCAAGGCCTTCGCCAATCTGTTCCCAGCTTGCACCGCCATTGGGGGTAACGAAGGCGCCGCCATAAGTTTTGTCATTGACCACACCCGCATAAAGGCGGGCCGGATCGGCGTGGTCCACCAGCAATGCGTCGACCTTGCGCTCGGAGAGACCCGCGTTGGATGGGGCAAAACTTGCTCCTGCATCGTGGCTGGCCAGCACGCCGCCGCGATCGGTTGCCAGCAGGACATGGTTCGAATCAGCCGGATCGACGAACACGTCGTTCACGATCACGTCTGCGCCGGTCATGGCGTTGAAGTGCCTGCCGGCGTCGGTGGTCTTGTACAGGCCCTGGGTGGTTCCGGCGTAGACCACTTCGCGATGATTGGGGTCCTGCATGAGGACGCGGGTGCGCCGCGCGTCGGAGGGAATGCCCTCGATCTTGTGAAACAGCTCGCCGGCATTCTCGCTCTTGTAGATGCCGCTGCATGCGCTAAGGAAGACCGTCCGGGGCCGGACGGGATCGACGATGATCGAAAAGACGTCGGAGTCTTCAATGACGCCCTGTTTGATGTTCTTCCAGTTCTTGCCGCCGTCCGTGGTCTTCCAGGGCAGATGCCAGGTTCCGGCATAGACGATGTCCGGGTCCGCAGGGTCGACGGCAAGCGACTCGACCTCGTGTATCTCCGTGCTGCCGGGAGGACTGATCTGGGTCCAGGACGCACCAGAGTCGTTCGAGCGGAAGACCCCTTCGAGGGTTCCCGCATAGA
>DATNHL010000030.1:0-21803 GCA_035604995.1 Occallatibacter sp. | reverse complement strand
TTCGGGTTGCGGATAAAATCGGGCCATACTTTGTTGTCGCCCTCGACCTTGGGGTCGCCAAAGCCTTCGGGCTCCGCCTCGTCTGGCCCGATTTTCTCTCGCAACGCTGTCCGCCCTATAAGTGTTAACAGGCCCTAGGAGCTAGAAGCTTAGGGAGGTCGCTGCAATGAGCGATTTGAATCCGTACGACAAGTTTCTCGATGGCCGCCCGCTGGAGGCGATTCTCAGCTCGACGGCGGGGGAGATTGAGCGGCTGTTGGGGGCGATGGGGCCCGAGAAGGTGAATGCCGCGCCGGCGCCGGGCAAATGGAGTCCGGCCCAGATCGTGGCGCACCTGGCGGATTGCGAACTGGCCTTCGGGTTTCGGCTGCGGCAGACGCTGGCCGAGGATGCGCCGGTGATTCAGCAGTTCGACCAGGACAAGTGGGCGGCGACCTACACCGATGTACTGGCCAACCAGGCGCTGGAGGTCTTCAAGGCGCTGCGCGGCTGGAATTTGCGCCTGATCGGGCTGGCGCTGCCGGAGGCGGCCCATCGCCCGGTCACCCATCCCGAGCGGGGGACGATGACCTTCCTGACGATTGTCGAGACCATGGCGGGCCACGACCTGAATCACCTCGCCCAGTTGCAGAGGCTGGCTTGATCCGGCCGCTGCTAAAGATAGGGTTCCGGAGGGAGCAGGCGGTTTCAACCCCCTGAAAACGGGGCGAATTCGCGCGGCCTGCAGGCCCGGGCCTTGTTGCCTTCCCTGAACCTGAAGGAAATCCGAACCCCAGCGCCGCCCGATTCCCCTCCGCCCCATTCTCCGCGCATCTTCGCGTGTGTCGGCACGTCTACAATCTATAGAGATGTCCGACACACTTTATCTGAGTTTGTGGTACCCGAACCTGCGGCTGGCTGGGCTTGCAGAAAAGCTGACCGCGGTCCTGGGGGCGTTTGCCGCGCATGGCGGCGAAGCGCGGGTCTATTCGGCCACGGTATGGCCGGTAAGTTGGAGCGAGTCGCCTGTCTTGCAACAGGTTTACGGGCGGCGCATCGGCTCGGGAAAGGCCGGCAAAGCGGCTGTCGAACTGGGCGCGGAGCCGCGCCTGGCCGTCGAAGAAGCGCTGGAGTTGCTGCACGACGACTACGCGTACGAGTTCCAGATTGGCTGGAGCCTGTGGGAGCTGGAGACTCCATCAAATCTGGATGCCCGCTGGGTGCGGGAGTCGCGCCTGGTGCGGGTCACGGGCTATGGGTCGCTCTTCGACGACGGGGCTTACGAGGCCGATGGGCACATCCGCGTGGACTTCGGGCCGGACGCGCCGTTTTTGGAAGAAGGCGTCGAACTGGACTCCGTGGCTGCCCGTCGCGTGGAAGAGAATGTGCGGCAACTGGTGGAGCTGACCTCGGCGGTGGAGAAGGCTTCAGGGGCGACGGCGCGGCTGCTATGGAGCGAGCTGGGCGAGAGCCTGGCGCAGCGTTTGGCGGCTCGCCTCGGGGTGTTCAACTGAGCGTGCGATTCACCATTGAACGGTTGCGGACGCTGGTGTTGGCAGCAGGTGTCCTGCTGATTGCCGCGCTGGTGGTGTTCCTGGCCAGGGGCAAGCTGAAGAACCCGCTCAATTTGAAAGAACTGCCGCAGCGGCTGGGGGTTGGCATCACCGCGGACGCCAGCGGCTTCACGCTCGACCACTCGTTCGGCGGACATTCGCGTTACCGGATTCGCGCGTCGAACGCGGTGCAATACAAAGATAACCACGCGATTCTCAAGGACGTGAAGATCGAGCTCTTCGGTGAAGACGGCAGCCGTGTGGACCGCATCGAGGGCGCCGAATTCGAATACGACCAGAAGAACGGCACCGCGCAGGCGCGGGGGCCGGTGGAGATTACGCTGATGCGCCCCGGGGTGGCGCCGGCGATTGCGCCCAAAGCGTCTGCGGCCAAGGCTGAAAAGGGCAAGCCAACGCCCATTGCCTCAGTGGCGGAGACAGCCCAGCGCGGCGAGATTCACGTAAAGACCAGTGGGCTCACCTTCGACACCCGGAGCGGCGTGGCGACGACGGGCGAGCATGTGGACTTCTCCATGGTGCAGGGAAGCGGCAGCTCGGTGGGAGCGTCGTACGACTCGAAGCAGGGATCGCTGGTGTTGGACAGGTCTGTGGAGCTGAACACCAGGCGCGGCGGCGACTCGGTGGCAATTCATGCTCAGCATGCCGAGTTTGACCGCGATACGCACCTGTGCCGGATGCATGCCGCCACGGCCGACTACCGCGGCGGGGAAGCGACCGCCGGGGATGCGAACGTCCTGTTTCGCGACGATGGGTCGGCGGTGCGGCTGGATGCGCTCCATGGCTTCAACCTGACGACGGCGAATGGCGGTCACATTGCCGCGCCGACGGGGTCAATGGAATTCAACGAGCACAACCAGCCGCGGCACGGACACCTGGAGGGCGGCGTCCTGATGGATTCGACGCGGCTGACTGAAGACGGGGCCGGGCAGCGGCGGATGCGGGGCAGTTCGCCGGCCGCGGAGCTGGAGTTTACCTCAACGGGCGAACTGCGGCACGCGCACCTGGAGCGGGGCGTGGAGATCGAGAGCGAGCAGCTGAGCGACGCCGCCAATGGCCCGCTGCGGGTGAGCCGGACCTGGAAGTCGCCGGTGGCGGATGTGGACTTTCGCGACAACGGGCATGGGCAGGCGGAGCCGCGGACGATTCGCGGCGTGCAGGGGGTGGTGCTGACGGGCGAGAGCCAGCGCGGCAAGGCTGCGCCAGAGCCCACGCGGCTGGCTGCCGATGAGGTGATGGGGGAGTTCGGACCGGATTCGGTGTTGACGTCGATGACCGGGACGGGCCACGCGAGCATGGAACAGACCAACGCAGCCGGATCCCGGCAGACGGCGACCGGGGACAGCGTGGAAGCGCAATTTACGCAAGGCAGGCAGGCGGGCGGCAAAGGCGGGGCTGAGAGCGGGCCGGGCGGAGCGGGGCAGATCGAATCGGCGGTGGTGGATGGTCATGTGCTGCTTGCGCAGCAGGTGGCGGCAAAATCCCCGGCGCAGAACGGCGCCGAGGCTCCGGCTCCGCTGCGGGCCTGGGCCGGGCGGGCGCAGTATGAAGGCGCGGGCGAGTGGCTGCACCTGATGCTGAATCCGCGCGTGGAAGACGGCGGCATGCAGTTGACCGCCGACAGGATCGACGTCTCGCATGAGTCGGGAGACGCGTTTGCGCATGGGAATGTGAAGGCGACGTGGCTCAGTGCGAACACGGAGAAGGCCGGGCAGCCGGGCGGCGCGGCCCTGGGCGGGCAGGGGCCGGCGCACGTGGTGGCCGAGGAGGCGCAACTGCACCAGGCCACGGGCGAGACGACGTTCAAGGGGCATGCGCGGCTGTGGCAGCAGGCCAATTCAGTGGCCGGGCCGGTGATTGTGCTGGACCGGCAGAGGCAGACGCTGGTGGCGCGGAGCACGGACGCGGCCGAGCCGGTCAAGGCGGTGCTGCTGAACACGGGTGGGCTGGAGCTGGGCGCGGCGAAGCAGACGGGCGGCGATGCGGGAAAGTCCAACTCGCCTTCGGTGATCCGGGTGCGCGGGGGCGATCTGAAGTATTCCGCTGCCGAGCGCAAGGCCGTGATGCGCGCTGGCGCGCTGGGATCCGTGGTGGCCGAGACGGTTACGGCGACCTCGGTCTCCAATGAAGTCGAACTTGTGCTGCTGCCGGCAGGCAACCACGCCGGCAAGGACGGCGGGCAGGCGCAGGTAGACCGCATGACGGCCCGCGGCCACGTGGTGGTCACCTCCGGGGGGCGGCGCGGGACCGGGGAGCAACTGGTGTATACGGGCGAGACAGGGGAGTATGTGCTGACGGGGACGGCGGCTGTGCCGCCCCGGCTGACCGATCCGGCGCGGGGCAATGTAACCGGCGAGGCTTTGATCTTCCATAGCCGCGATGATAGTGTGAGCATCGAAGGCGGAGGACGCAGGACGACCACGGAGACTACGGCGCCGAAGTAAGGGCGGAAGCGAGTCGAGGGCGGAAGCGAGTTTGAAAGATCGATGAACACACTGATCGCTGAGGGAATCGGCAAGAGCTACAAGGGACGCCAGGTAGTCCGCGGCGTGGACCTGCGCATCTCGCGCGGCGAGGTGGTGGGTCTGCTGGGGCCGAACGGGGCTGGCAAGACGACCAGCTTCTACATGATCGTGGGCCTGGTGGCTCCCGAGACCGGGCGCGTTCTGGTGGACGAGACCGACATCACGCGGGTGCCGATGTATTTGCGTGCGCGCAACTTCGGCATCAGCTATCTGCCGCAGGAGCCCTCGGTGTTTCGCAAGCTGACGGTGGAGGAGAACATTCTGGCGGTGCTGGAGGCGCAGCCGCTGGGGAGCAGGGAGCGGCGGACGCGGACCGAGCGACTGATTCATCAGCTGAACCTGGGGCATGTGCGCACCACCCGGGGCTACGCGCTTTCCGGCGGGGAACGGCGGCGGGTGGAGATTGCGCGCTGCCTGTGCATCCAGCCCAGCTTTATCCTGCTCGACGAGCCCTTCAGCGGCATCGATCCCATTGCGGTGCTGGAACTGCAGAAGATCATCTTCGACCTGAAGGCCGCCGGGATCGGGATTCTGATTACGGACCACAACGTCCGGGAGACGCTGAGCGTAACCGACCGTGCGTACATCATCGCGGAGGGAAGGATTATTTTTGCAGGAACGCCGCACGAGCTCGGCAACAATCCGGACGTACGGCGCCTCTACTTGGGCGAGGGATTCTCGCTGGGGTAATTGGGCTGCGCGACCGGTCGGAGCACGAATAGGGGATTTGTCAATACCTCTAGAGGCCGGCTTGGCTCACGAAAGTCCAGTCGGCAATTCCCACATTGTTCGGTGCCTAATCTGGCACGGCGGGGTCAATGTGGGGTAATTTGACTCCAGTCAGTTTCCTTAGGCGATTACACTGACATTAAGGACACACAGGGAAAACGTTCCAACTATGGCGCTGCTGCAACCAAAATTGACGTTGAAGGTGTCGCAACGCCAGGTCCTCACGCCGGGCCTGATGCAGATGGTGAGCGTGCTTGCTCTGAATAAGTTGGAACTGAAGGAGATGATCGATGCCGAGATGGTGGAGAATCCCGTCCTGGAGGAGATTGACGAATCGGTTCCAATGCTGGATGAGGTTGCAGGCCGCCAGGAGCGCCAGGAGCGACTGGAACGTCTGGAACTGTTGGATCGGCCCGATCACGGTGTCGTCGCGGAACCAGCGGCTCCGCCCAAGGACTCCTTTGAGGAAGTTGACTTCGGATCGTACTTCCAGGAATACCTGGACCCCGGCTATCGCACACAGCCGGAATACGAGGAGAACGAAAAGCCCTCGTTTGAGCACTTTCTCTCCCAACCTACGAGTCTGTCCGATCACCTGGCGTGGCAACTGGGAGCTCTGACGCTCGAGCCCAGGCTGCACGAGGCGGTGGAGTACGTGATCGGGAATCTGAATGAGGACGGCTACCTGGTCGCCGATGCGGACGAGTTGGCTGCGGCGTTGCGCCAGGGAGGGGAAAGCCAGGGGCAGACGGAGCAGGAAGTACCGGAACCTGAGGCGGCACTGGATCTGGTGCGTCGCGCCATCGACCTGGTGCAGCATCTTGACCCGGCGGGTGTGGGAGCCCGGGATCTGCGAGACTGCCTGCTGATCCAGATTGCAGCCCAGCAGGAGGAGTTTGTCCATCTGTATGCCAGGCAGGAAGGGGAACAGGCCGAGGACCCGCATCGCAGTTTTCGTGCCGAGGCCGAGGAGCGCATCGAGGAGCGGCGGCGCGCCATGGAAGTGGCCGCGCTGATTGTGGACCGGCATTTGCACCAGCTGCAGAAGCGGGATGTGAAAGACCTGGCACGGGCGGCGGGGATTACGCCCACGGAGGCGCACGCCGGCGTCGAGTTTATCCGCACGCTGGACCCGCGCCCTGGCCGCCAGTACAACCGCGAGCAGACGCGGCTCATCGAGCCTGATGTGGTCTTCGTCAAGCGCGGCGCTGAGTGGGAGGTCGCCATGAACGAGGAGGACCTGCCCAGCCTGCGTCTCAGCTCGCGCTATCGGCGCATGCTGGTGGCCGAAAACACCGAAAAAGAGGTCAAGGACTACGTCAAGGAGCGGTTCCGCTCCGCCATGCAGTTGATGCGCAACATCGCCCAGCGCAAGAGCACCATTTTGCGCACCTGCGAGGTGATTGTCCGCCGTCAGAAAGATTTTCTCGATCATGGCGTCGAGTCGCTGCGGCCCATGATGATCAAGGAAGTGGCCGAGGAGATCGGCGTTCACCCCTCGACAGTGAGCCGCGCGGTGGCCAACAAGTATGCGCACACGCCGCAGGGCGTCATCGAGCTGCGTTTCTTTTTCTCCGAGGGTTCGAACGGCCCGGAGGGCGCGGACACACCGCTGCTGGTGCTCAAGCGCAAGGTGCGCAAGCTGATCGAAGACGAGGATGTCCGTCATCCGCTGACCGACGACCAGCTGGCCGCGCTGCTGCAGGCCCAGGGCATCCAACTGACGCGGCGGACCGTTGCCAAGTACCGCGAGGACATGGGGATTCCTTCGACCCACCAGCGGCGCAGGCGCGATGGGTAAGGGAACGGCTGCTCGATTTGATCTGAAGACGGGGCCTGGTGCGCATGGGTGCTCAGGGCTTTTTCTTTGGACGCATTCTCTCCGCATCGTTTAGGCTTTCTGGAGCTTCGATTTCATCGAACCTGGCAATGCCCCGGCAGTGGCGGAGGAGAGAAGAGTGCGAGCGTGGATTGGTGTGGCGGGTAGCTTGTTGCTTTTGATCCAGATGGGCGCAGGATATGCGCAGAACGCAGTGCTTACGCCGGTGCACCTGACAACGGAAAGGCGCTCGGACCCGGTCGGCATCGGCACAGCGAAGCCTGTTTTCGGATGGAATCTTGAGGCTTCGCCGGCCGGGGCGCGCAACCTTCGGCAAAGCCAATACCGCATCCAGGTGGCTAGTTCGGCAGAACGGCTGGCGCAGCACACAGCAGACCTGTGGGATAGCGGCAGCGTGGCTTCGCCGGCATACTGGCAGCTCGCCTATGCGGGCGCTCCTTTGCAGTCGCACACAACCTATTACTGGCAGGCGCAGGTGTGGGATGGCGGCGCGTTGCCGGGCCCGTGGAGCAGGCCGGCCCGTTTTACCACCGGGCTGCTGACAGCCGATGACTGGCGTGCACGATGGATTGCGGCCGAGCCGGACCGCGGCCCATCGCAACTGGCGCTTGAAAACCGGGGCGAACTTCGAGCCACGCTGCCGCCGGCATTGCCTGTGTTTCGACGCGGCTTCACGCTGCGGGGGCCGGTCAGGAGCGCGCTTCTCTTTGTGAGCGGGCTGGGCCAATACGAGGTCAGCCTGAACGGCGCTCCGGTGACCCGCACGGTGCTGAACCCCGGCTGGACCAACTATCGCAAGACAGTCGCCTACGACACCTACGATGTGCGCCAATTGCTGCGGCCCGGCGCGAATGCCTTTGGCGTGCTTCTGGGCAACGGCATGTATAACGTGGAAGGCGTGAAGGGTCACTACACAAAGTTCATCGGGAGTTATGGACAGCCCAAGCTTCTACTGCAGATGGAAGTGAGTTATGCGGACGGCAGCTCGGAAAGCTTTGTCTCGGATAAGTCATGGCTAACTCATCCTGGTCCGATCACTTACTCATCCACTTACGCGGGCGAAGACTATGCGGCCGGCGCTCTGCCGGAGGGATGGGATCGGCCGGGCTATCCAGCGCGCGGCTGGCAGACTGCGCTGGAAGTGAATGGACCGGGAGGGACTCTGGTTGCCGCCCAGTCCGCGCCGCTGGTTGTTGCCGAAACCTACAAGCCCGTCCGTGCTACCCACCCCAAACCCGGCGTCACCGTTTATGACCTTGGACAGAACATGAGCGGGTGGCCGGCGATCACCGTGCAAGGGCCGGCCGGGTCGACGGTTCGATTGCGCCCCGGCGAGTTGCTGGCCGGCGACGGCACTGTGACGCAGCACAGCGCCAATGCATCCCCCGAAGACCCCGTCCTGTTCAACTACACCTTGCACGGCAGCGCGAAGGCGGAACA
Source organism: Occallatibacter sp. (assembly GCA_035604995.1). Classification (GTDB taxonomy): domain Bacteria; phylum Acidobacteriota; class Terriglobia; order Terriglobales; family Acidobacteriaceae; genus Telmatobacter. The sequence goes on along the minus strand of DATNHL010000030.1, from coordinate 13,719 downwards.
ATGGCGGCCGCGCTTCACCTATTACAGCTTTCGTTACGTCGAAGTGACCGTGCAGCCGGCGGACCCGGTCGGCAAAACCCCTGAAGTGCTCTCTCTGAGCGGTGAATTCGTTCATGCGCGGGCTGAGGTTGTGGGGCGCTTTGCCAGTTCCAACGAGCTGTTCAGTCGCATTCACAAGCTGATCGACCGCGCCGTTCTGAGCAACCTGGCCAGTGTGGTGACGGATTGCCCGTCACGCGAAAAGCTGGGCTGGCTGGAGCAGACTTATCTGAATGCTTCGACGATTCTGCTCAACTACGATGCGAGCGGGCTTTACGAAAAAATGAGCGCCGACATGGCCGACTCGCAACTGGCCGATGGCCTGGTTCCGGCCATCGCGCCTGAGTACGTTGCCTTTGTCGACAGCAAGGGCCGGAACACGGCATTCCGTGACTCGCCGGAGTGGGGCAGCGCGGTCATCTTAAGTCCATGGGCTCTTTACCAGCTCACGGGAGACGACCGTCCGCTGCGCGAGAGTTATGAGGTTATGCGGCGTTACGCCGCCTACCTGGGCGGGCGCGCGACCGGCGGCCTGCTGGACTATGGGCTGGGAGACTGGTACGACATAGGACCGAATCCGCCGGGCGAGTCGCAACTTACCAGAAAGTTAGTCACTGCTACGGGCACTTACTATGAAGACCTTGAAGTGCTGGCGCAGATTGCCACGCTGCTGGGCCACACCGAGGACGCTGAGACTTATGCCGCACAGGCTGCCACGGTACGCGAAGCATTCAACGCCAGGCTCTTCCATCCGGAAACCAACCAATATGACCGGGGAAGCCAGACAGCGAATGCCGTGGCGCTGGCGCTGCACCTGGTGCCCACCGGCCACAAAAACGCAGTGCTCGAAAACCTGGTGGCCGACATTCATGCGCACGGCGACCACGTGTCGGCGGGGGACATAGGCTTCCACTATGTTGTCCGCGCGCTGACGGACTATGGGCGCTCCGGCGTGCTGGCGGCCATGCTGTCGCGCACGGACTCGCCCAGTTATGGCTATCAACTGGCGCGGGGAGCAACCACGCTGACCGAGGCGTGGGATACAAATCCTGACAGCTCGCAGAATCATTTCATGCTGGGCCACGGCGAGGAGTGGTTTTATCGTGGATTGGCCGGGCTCACCATGGACATGGCGCGCAAACCGGAGGATGCGATTCTGCTGGCGCCAACACTGGTGGGGGGAGTCACGGCAGCGTCGGCTACCTATCGGTCGGCAATGGGGCCGGTCCGGATCTCGTGGCATCGAACGGGCTCCGATGTCTGGGTGGAAGCGAGCGTGCCCCCCGGCGCCCAGGCGCTGCTCAGCCTGCCTGGCGCGGGCCGCTGGCAAGAGAGCGGGCGAGATGCAGCCGGCGCCAGTGGAGTGCTTGATTCCAAACAGAATAACGACGGCCTGCGGTTACGGCTGGGCTCCGGGAGTTACCGGTTCCACTGGGATGCAGCCGAAAGCGCAGCCGCGGCGAGGCGCTGAGGCATCAGCCATCCCGCAACTGCATTCAGGGTTCAATGCGCAGCGATTCATTTTGACACTCCGATGGCATGCCATGGGTGGTGCGTCCTTTTTTGAAGCATGCCAAATACGGTTTCAGGATTGTCTCGCCGCAGAATTTGCTCATCCGGAGGAATGTGGGCATATACTGACCTGTCTCTACCTCGAATCTGAAAGCCGGTCTGGTGATCCGGCATTTGAGGCAGGGCAACCGCCAGGCGAATTTCAACTGAGTTGCGCCTGGAATGAAGAACCGCGAATGCGGAATCCCAAACACTCCAGCCGGACGGCGTGCTGGAAAAAACGAGAAGCGGAGGCTGACCATGGAAGTGGAGTTCACCGCCAGACAAGGAAAGATCTCCAAGGCGCTGCGCATGCAGGCCGAGGAGGGATTGGAACGTATTGCCCGGATTTTGGGCAAGACAGCTCGCGCCAGCGTCACCTTTGGCGCGCAAAGACACCTGCAGATTGTGGAACTGACCGTGCAGTTGCGATTGCAGACAATTGCGGCTACGGGCAAGGCCGATACGCTGGATGCGGCGCTGAAGGAGGCGATCGAGCACGCCGTGAACCAGGCGCGCCGCTACCGCGACCGCAGGCTGGAGGGCAAGCGCCTGCCCAAGGAAGAAAAGGTGCTGACCGCGCCGCCGGTGGCGCGGCCCAAGTCCCGGGCTACGCAGCCGCCGCCTGACGAGGGAGAGGCCAAGACGACCCGGGCCAGAGCCCGCGCGTCCATCGCCGTCCACTCGTTTCCCAACAAGGCCACAGTGGTTGAGCCGCACATTCTCAACAGCGGCGAAGCCATTTCGCTCAAGCCGATGACCATCGAGGAGGCGGTGAAGGACGCGGAGTTTCGCGACCGCGACCTGCTCATCTTCCGCAACCCGGCCGGGGAGATGTTTGTGTTGCATCGCCGGCGCGACGGGCAGATGGAACTGGTGGAGATCTCTTAGATTTCGCCGCCTTTCCGGTTGCAAACTCATCCGGAACATGTACGCCGGCCAGGTCCGCGCGGGGACTCAATTTCCCCGCGCGGCCGCGGCCGGGAATCCCCAAATAAATACAGGCCGTATCGCTCGCTTTGGGGGCTCCCGGCGAGGGGCGCTTGTGCGTCTGGGAGCGAAACGCAGCGCGGACTTTGGTAGCACCGGATACCCGGTTTAGGGGATGGAGGGGGGCCTCGGTCCGGAATACGATTTTGACTATGGCAGCATCAGTCTGGAGAGACGCGATTGCGTCGCTCGAAAAGGAAGCTCAGGCGCAAGCCGCAGCGGGATGTTGCGAGGCCACGAGCTTGAATTTGCCGGAAAACTTCGATTCCTTTCAGCAGCAGGAGGTTCTTGATGCTCTGCCGGTGCTGGTGTTTCTTGAGCGGGCGGGCAAGGTGGTGTTTGCCAACGCCGAGGCGCGACACATGCTGGGCGTTGCCGAGGGCGAATGGGCAGAACGCCCGGTGGAGGACGTTCTCTGGGGCCTTTTCCCCGGCACGGCCGAACCGCAGACGCATTTGATCGGCACGCGCAGCGCGAGCCCATTCCATGCCACGATGCCGGCGCGCAGCGGCCGCCTGCTGCCAGTGGAAGGCGCCTATAGTCTCTTAAATGCGGAACGGCGCGAAGCCATCATTGTGGCGCATGCCAGCGGCAGGGTGCGGGCGCCGAAGTCGCGGCTGATGGAGGACGTGCTGGCCAGCATTCCCGAAGCGGTCGTGATCATGCACGGCAGGCATGTGCTCTACGCGAACCCGGCCTTTACGCAGATGTTCGGCTACACGGCAGAGGAAGCCAGCGGTGGAGACCTAAGGGAACTGATTGTTCCCCAGACGCGCCGCCACGAGCTTGCAATGCTGGAAAAGGAATTGGATCAAAAGGGCCGTGTCGCCGTGGAAACGGTGCGGATGAACAGGGACGGCGAACTGGTGGATGTTGCGCTGGTGGCCGCACCGCTGCGGGTGGACGGCGCGAGCGTAGGCCAGGTGATGAGCTTCCGCGATATAAGCGACCGCAAACAGACCGAAGCCACCGTTCAGCACGATGCGTTGTTCGACCCGCTGACGGGGCTGGCGAATCGGCCTCTGTTTCTTGACCGGCTGACTCTGGCGCTGAAGCGCCGGACGCGGCGCCGCGACCAGAACTGCGGAGTGCTGCTGCTGGATCTGGACCGCTTCAAGGAGATCAACGACGTACTGGGTCATGCCGCGGGCGACGGGTTGCTGCAGGCGGTGGCCGAACGCCTGCGGGCTTCGCTGCGTCCCGAGGACTCGGCTTCGCGGCTGAGCGGTGACGGGTTTGCCGTTCTGGCGGAAAACATTCTGGAACAGGGCGATCTGCAGACGGTGGCCAGGCGCATCCTGCAACAGATGGAGCGGCCATTCGAAGTATTTGGAAGCCTTGTGCGGGTGAGCGCGAGCATGGGCGTGGCGATGGCCGGGCCGGAACACTCGACCGCCGAGTTGTTGGTCAGGGACGCGGATTTTGCCTTGAACCGCGCCAGGCTGGAGGGCGGCGGGAACTATCAACTCTTCGACTGGCAGATGGAAATCCCCTCGAAGGTGAACGAGCAGGACCCGGAACGGGAACTGCGGCGCGTGCTGGAAAAGCGGCAGTTCGAGGTATGGTATCAGCCCATCTACCAGCTGAGCAGCGGCAAGCTGGAAGGTTTTGAGTCGCATCTGCGCCGGCGCCGCCCCGATGGTTCGGTGGACAGCTTCACGGAGTTGCTGGCCGTGGCCGAGGACACCGGGTTGTCCATCACGCTGGGCCGCGAGGCGATGGAAATTGCTTGCAGGCAACTGCGCAACTGGTCCGACGGCGTGTCGCAACAGGACCTCACGCTGGAACTGAATTTGACGGAACGGCAGTTCTATCATCCGGAGATGGTTGCGCAACTGAAGAAGTCGCTGGCGGCCAATGCGGTCGATCCGGCGCGCCTGTTGTTTGAGGCCGCGGAGACCACGCTGAACCTGAACCCGGAAGGCGCCGCGGTGATTCTCAAGCGCATGGCGGAGTGCAAGGTGCGGATTGCGGTGGGCAACTTCGGTTCCCGGCTTGCGCCTCTCAACCACCTGGCGCAACTGCCCATCGATGTGCTGAAGATCTCTTCCAGGTTGGTGGCGGCCGCGGCCACCGCCGGCCGCCAGACGGCGGTGCTCGAGTCGCTGATTCATCTCGGCCGGTCGCTGGGGATGCAGGTTGTCGCGCAGGGAATCGAGACCCGGGAGCAGCTTGACGCGCTCAACCGCATGGGTTGCGAATTGGGCCAGGGTAACCTGTTTTCCGATGCCGTGGATCCGGTGCACACCACAAAACTTGCTCGATTGGGGCACTGGGCTCTGGCTGCGGGCGCCTGAGCGGCGCTTTCAGTGTAGGATGTTGCACATGACGTCCCGAAAACCGGCGGCCTCGCCGCGTGCGGCCGCCAAACCAGCCAAGCCCTCCAATCAACCGGAGAAGGAACTTGTCATCGTGACCGGAATCTCCGGCGCGGGCAAAGCTTCCGCGCTCAGGGCCTTCGAGGATCTGGGCTTCCATGCCGTGGACAATCTGCCGCTGGAACTCCTTCCGGAGTTTGCCGCGCTGGTGGGCAAATCCACCGAGGTGCAGCAGGCAGCCATCGTGGTCGACGTGCGCGAGGGATCGACGCTCGACCGCCTTCCCGACATCCTCATCGCAGTCCGCAAGCTTCTGCCCACGCGCGTGGTCTTTCTCGACGCGCAGGACCAGATGCTGGTCCGGCGCTACTCCGAGACGCGGCGGCCTCACCCTCTGGGCCGGTCGGAGACGGTCTCGCGCTCCATCGTTGAGGAGCGGCAACTGCTGGACCCCATTCGCAATGTGGCCGACACGCTGATCGATACATCCACCTTCAACGTGCATCAACTGCGGGCGCACATCCTGGAGCGGTTTGGCCAGGAGGAGCAGACCAAGCACCTGCTGGTCTCCTGCCTCAGCTTCGGCTTCAAGAATGGCGTGCCGCTGGATGCGGACATGGTCTTCGACGTGCGCTTTCTGCCCAACCCTCACTTTGTGCCGGAGTTTCGCAAGCTAACCGGCCAGGACCCCAAGGTGGCCGCGTTTGTGCGCAAATTCTCGCAGACGCGGGAGTTTCTCGTCAAGGTGACGGACCTGATGCTTTACCTGCTGCCGCACTACGTCGACGAGGGCAAGAGTTACTTGACCGTGGGCTTCGGCTGCACCGGCGGCCAGCACCGCAGCGTGATGATGGCCGACGAGATGGGCAAGCGCCTCAAGAAAGCCGGCTACCAGGTAAAAGTAGTCCACCGCGACATGCCCCGCTGAGCCGCCCAACCCGTCAAACGCCAGCCGCCAGCAACCCTCGCCCAGCCCCTCACCCACCCCAACCGTTACCACCCCGCAGGAAAACCTTCCCAAAAGCCGACTTTCCAGTACTTTTCGCCAACGGCAGGATTCCATTGAACTTGACAACCGCGGACGCGGGCGCATAATGGAGGCGGCACCAGGAGCTTTGCGTTGAGGCGGTCGGAGCGATGCATATATCTGAGCTTCGTATCAAAGGATAAACGGCTACTGCGAGAGCTTCAACTCAAAGCAGCGCGATGAGTTCTTGAATGGGGAAATTCTCTACTCGATGAAGGAGCTACGTGTGCTGGCCGAGCGCTGGCGCGTCCGATACAACACCGTCAGACCTCACTCATCGCTGGGTTACAGATCACCAGCGCCGGCTGCATGGCTGACCCAAGCTTCCCAGGGGCATGGAAAAGCGGAAGGGCAAGAACGCTTCCCACTTTTCCACACCCCTGACTACTGCGACGAGTCATATCGTTTACTCGCCGAGCTACACTAACAATCCACTGGTACAAAACATCGGGCAGGCCATCCTGCGACGGGTTCGCCCCTGCCCTGACCTGTAACTGGCCTTTTTCCCTACAGCAACTGCGGGCTTGAGTTAGAGAGTCCTGAACAATGCGAGGCAAAAAGACAATATGGTTAGTTTGGGACATCTGGACCGCCGCGAGTTTCTTACCATTTCGGCACTTACGATGGCCGCAACCCTGCTGCCGGATTCGTTGCACGCCGCTCAACCATCTGAACCCGATCTGGTTTCTCTTCGGGTGACAGGCGATGCCCACAGTGGATATGGAGTCACGATCCTTTTTCGCGATCAACCCATCGCGCGGCACCATCAAGGCGGAGAATTGTCTGCAATCTTCCAAAACAGCGAGCACAGCCTCCAAGACCGAACCGATGACTGGAAAGCCGCTTCGTGGAACGGAGACGCAAGGCGAATCAAGCTCACTGGAGTCATGCAACTCCCTAATCTGCGCACAACCGTCTTTGTCGATGTCAGCTACGAAGTTATGACGTCGCAGGTGGTAAAGAAGACGATTCAATTATGCCAGGCAGACATGTACACGCTACTTTACCAGATGACCAATCGCCTGGAGCCGGAAGCGGCCCTTGCAAAGCTCTGGAGTTTCGATCACGCCGACTGCAAAGGTGGGCCGCTACATGAGTATTTTCCTGCTGCAGGCTTCCGCACGGCCAGCGGCGTAACCGTTGGGTTGCTCACCGATTCAGGGTATCGCAATCATTGGAGCCGGATCATACGGAGAGATGGAACGCCCGTCAAGCCCGCGCCAGTGACCATTCCCGATCTGAATCTCTACTGTCTTCCCTATGTTGCCAATCGCCCACAGCAAGGCGCATACATCCAGCAGACATTCGGCGAGGCCACGGTTCAGTTGTCTGGAAAGGGTTCCCGAATTCCAGTCGATCTTCCGGCGGCTTCCATGTGGAAAAGAAGCGGCGATATGAAAGTCGAGCAGCTTGGCGCCGTCGTCAAGCTGTCTCCAAGTGATAAAAAGGATTTCGTACTCTTCCCATTCCCGGCAGAAGGAGGCGAGATCTACGCCGTACATCTCAAGTATCGCTCCGAGGCTCCGATATCGGTTCACGCATGGGATGTAGACAACCAGTTCAACAAACTTGGTGATCTCACACTGTTCAATGACACGGCGCCGGCCTCACCCGGAATCTTCTCAGATTTTGATTACTCCTTTGTTGTGCCCGCTCTGCAGGGCACAGGCGCCGCTATCGCGCTGTCGCTGACCGATTCTGGGGACGCAGGCGCCAACGAGAATCGCGGCGTTAGCCTGCCCTCAATGGAAGTGCGAGATATCCAACTCTCCCGTGTAGCGACTCGGCGCGAACCGTACCACCGCCTGGAAATGGGGCATTCGCAGACCAGAACCGTGTTCATCTTTGCGAGTGATGCGATTCCCGACACGCTTCGCGGGTATCGGCTCGCCAGCCAGTTACAATTGGCCAACGGTCTTCAATGCAGAGGCCGCGAGACTGAGAAGGTGCTTTATGCAGATGTTATGATGCTGAGTTGGAATGCCCAACTGGCAGAGCTTCGTCCCATGTTGGCTCCCAGCATCTGGTATTCGGCAGCTGGTGAAATGTACCTGCGCGACAGCTTCTACGCACTCAACGGCATTCATAACCGCGAGCTGAACGAGAAAGTCTTTACTGCCTGGGCCGACAATCAGGGTGACGACGGCGCCATCAACACTCTGGTAGAACCGAACATCGCCAACGTGGAGCGCAAATCCAATGACTCAACCCCGCTATGGCTGATGTGGGCGCTCCTGAATCGCCGCCGGTTCGGTACTGAGCTGCAGATGGATAAAGTTCGGCGAGCCGCGGAGTACTGTCTCGCAACTTATGATCCTAAACGCGAGGCCATCTGCACAGCGCAATTTGTCATGGGTCAGCTCGACGTGATTCACTATCCCGAAGGTACGAGGATCCTGTGCGAAAACCAAGGCATGTTAGCCGTATTGCTGAGAGTGATTCGCGAGCTTAAGATCCCGGAAGTCAGCGCATCCATCTCGGAGAGCCACATGGCAATGGCGGAAGAGGAATATCGCAGCTACTATGATGCGAAGAGTGGCTTCCTCTTTCCGGCTCGAAATATACACGATGCAATCGGTTTTCCAGATATCTTTCCAGAGTTTCTATCCCTTTGGCTTTTCAAGCGGCCAATTCTGACGGATGACATGGTTGTCAGTCACCTCAACCACATCCCGGCAATGCTACCGAGGGAGGATTGCCCCCACCCCGGCGAAGGCGGCACGGTGAGGCCGATCTTTATTGGCCTGCCGGAGGGGAAAGAGTGGAGCTATTTTACGGAGAAGTGGCATCCGATGGTAAGTGACTCCTACGCCGCAAGTTATGCCAACAGGGCAGCCGACGGCATTTACTACAACGGTGGCAGCTGGATGAGGATTGAGATCTGCGGTTATGTGACTGGCAAGCTCCATGGATGGGAGAAGGCAGACAATGCGATTGCGAACCGGCTGTGGGCAGAACTCCACACAGACGAGGACTTTCCGACGAGCCAGGAGTACTTGCCGACCGGTCCAAGGAATTCACTTTGTGGATATCACCGGGTGTTCGCCTGGAACGCTTTCGTGCTCCAGGCCCTGGAGATAGCCAGACTGCGGGAACCGACCATGGATCCCGGGTACTTGAGATTAGCTCCACCTGTTGTCGGCTAAGAAGTGGGTAGCGTCAATTAGTTAAAGATCGAGGATGGAGATGGATTGCAATGGAAAGTACTGAAGGCCGCATGACATCTCGGCTGTCTTGGATATATCGACCGACAGGCCCATAGACAACTTAGGGGCGAACCGTTGAGTTGCAGTTTCTTCTTGACGATTGCGATCTGCCTCGCGCAGTTGTTCTTCTGTTGCAAACTCGTTGGCCATAGCGAGGCGGTCCAGCCGCGGCGGGGCTTCGAAAGCGAACCTTGGTGAAGGTCGATTAGAATTCGAAAGAAGATTATCAGGCTCCGAAAATGCGTTGTAATGCCGACGATGAAGTGAATTGCAATTACCAGCGGTCCACATTGCTCATTTCACGGCGAAGTGCGCTTCCTCTTGCAAGCCTGAGGAACGCTAGGTGATTGAATAGGTAATGGAAAACGCCCTTCAGTCCGGGAGCCGAGAGGCGCAGAAGCGTTAGGGGGCAGTGAAGCCTGCCAGGCGGACGATGTCCTCGCCTTACCAGTCGGGTGCCCATGTCTCGACTCTGAGTTCTTATGACCTGGGAGAGCTAGAAGCTAAAAGCTGAAAGCAAACTTTTGCAGATAATTACCCTCCCGGCGCGCACAATGATTCTGAAGAGCATGAGCCAGGGAGAGCCGTAGCGTCCTCCGCTGGTCGCATCTTCGCCCTTCATTCTCTCCCCCCGGTGGCCCCCCACTTTCGTCGCAGCCCCATGAAAACAAACAGGTTACGTAAATAATGACCCCCGAATCGCGCCTATATTCAAGAAAATAAACGGCTTATTTTGCCGAAATCCTGGCCCTTCCGAAAAAACAAAGGACTTACGTGCAGAGGAACCCGTAATCCGGGAGATTTTGCACCGAAAAAACCGCCGAATCAGCTGCGAAGCCGGAAACCAAACCACTGCCAACGCGGGAAATGTTCCTGGCGAACCCTCAGCGGCTGTCGGTCCTCACGGGCAGATCGTCGAGCCAGCGCGAGTAGGCATTCGCGGCCTGTTTACCTGGGTCGGGAACAGCCGTAATCCACACCAGCATCTTGGCCGCCGCGATGCGACCATAGCCGCGAGGCAATTCGAGCGGGTCCACAATCTTCCCTGTCCCGGGCTCCGCAATCAGCCACAACGAAGGAACGCGCAGGATCGCTGCAGCCCGGTCCGCACTGAAGCGGTCGCTGACCAGCAGGTGCGCAGGAACCAGCCGCGCTCGAGGGTCGGCGAAGACTGCGTCGACCGGGGACGCGAGCGGCGACTCAACCACTGCTCCAGCCAACTCAGGGTGCGCTGCCGCCACTTCCAGCGCGAGGTTCGCGCCCAGGTCCTTTCCGTCCACAACAATCGCGCCGGCCGCCACGTGGCGCGTCGCCGTCAGGTACTGGAGCGCCCAGTCGGCGTCCTCGCGCCAGCGCGCCTCGCTGGGGTGATCGAAGTGGCTCTGGCCGTAGCCGCGGTAGTCGAAGGCCAGGATGTTGACGCCAAGTTCGTGCAGCGCGGCCAGCGCGTCGACCGCGTCGCCCAGGTTGCCGGTCTGGCCATGAAGATAGAGGACGGTGTAGCGGCCGTTGCGCGCGCCGGGCGCGGCAGGAATCCACCAGCCCTTGAGCCGCGGCTCACCGGCCTCCGTGGCGGCGAACCCGACCGGATCGAAGGCCAGCCCCACGCTTGCAGGCGTCCGCGTGACGGCCGATGTGGGGTGGTAGAGCAACTGCCAGCTTCCCTGCCAGAAAAGGAGGCAAAGCGTCAGCCAGGCGCAGACCGCTGCAGCCACAAGAGCCAGGCTGGCTGCCTTGAGCAGCCATCGGCCGCTGACGGTGGGCGGCGCGCCCGGTTGCGTTTGCGGCGCGCGCATGCTGCTCCAGGCCTGCTCAAAGGCGGACGAGGAGAGCGGCGGGACGGGCCTCTGTGTGGGCTTCTTGCGCGGCATGGTGTGGTCTTTCGTCCTGAGCGGGCAGCGGGCGGCTCACATCCATGCTAAACGCACCGGCCGCGCCCCGAAGCCTGCGATGAGGCCCGGATGCGCGGCCGGAAGTTTGGTGCTGGTTGGCTAATACTTGACGATGGCCGTGAACGAGTCCGGCTTGAGGCTGGCGCCGCCGACGAGGGCGCCGTCAATCTCTTCCTGGCCGATGAGGCTGGTAGCGTTGTCGGGCTTCACGCTGCCGCCGTAGAGGATGCGCATGGCCGTGGCAACTTCAGCGCCGAGCAGCTTGGCCACTTCAGCGCGGATGATCTTGTGCGCGTCGACGGCGATCTCGGGTGTGGCCGTCTTCCCGGTGCCGATGGCCCACACCGGCTCGTAGGCGATGACGATGGGGCCGGCGACCGCGGCGGTGATGCCTGCAAAGGCGCCGGTGATCTGCGTCTTGAGCACGTCGGCGGTCTGGCCCGCTTCGCGCTCGGCGAGGACTTCGCCGATGCAGACGACCGGAACGACGCCGTGCTTGAGCGCGGTGTGCAGCTTCTTGTTGACGATTTCGTCGGTCTCGGCAAAGTACTGGCGGCGCTCCGAGTGGCCGATGAGGGTGTGCGTTCCGCCGACGGCTTTGAGCTGGCCAATGGAGGTCTCGCCGGTGTAGGCGCCCTCCTCGGCAAAGTGAATGTTCTGGCAGCCCACCAAGACATTGGACCCTTTGGCGGCTTCAATCACCGTGGGCAGCAGCACGGGCGAGGGGAACAGGGCGATCTCGTCGCGGTCGTGGCCGGCAACAAGGGGCAAAAAGGCATCTACGAAGGCCTTGGCTTCGGCGGGCGTCTTGAACATCTTCCAATTGGCGGCGATGAGTGCTTTACGGGGCATTTTAGTCAAACTCCTCAGGCTAATTCTAGTGGATGGAAGCCAGCCGCAGGGTGACGGCGGGCACAGCGGGGACAGGTTCGAGTGGCTGTTTCGGGAACGCGGATGGGGCGGCTCGGGAACCTCGAACAAGTCGATGCTTTGAAAGGGCACGACTTTAGTCGTGCCGCAAATGGTGCAAAATCAACTCGGGCTTTAGCCCCTGAGGGAATGCCCGACGTGGATGAGGACTTTATCAGCGGTTCTCTAGCCCCGCGGGCCGGATGTGTGGATTGCGGTCAGATCGTCCGGCACTTCGCCAGCGAGGAAGGCGGCGCGGTGGTCGGGGTCGCCCAAGTCCATCCGGAAGTGGTGCCAGAGGTCGTCCTTGTAGACGCCCATGTTCCAGGGCCCGGAAACGGAGTCGGAAAACTGCCAGACGATGTGGTATCCGTCCTCGTTGGTAAAGCCTTCGCCGTCGGCCTGAATGATGGCGTCGCCGCGCTCCCACAGCAGCGAGCGCAGGGCATGGAGGACGTTGCCGCCGTCCACGGTCTCCGATCCTTGCAGGTGCTGGAAGGAGTAGATGGTCTTCACTTCGGCCAGGTAGTCCGTGAGCCATTGGGCGCCGCTCTCCGGCCTGCAGTCCTGGAGGTCTTCGAGGAAGTCGGCGATCTCGTCCTGGCCGATGGAACCGTCGTAGACGGGGTTGCGCTCGAGGACCGCGACCTCGACTTCGTCGTTGCCGGAGAGCAGGAGGCTCTCCCACTCTTCTTCGTCGCCGCTTTCGATGGACAGCTTGTAATCAGGGTGCTCAGCGCGGATGAGTTGCGCAAGTTCATCGAAGGATGGGAACTCGTCGTCTTTCGATAGGACCCGCGTGTAGTAGGGCATGATGTTTCTCCTGCCTTCGTGCCGGAAGCATCCGGTATTTGAGTTTAATCCCCGCAGTCCGATCAAGGTGCGGGGGATTCCGGTGAATTGTTTTGTGGTGGGGTCTCGCGCGCTTCGTGAAACGTGTGCTAGAATATGACCATAGTCAGTGACTATAGGAGAAATTCGATGGCAATCACGATTCCGGCCGGGGAGTTCAAGGCAAAGTGCTTGAAATTGATGGACAAAGTCGCTGCGGACCGCCAGCCGTTGGTCATCACCAAGCACGGCAAGCCTGTGGTGCAGGTGACACCGATCCCGGCACAGGAAAATATCGTCGGGTCGATGAAGGGCAGTGTGCTGTGGATGGGCGACATCATCTCTCCAATTGATGTTGAATGGGATGCGATGAAATGACAGCTTCGGAGAGAGACAGATCGCCCCTTCTACTTGTTGACACGCACACGCTTATCTGGATGGTGGAGGAGGCTCCCCGGCTGGGAGTGCAGACCGCCGGGGCGCTGAACAGGGCTGCACGGGAGAACCGGATTGCGGTGAGCGCCATCACGCCGTGGGAGATTGCGCTGCTGGTCAGCAAGAATCGCATGAAGCTAGGCGCGGATGTGACGGACTGGATACGCGATGCGCTGGCTAAGCCGGGAGTGAGGTTGGTTCCGCTGGAGCCGGGGATTGCGGTGGCCAGTACGCGGCTGCCGTTTGAGATGCACGCCGACCCGGCTGACCGCATCCTGGTTGCTACGGCGCGGCATTTGGGGGCGACGTTGGTGACTGCGGACGGGGCGCTGCTGGAGTTCGCGAGACAGGGGCACTTTGTGGGGATGGACGCGGGGGCTTAGCCTGCATCATTCGTGAAGGTTCTGTGCGCGTAGTTTTTAGCGGCATGCGATCGCCGAAGACGAGGATGGCAGGGTGAAATTGTTGTGCGGGAGGTATCGGCGAGTCTTCCAGGAGTGCGTGCGCAGCGCAACGGCGGT
>DATNHL010000029.1:0-7064 GCA_035604995.1 Occallatibacter sp. | reverse complement strand
TTCGGCAGCGCTAATTATGGATGAGAAGTCAGCGCCGGGCCTAACTATGGTTTGCCAAGCGCTGAATGATGTGCGTATGTTTGGCGGAATGCTATTCCATGGCAGGACAGAGAACCATCTCATAGCTCTTGTCCTTGGGAGGGATTGGTCGAATTCTGGTTCGAACTTGTACTCCCCTACCACCTTTCCAACTAGTACTTCTTGTGTCGGTGCGGAGGGCGCAATGACATAATCTCCCGGCTTCATCACTTTGATAAAACTCCAGAGCTGGCCGGCCGCGGAGCCGACGCGTTGCGCAGAATAGTCATCCGGTAAGTGCCTTTTCACCTCTTCCCGGAAGTCCTCCCATTCTCCGCTTGTTTCGAACGGCCCAACTGAATTCCAACCCACGGCGACTTTGCTATTCTCGCGGAACTTGGAGAATGCCCAAGCTTGCGTACCCGCTTTGACCAGCCAAGTTGTCATTTGATTTCCCCTTTCGAAGCCACTGATTTGGCACACGATCAGTTTAATTCTCCGCGCTGTGCGGGCCGCCGACGCCGGCGCGGAAGTCGATGTTGGAGTGGACGCCGTCGGGGGACTGGGCGCAGTTCCACAGACAAGCGCCGCAGTGGACGCATTTCTCGCGTTCGAAGGCCGGGACTCCTTCAAGGCTTTCGGTGATGGCCTGGCCGGAGCACATGGCGATGCAGGTTTTCTCTTCACATGCAATGCACAGGCTCGGGTTGCGGAAGACGACGTGATCGGCGAAGCCGGGCATGGCCTGGACTTTGCCGCCCATCAGCAGTGCGTCCTGCTGGGTGACGAGCAGGCGGCCGTCGAAGGGAATCTCCGGCCAGCCGCAGGCGGTGAGCAGGGCGTCGTGAAGCGGACGGCCGTTGGCCAGGGCCAGGATCGTTCCGTTCTTGATCTTGAGGCGCGAAGATTCGGAGCGGATTTGCTTGTGTGCCGGCGGGATGTGTCCATGAAAGGCGAGCCTGCCGCCAGTTAATCCAGCTAGGGCCATGCCGATCATGCCTTTGACGACCCCGCCCTGGAAGCCGCTGCGGGCGTTTTGCGCTTCGCGTGCGCCCTTTTCGACCCAACTGGCACGGCGGCGGGTTTCGTAGGTGGAGGCGAGGTTTTGTTGAGTGAAAGGCCTGTTGGCGCGGAGGAGTTCGACGACGGCTTCGCCGAGCTGCGTACCGGTGGCCCAGGCTTCGTCGACACCGGAGCCGGTGAGCATGTTGGTTGAGCCGGAGGACTCGCCGATGCGGGCGTAGCCGTCACCGGTGAGGAAGGGTTCGCCGTGCAGGCCGGATTCCTCGAGCGACTTGGCGCCCCAGGAGCGGAGGGTTCCGTCCTTGAGGTAGCGCCACAGGGCAGGGTGCTGGATGTAGTGCTGCAGATAGCGGTAGGCGGTGCGGGAGGGGTCGCTGAGCCAGGAGGGCACGAAGATGCCGACGGAGACAAGGCGGTCGGGGTGGACGTAGAGGAAGCCGAAGATCTCCGGCTCGGGGTAGCCGAAGGTGTGCCAGACGGTTCCGGGCTTGAGGGGCCTGCGGCCGGCAGCCTTGTCCGCACCTCTCGAACAGTTGTCGTCCGCTCCTTGAGGACTATCCGGATCGGGCGGCAGTTCGATGACGAACTTCATGCCGAGGGCCCATTCGCGATGGGAGTGGCCGGGCGGGAGGCCGAGCTTGCGGTCGATGGACTGGGAGATTGCGCCGACAGGGCCGTCGCCGACGACAGTGAGCTGGGCGCGGATGTCCATGCCGGGCATGAAGGCTTCGGTTGGAGCCCCGGATTTGTCAACACCCTGATCGGCGAGGCGGAGGCCCTGAACTTTTCTGATGGAGGATTGCTCGTCGAAGAGAGGGGCGCTGACCGGGGTGCCGGGCCAAATCTGGACGAGGCCGGTGGCCATCAGCTGCGAGGCGACCCAGCCATTGAACTGGCCGATGGAGAGGACCAGGCCGCCGTGTTTGTGGAGGAAGCGAGGGGTCCAGGGGAGTTCGAACGCATGGGTCTTGAGGGCGATGAGGCGGCCGGCGGCGCGGAGGGCCGCATCGGCTGCGCGTAGGGCGAGGCTGCGCCGGGAAGCGCCGATGGGGTCGAGGAGGTAAAAGACGCGCTCCTCGGCGACTGCGGCGGCCATGGGAATTTCGGCGGGGTTGAGGTCAGGGAAGGTGGCACGGATGGCCTGGGCGCGGGTGACTACGCCGCTGACGCCGGAGGAGACGTCGTCGGCGCGCTCGTAGCAGAGGACCTGGAGGGGCATGCCGGGGGAGGCTTTGCTCTCGAAGGCGGGGTCATCGGGGTTTTCGTTCCAGGCGCGGGTGAGGGTGGTGAGAAAGCCGCCCATGGCTGGGCCGAAGCCGGCGCAGGCAATGTCGACTTCCATGGAGGGGCGGTCGAGGTCCGGTGAGAGGGATTCGGCTTGTTCGGTTTCCACGCTCATTCAAATCTCCTCATGAATGGGGCAGGTCGAGTGTCGTGGTCTCCCACCCTTTCGCCAGAAAGAAGGCGAAAGGATGGGGCACGGAGGGTTTGTGCGAGGTCCGAATTTTGGCGGATGTTGCTGGTCATGCGGGGTAGTCCAGGGCTTCGGGGATCATGACTTTGCTGACGGTTTCGGCGGCGCGGTCCTTGGCCAGGCGTGCGCCGCTCAGGCAGGTGGTGAGCTTGTTCTGCAGGCGGAGGAATTCGCTGTTGCCGGCGCAGCCCGCGCAGGGGCCGGCTTTTTGCGGGTGGCTGCCGTCGGCGGCGAGGACATCAATAGCGATGGCGGTGATGCCGGGCATGGTTTCCTCGTACTCGGCGAGCTCGGTGGCGAGGAAGCAGCCCTGATGCGACTCATCGACCCAGGTGGGGTGGGGGATGTAGCCGAAGACGAGCTCGGCGCAGATGCGGGCGGCTTCGCCGGCTGCTTGCGCGGCCTGGGTGTGGCAGAGGTCGGAGAGGAACTGGACGGTGCCGGCGAGGCCTTCGGCGGCGACCGGGTCATTGGGGCCCTGGGCTTCGAGTTCGAGAACGTCGAGGATTTGGTAACGGGAGGCGAGGAGCCAGCAGACAGCGTCCGCAAGAGCAAAGGTCACGCCCTGGCGCTGGCCGTGATAGAGCTTGTTGCCGGCGGGGTCGGTGGCTTTCTGCAGGTAGTTCAGCGTCCATAGCCAGAGGTGCATGGCGGAGGCGAGGGTGCAGGCGCCGGTGCCGGGATTGGTGGCGGCGATGCGGCGCATCTGGGTGGTCCAGGCGCGGAACTGGGCGAGGAAGACCTCGCTGGTCATCGTGACCGTGAGCTGGCGGCGCTGGACGGCTTCGGGGCCTTCGTAGGTGGCTTCCAGTTGCGAGTCCATCCACTTCTGGCCGAGGAAGCCGGGGCAGTCTTCGGTGATGCCGTAGCCGCCCATGAGGCTGACGGCCTCGCGCATCATGTTGGTGCCGTGGCCGGTGTTCCAGAGCTTGGTGGCGGGGCAGATGACGTTGGCTTCGGCGTCTTTGAGCACGTACTGGACGAGCGGATCGTCTTCGAGTTCGGCGCGGCGCTGGTCACCTTCCTTCAGCGAAAGCAGCTCGATGGCGCGCTGTTCGCTTTCCTTGAGTGCCTTCATCTCGGCGCGGCCGCCGGACACGCCGCGGTCCTTCAGGATAGCGGTCTTCTGCTTTTCAATGGGTTCCATTTCGTCAAACAGGCGCGCGGCGGCAAAGCCGAGCGAGGCGGCGGCTTCGCCGGTGGCCCAGACATCGACCAGGCGATGGAGCGCGTCTTCGCGCTGCTGGATTCCATGTTCGTAACGGATGGAGCCGGGTTTGGATCCTTCGGCGCCGCGGAAGCGCTCGCGCTGGTAGCGGATGACAGGCTCGACGGCGGAAAGCAGCTTGGCGGCCGACATGAGGCCGACCGGGACACGGGTGCGGCGGAAGACGGCTTCGATGACTTCGCCGTGGCTGAAGTTGGGGATGAGCACGCCGTCCTTGACGGTGTATCCGCCCACGATGCGGCCGGCCGGAACCCGCATGGAGAAGATGGGATCGCCGGTGGAGGAGAGCTGGTGGACCAGCTTTTTGGTGGGGGTTCCGCGGTCGAAGGAGCCGTCGTCGCCGGTTTCGAGGATGACCACGCAGCTGCCCTTGATGCGCGGATCGGAGGAGTTGACGGCGGCGGTGACGAAATCGGCGAAGGCGATGTTGGTGATGAAGCGGCCGCGCTTGTCGACCTGGAGCATGGGCTCTTCGCCGTCTCTCCACTCGGCGATGGCGACTTTGCCGCTGAGCATGCCGGTATCGACGCCGACATAGGGGATCGGCTCGGTGAGGGCGAATGCGCCGCGCCAAGGGGTACGGGTTTCGCCAGCTTGCGGAGGAGCAGCGAGGGTTTTGTAGCGCGTGACCTGCTCCGGCGTGCCGCGCTCGTGGATGGGCGAGAGGGCGAGGAAGCTGGCCAGGCTGGCCGTGGCTGCGCCGCCGTCGACCCAAGCGAGCTCGAAGGCGGAGAGGGAGAGCGCGAGGTTCTTGGGGCCGGCGATGAAACCGCCTTCTTCCGGCTCCATGAAGGCGGCGGTGACGCCGGCGCGATCGAAGGCCTCGAGCATTTCATTTTTGGCTGGGGTCCAGTCGTGGGTGTTGCGTTCGCCAGAGGCGACGAGGCGCGCGACCGTTCCACGAGCGACGCCACGGGCGGACTGGACGAGCATCTGCAGGTCGTAGCGGCCGGCAAAGCGCCACAGGATCTGACGCACTGCGTCTCCTGGGAGAGTGAGCATGGTTCTGGTTTCGGGAAGGGTTACTGTGCCCATCGAATTAGTCCTCCGGCAGCGCACATATTGTGCTTGAGCGGGGACACTGCGGCATGTGACCCGTATCACTTTCGCTGGGCGGCCGGTGGGATGCGCGAAATGTGATGGATGCTCAGAAATCCCCGTGCAACGCGGCACCGGCGCTAAGAACCTGTGGTCCCCATCACATACGGCGGAGGAAGGAACGTTCTATCACTCGTATGGACTGGGCACTGCCACTGCCCGGCGAAGGAGCAATTCGATGACGCAAGGAATGAAGACGGCGGCCCTGGTTGTGATGGCTGCATTGATGGCGGCGCCTGCGCTCGCGCAGGGGCCGGGAGCGGACACCTACAAGGCCAAGTGCGCCATGTGCCATGGGGCCGACGGGCTGGCGGCCACGCCGATGGCCAAGAGCATGAAGGTCCTGTCTTTCAAGGACCCGGCGATGATGAAGGCGCCCGATGCGCAGTTCATCGCCTCGACCAAGAACGGCAAGGGCAAGATGCCGGCCTACGCGGGCAAACTGACCGATCCGCAGATCACCGATGTGATTGCGTTCATTCGCACACTGCAGAAGTAAGCAGGCGGGGGAGGGGTCGGCGACCGCGTCTTAGTGGCGGAGCCGGCATTCCCTCGGGGGCTAAAGCCCCAGTCATTTATTGGGTTTCTTACGGCGTGGCACCCAGGGGTTCCCGGCCGCGCCCCTTCAAAGCGTGGAGTTGAGATGAAGACCTTTTTCTCCGTCCCGCTGACCTTGGTTGCCTGTGCGCTTCTGGTTGCCGCGACCCCGCTGAGGGCAGAGGCGAACAGCGATTGCCTGGCCTGCCATGCGGACGCAGGGCTGCAAGATGCATCGGGACACAGCGTCAGCGTGGACGAGCACAAATTTAGCGCGAGTATTCACGGCGTCCTGCAGTGCAAGAATTGCCACGCGAGCATCAAGGGATATCCGCACCCGGACAAAGTGACGCCGGTGAAGTGCGATACCTGCCATACGGACGAAGCACAGGGGTTGGCGGGGAGCGTGCATTCGAATTCGGCGGACCATCCCTGCACCAGTTGCCACGGGGATGCGCACCAGATCTATCCAAAGACCGATCCGAAGTCGGCCGTCTATCCGCTGAACATTCCGCGGACGTGCAGCGCCTGCCACGGCGACAACGGCATGGCGAAGAAGCACGGACTGGACAGCGTGTATACGTCGTATATTGACTCGATTCACGGATTCGCGCTGAGCAAAGAGGGATTGTTGGTGGCGGCCAACTGCCAGAGCTGCCATGGATCGCATCACATTCTGAGCCGCAAGGACCCGCAGAGCCCGACCAACAAGGCAAACGTTCCGGCGACTTGCGGGAAATGCCATGCGGGTATTACGGAGAACTATCTGGGCGGGGTGCACGGCAAGGCCATTGCGGCCGGCAAGATGAATGCGCCGGTGTGCTCGGACTGCCACACGGCGCACGCGATTCTGCAGCCGACGGAGGCGGCGTTCCGCAGCCAGTCGACGCCGATCTGCGGCAGCTGCCACAAGGACAAGTTCTCTACCTACCGCGACACATTCCACTCGCAGCTTGGAGCGTTGGGCGGCTATGTGGAGACGGCGCGCTGCTGGGACTGCCACGGGGCGCACGATGTGCTGCCGCCGTCTGACCCGCGCAGCCCGATCGCCCCCGGAAACCTGGTGCAGACCTGCGGCCGGTGCCATGCGGGAGCGAATGCCAGCTTCGTGAAGTATCAGCCGCATGCCAACGCGCGGAACCGAAAACTGAATCCGGCACTTTACTTCATTCGCTTGTTCATGAACCTGCTGCTTGCCAGCGTGCTTACGTTCTTTGTGATTCACACCGTACTGTGGCTGGTCCGTTCGCGATATGACCAGGTCAAGCGCAAGGCGGCAGAGGGAGGAAAGAATGCCTGATCCGGGTCAAGCTGTAGAGGTAAAAGGCAACGGCGAGGAGCGGTTTTTCCAGCGCTTCACCCGGGCGCAGCGGTACATGCATGCGGTGCTGTTCTCCACGTTTCTTGGACTGGCGGGGACGGGGCTGCCGCTGCGCTTCAGCCAGAGCTACTGGGCGCGGAAGTTCGCCAGCGGCGTGGGCGGATTCGGCACGATTCTGTTCTTCCACAAGTTTTGCGCGCTGGTGCTGACGCTGGCGTTTCTGATCCACCTGAAAGAGGTCTTCCAGCGCGGGATCTTCCATCGCGAAAAGGGAATCTTCTGGGGGGCGACCTCGATGGTGGCCAACTGGAAGGACGTGAAGGACCTGCTGGGGCACTTGCGCTGGATGGTTGGACTGGGACCGA
>DATNHL010000028.1:0-7979 GCA_035604995.1 Occallatibacter sp. | reverse complement strand
CCGTCGGCCAGGATGTCCACCTCGATGCCGGCGAAGACGCGGATGCGGCCCTCCATCTCCCGATCCACGGCGCGCATGCGCTCGACGTGTTCAAGAGCCCGCTTGTCGTCGAGGCCATTGGTCATGGCCAGGTTCTTGGAGTGGTCGGTGATGGCGATGTAGCGGTAACCAACGGCCACGGCCGCCTCGGCCATCTCGCGGATGCTGTTGTGGCCGTCGGTGGCGCTGGTGTGCATGTGCAGGTCGCCGCGGATGTGGGTTGCATCGATCAGCCGGGGTAGGCTGCCGTGCGCGGCACCCTCGATCTCGCCGAGGTTCTCGCGCAGTTCGGGAGGGATCCAGTCCATGCCCAGGGCGGCGTAGATCTCTTCCTCGTTGGCGGCGGCGACGACGGATTCGTCGTCGAGCCGGGCCAGCGCCCACTCGCTGAGCGTGTAGCCCATCTTGAGCGCGCGCTGGCGCAGCGAGACGTTGTGGGCCTTGGAGCCGGTGAAGTATTGCAGCGCAGCGCCGTAAGAGGCAGACGGCAGCAGGCGCACATCGACCTGCAAGCCGCTGGCGAGATGAAAACTGACCTTGTTCTCTCCCTTGGCGATGATGTTGTGAATGCCGGGGTAAGCAGCCACGTATTCGACCGCAGCCGCTGTGTGATCCGGTGCACAGGCTGGCCCGGTCACCAGCAGATCCAGGTCGCCGGCGGTTTCGCGGCCTCGCCGCAATGAGCCGGCAGGCGTGACGCGCTCAAACCCGTCAAAGCCAAGCAGGTAAGCGCCGATGCGCTGAGCAGCTTCTTCAGCCACGTCGATGCGGTAGCGCCCGGCGCTGCGCCGGTAGTCGTCGATGCCCTTGCGGAGTTTTTCAATCTGTTTCTCGCCCATGCGCGGCAAGCCTGCAAGCCGTCCGGCTTCAATGGCCTCGGCGAGCTGGTCGATGCTGGCGATTTGCGCAGCAGACCAGAGCAGGGCGACGGTCTTGGGACCCATGCCGGGGAGCTTGAGAAGTTCGAGAAGGCTGGAGCCGTATTTGGCCAGCAGTTCCTCGCGCAGGGGCAGTGTGCCGGTGGCGGCGATGGCCTGGAGGTTAGCGGCCATGCCCTTGCCGATGCCGGGAATCTCAAGCAATCGAGCGGTATCGGGCGCTGCTGCGGTCAGGTCGGCCGTGGTTTGCTCGGCTGCTTCGGCGGCCCGGCGATAGCTGCGGATGCGGAAGCTGTCGCCGCCGTCAATCTCCAACAGGTCGGCGGTCTCGGCCAGCAGGCGGGCCATGGTGGGGTTGTCCATGGCGGAAGGGTATCAAAAGGCAGGGAACAGGGAACAGGGGACAGGGATCTGGGACTAGGAACTGGGGTTGGATGTGGAGCCGGCCCGCAAATCAGCGCTGGACGCGCGGCAACGATGGGAGTGAATCCAGGGCTGTGATGGAATAGACAATTTTAGGCGCACTAAACTAAAGCCACCGTGCGGTGGTCTTGCGCTTACACCGGGCAAATCCCGCCCCGCTAGGCTGCGTTGTGGGATGCGGTGTCCTTGAATCGGACGACAGCATCCGCCTGGGGACCCTTCTGACCTTGGACGATGTCGAACTCGACGTCATCGCCCTCTTTCAGTGTTTTGTACCCGTCCAACTGAATCGATGAGTAATGGACGAATACATCCGGCCCGTCTTCGCGACCGATGAATCCGTAGCCCTTGGCGTTGTTAAACCACTTGACCTTCCCTTTGTACTGTGCCACAGGCTCCTACCTTCCTTTGGTGCTTCGAGAAACTGGCGAGCGAGGGGATTTCCCACCAGCTTCTTTATATGACGAAGAAATGCGGCGAAAGGTTGACTCCGATCATTGGTCTCCATCCCGGGATTTGAAACGGCTCCGGGCCGTAGTCCGGCTTCGGCCGCGCACCGTCGTTGCCGCGCCGGAGGAGAACCGTTGTCCGTAGCAATTCAAGAAATGCTGTAGATTGAATCCCTTGCACACGAAGCAATGTGACGTCAAGGATATGAAGGGATTCGAACGGCGTCCCTTGACGGGGAGCAAGAAAGGAACGCCGCCTGACAATGAAGCGCTATTTTCTTTGTTTGTTGGCGATGCGCCGCGCGTAAAGCAGCACGCTGGTCAGCGTCTTGCCGTCCTTGATTGCCCCCTTCTCGATCATCTTGAGCACATCGGAAAGCTTGACCAGGCGGAACTCGATCTCTTCGTCGTCTTCGGGGCTGGCGTCGCCGGCGACCAGGCCTTCGGCGGTAAACACCTTCATCGACTCGCCCAGAAAGCCGGGACTGGCGTAGTACTCCACCAGCGGCTTCCACTTTTTGGCGCTGTAGCCTGTCTCCTCGGCCAGTTCTCGCTTGGCTCCAGTCAGCGCATCTTCGCCGGCGTCGAGTTTGCCGGCAGGCAGCTCCCAGAGGAATTGGTTGGCGGCGTGACGGTACTGGCGCTCGACGACAATCCATGGATTCCGCTTGCTTTTGGAGCTGTCCATGGCCAGGATGACCACGCTGCCGTTGTGGCGGATGACATCGCGCTCGTTGGGCTTGCCGTTGGGCTCAATGATTTTGTCGTGAAGGACGCGGAAGAGCGAGCCCTGAAAAACGACCTCCGAGCTCAGCACCTGGGCGGTCCCGGCCGGCTCAGGCTTGGGCGCTTTGGCGAGCTTTTTGGCCCTGGAGGCCTTCGCGGGCTTGGCTTTGGGGGCTTTCTTCTGGGACTCTTTAGGCGCGGCGGCCTTTGCGGCCTTCTTTTTGCTTGGCATTTCGATTGATCTCTCCTCAATGCACTGTCAGGGAAAGTATACGCACATCGCTTCGCCCATCCCCGGGCGTATGAAGCACTTCTGCATCGATTCGGCCCGGCGTGGCATCCTTAACTGAGCGCGATTCCATTGGCGCCTGTCGAGGCCTGCGGATTGCCGAGAGGCAGCCGGGCCGGAATTCAACGCTCAAGAGCGGATCTCTCACAAAAGAGAACACTTTGCCGACAGCAGATTGCTATCCGATTACCGTGGCGCCGGGGCTGCACCGGCTGTTTCTGGACTACTGCGCAGGCGATGCGGGCGTGCGCCGATTCTATGCGGCACTGCCGCCGGATGCGAACTGGTCCGCGGCGGCCGGCCGTGCGGTTCCGGCGCACTGGCCGGAGCTGGTTGAGCTGCTGGCCGGGCAAAACTCCGCCGCGGCTGAGGGGCAGGCGGGCGCGCGGGCGCTCGAGGCGCTCAGGCAGGGCGCGGGCACTGTGGTCACCGGGCAGCAGGTCGGCCTCTTCGGCGGGCCGCTCTTTACGCCCTTCAAGGCGGCCACCGCGGTTGCGCGGGCCCGGGCGGCGACGGCAGCGGGTCGGCCGCATGTGCCCATCTTCTGGCTGGCCAGCGAAGACCACGACTTTGCCGAGATCAACCACGTGGTGTTTCCGGCGGGCCGAGAACTCAAGAAACTCACCTACGCAGAAGCGCCCACGGCGGCACCGGTGGGCGGAATCCTGCTGGACGAGCGGATTGCGCCGCTGGTCGAGCAGGCCTGGGACCTGCTGGGCGGATCGGATGCGATGGATGCGCTGGCCTCGGCGTACCGGCCGGGGCGGACCTTTGCGCAGGCGTTTCAGGAGTTCTATTCGAAGGCGTTTGCGGTGCAGGGGCTGCTGGTGCTGGATGCGAGCGGCCGCGCCGTTCACCGTATAGGCGCGCCGGTGCTGCGGGCCGGCCTGGAGCGGGCCGATGAGCTGCATGCGGCGCTGGTGGAGCGGAACCGCGAACTGGAAGCTGCGGGCTATCACACGCAGGTGGCAGTGGGTGCGCAGTCGAGTCTGTTGTTCCTGATCGACGAGAAAACCGGCGCGCGGATGGCGCTGAAGCGATTTGCGCCGAGCGCAGCAGAGCCAACGGGGTTGTGGCAGGCCGGGCGGCAGAGTTTCTCGACGGCGGATCTGGTGGGGATCCTGGAGGCTGAGCCGGAGCGGATTTCGCCCTCGGCGCTGCTGCGGCCGGTGTTTCAGGATTATCTGCTCGGTACCTCGCTAACCATCGGCGGACCGGCGGAGATTGCCTACTTTGCGCAGTCGGCAGTCTTGTTCGAGCGCATTCTCGGGCGCGTGACTCCGGTCCAGCCGCGGTTCTCCGCCACGCTGGTTGAGCCGGCCATCGCCGAAGTGCTGCGCAAGCACGAGTTGACGATGGAGCGGATCTTTGCGGAGACTCCGGACTCGCTGGCGCAATTGCTTGCTGCCCGCTCGATGCCGATCGAGGGCAAGAAAAAACTGTCGGCGGCGGGGACGGCGCTGGACGCGGAACTGGGGCAGGTGATCGAGTGGATGGGCAGGCTGGACGCGGGGCTGGGGCGCTCGGCGGAGACGGCGGCCAGCAAGATGCGCTACCAGATGAACCGCCTCAGACGGCTGGCGGCCAGCTTCCAGTTGCAGAAGGAGGCATCGCTCGCCCGTCACGCGGACGCCATCTGCCAGGCGCTCTATCCCGGCGGGGTGCTGCAGGAGCGGGTGATCGGGGCGGCCTACTACTTTGCCAGGTATGGATTTGAGCTGGCGGAAGAGATCAGCGTGCAGGCGGAGAATGCCTGCCCGGGGCATGCGGTGATGTGGCTGTAAAACAGGGGTCAGAGATCAGGGATCAGAGGTCAGGGATCAGAGACGTCAGTCCCTGCATCGGCTTTAAGTCTGGTCCTGCCTCGGACTTCGTCAGCGAAATACTTCTCGGCGAGATGGCCTCAGGACGGCTGAGGCTTGCAGTTTTCTGACCCCTTGCCCCTGAACCCTGACCCCTGGCCGTATAATCCTCGCGAACTCCCGGGGAGGCTGACTTGCGACAGATTCTGGCATTGATGGCAGTAGGGCTGCTTGCCTGCGGCGTGGCGCTGGCCCAAAAGGACCCCTGCCCGATGGCGGGAACAAACAACGCCTGGCTCGGCATTCAGACTGTTCGCCTGTGGCCGGGAGACGCTCCCGAGGCCAAAGGCAAGGCCTGCGAGGATACACCCACATTGACCATCTTCGAGCCGCGCTATGGGCAGGGCAACGGTTCGGCGGTAGTGGTGCTGCCGGGAGGCGCATATGTGGGGCTGGCGGCAACTCACGAGGGGCGCGAAATCGCCGACTGGTTCACCGAGCGGGGTTTTCGGGCCTTTGTGCTGAGCTACCGGCTCTCGTCGAACGGCTACCTGCTCCCCGTTCCGCTGCTCGACGCCAGGCGCGCCATCCAGACCGTCCGAGCGCGGGCGCTCGACTACCACATCGATCCCAATCGCATTGTAATCATTGGGTTTTCAGCCGGCGGCCACGTGGCGGCGCTGTCCGGAACGCAGTTTGTGCCGGGCAACCCGGATGCGGAGGATCCGATCGACCGGGTGTCCAGCCGCCCGGACTACCTGGTGCTGGGCTACCCATGGATCGGGGCCATCTCCAGCGACACGTCTCACCTGAGCTACTGCAAGCTTTTCAACGTGATGGACCGCTGCGAGGCGCTGCGCGCGGCGTACTCTCCAGACCTGTTCGTCACCAAGGACACGCCACCAACGTTTATCTTCCACACCTTCAACGACGAGACCGTCCCGGTGGAGCAGGGTTTGCGCTTCTACGAGGCGCTGGTCAAGGCCGGGGTTTCGTCGGAGATGCACGTCTTTGCCAACGGGCCCCACGGGGTTGGACTCGGCGGCAGCGATGCGGTTCTGGAGCAATGGCCGGCACTGCTGGAGGGGTGGTTGCGGGCGCACGGGCTGCTGAATCCCCGTCCCGCCGCTGCCAAGCCCTAGCAAACCATTACCAGCGCCCCAAAAACGCCCCAAAATGAAGAAGCGGGCTGCAGGCTTGAGGAGTGGAAGGACTTCCTCAGGCCCTACAGCCCGCTGGACCCTGAACCGGGTCTAGGTGGTACTCTTAGTGTAGGCCTGTTGCAAACAATTGCAAGCTCTTTTTTGAAGAAAATCTCATCTTCGTGACCGCAGTCACAGGACCCCGCCGAATCGGCTCCAACTGCATTGACTTGGGGGTTCGCCCCTGATACAAAAAGGTGTTCCACCCTCGGAAAAACCTATCTCACTGTGAGACCTGACCGCCGGAGCGAACCGGTTCAATCATGCAAGAAATCATTCAACAAGTCGGGGGCTTTCTGCTTGGCGCTGTACCCACCATGCTGCTGTTCGTCACGCTGGTGCTGGCCTATCAGTTTCTGGTGCAGGGGCCGCTCAGCGCCACGCTGAAACAGCGGCGGGCGCGCACGGTCGGCGCCATTGAAGACGCGCAGAAGGCCATTGAACAATCCGAAGCCCGTGCGGCCGAGTATGCCGCCAAACTGCGCCAGGCGCGGGCCGAGGTTTACAAGGTGCGGGAGCAGCGGGTCAAGCAGTGGACCGCCGAGCGCGACGCCGCGCTGGAAGCAGCTCGCAAGGCGGCCGGGCAGAAGGTGGCCCAGGCCCGGGTGGAACTCGAAGCCGAAGCTGCCCAGGCCAGGCAGAGCATCGAGGCTTCAGCCGGGGAATTGGCCAGTCAGGTGGTGCGGGCGGTTCTGCCCGCGGCCGCCGGGAGTTCCCGTTGAGAGATTCAAAGGTCAATCCGCGCTTTTCAAACCGGATTTTGTGGTTTGCTGTTGTGGCGGCACTGGCCGCAGCGGTGACGGTTGCGCCATTGCGCCTGGCGGGCCAGGAAGCAGCGCAGGCGGCGCAGTCTGCAGAGGCCGGACAGACTCCTTCCGCGCCGGCTGAGGCCAAACCCGAAGCTGCCCAATCGGAAGAAGAACAGCAGAACAACGCCTTCCGGCTGGAAGGTCCGGTGGTGAAGTGGACCGCAAAGACGTTCAACGCGCCGGTTTCCGTGGTGGCGCGCGGCTTCGAACTCATCAACTTCCTCATCATTGTTCTCGGCATCGGCGTTCCGCTGTTCCGCTTTCTGCCCCGCTTCCTGCGCCACCGCGCGGAGAAGGTGCAGGCCGACATTGCATCGGCGCGCAAGGTGACCGAGGACGCCAATGCGCGGTTAAGCGCTGTCGAGGCCAAGCTTGCCTCGCTCGGCGAGGAGATAAAGAAGTTCCGCGCCGAGGTCGAGTCCGAGAGCGCGACCGACGAGGTGCGGATCAAGGCGTCACTGACAGAGGAGAGCGCGCGCATTGTGGCCTCGGCCGAGCAGGAGATTGGCGTGGCGGCGGCGCAGGCGCGGCGTGGACTGCGCAACTTTGCCGCCGATCTGGCCATTGACCATGCCACCCGGCAACTGGTTCTGACGCCGGAGACCGACCGGGCTCTGATTGCCGAGTTTGTCAGTGACGTGGTTTCGAACGGCGCAGCCGGAGGAGGAAAGAACTGATGGCCGCCTTTGTTGCCCGTTACGCGCAGGCATTTTTGGACGTGATCACGGCTGAAAAGCTGAATGCGACGGCCATTGACGCGCAGCTCACCGATTTTCTCAGCACCTGGAACGGAAGCCCGGAGTTGCGGGAGTTTTTTGTAAATCCTGCCGTGCCCGCGGTGCAGAAGGTTGGGTTTCTGGACACGCTGAACAAGAAGCTGGGGCTGAGAAAAGAGCTGCGCAACATGCTGGCGGTGCTCATCTCGAATGATCGCATCGGCCATGTGGACGAAGTGGCCGCGGCGTACCGGAAGCTCTTGCAGGAGCAGTTGGGAATTCGCCAGGCGGAGATTGTGACGGCGCGGGAGTTGAGCGCGGCAGAGCGTGAGGCGCTGACCGTCGAGGTGGGCAAGCTGGCCGGCGCAAAGATCGATGCCAGCTTTAAGCTGGACGCAAGCATTCTCGGCGGCACGGTAGTGCGCATCGGTTCCACGGTTTACGACGGCTCAGTGCGCGGCCGGCTGGACAGGTTGAAGGAAGCGTTGACGGCCGGCTGACGCCGGCAGGGATTAGGGGTCAGGGATCTGGGGTTAGGGATCGCAGACCGCAGAGCAGGTAACAGTCTTCGGAATTCGAGGACCGTGAAGTGGGAGTTGGGGATCGGAAGTTAGGAGAGGTGGGATGAAACTAATCCCTAACCCCT
>DATNHL010000027.1:0-7065 GCA_035604995.1 Occallatibacter sp. | reverse complement strand
GTCATGCTCAAGTCGCTCCCCGTGGCCGCCCCGGCGAGCCTCTATCGAGTGGGCGACGGCAACGATTGCTGCGTTCAGGGCGGCCCGCAGGATGATGGCTGGGGCCTGTTTCCTTACCAGCTTTATCAGCGCTTCATCCCTGCCGCGCCGGAGTTCGAGCAACTGGCGGCCTTCCAGGCCGGCAGATCGCAATTTAGCGTGCGCCGCGGCCAGACCGGTCAGAAAGCCAAACCGCTCAGCGGCGAGTTCGTCTCCGGCAACTACTTCGCCACCTTCGGCGTCAGGGCCTATGCGGGCCGCGCGCTCACCCCTGCTGACGATCAGCCTTCCGCCGCGCCCGCGGCCATGCTCAGCCACCGCGTCTGGCAGCAGGAATACGCCTCGGACCCCAAAATCGTCGGTGCAACCTTTATGCTCGACGGCAACCCGTTCACCATCGTCGGCATCACGCCGCCGGGCTTCTACGGCGAAACCCTGCGCACCGACCCGCCGGAGATCTTTGTGCCCCTCCAGCAGGAACCGCTGCTCACGGGCAAAAACTCCATCCTCAAACAATCGAATTCCTGGCTGCGCATCATTGGCCGGCTGCGCCCGGGCGCAAAGCCCGTTGGCCTTGATGCCCGCTTCACCACCATCATGCGCGACTGGCTGGTCACTGACATCGGTGCCGAGTTCCCGCAGTTCCTGTCGCAGATCAAAACCCTGCTCCCCAAGCAGAACATCCGCGTAGTTCCGGCCGGCGCCGGCGTGGCCGAAATGAAGGCCGGCTATAAAAACAGCCTGCGCATCCTCCTCGCGGTTTGCTGCCTGGTCCTGCTCATCGCCTGCGCGAATATCGCCAACCTGCTGCTCGCGCGGGGATCGGCACGCCGCTCTCAAACCGCGGTCCGCCTCGCCCTGGGCGCTTCACGAAAACGCCTCATCCGCCAGTCGCTCACTGAAAGTGTCGTGCTCTCGCTCATGGGCGGCGCGGCAGCCATCCTGGTAGCTTGCCTGGGTGTGAAGCTGATTGTTGCCCTGGCCTTCCGTTCCGCGAACTTTGTTCCCATCGACGCGGCCCCATCCCTGCCTGTTCTCGCCTTCGCTTTCGCCGTGTCGCTCGTCACCGGACTCCTCTTCGGAACCGCGCCTGCCTGGTTCACTTCGCAGGCCCAGCCTGCTGAAGCTCTGCGCGGCGCCAATCGCACCACCCGCGATCGCTCTTCTCTCTCGCAGAAGTCCCTGGTCGTGGTGCAGGCCACCCTTTCCGTCGTCCTGCTCGCCGGAGCCGGCCTGCTCACCCGGAGCCTCCAGAAAATGGAGCACCAGAACTTCGGCTTCGAGACCGATCATCGCGTCAATCTAAGCGTCAACGCGCCGTTTTCCACCTACTCGCCGGAAAAGCTCGATGCCACCTACCGCGCCTTGCAGCAGCGCCTCTCCCGCATCCCCGGAGTTGAGACGGCCACCCTCGCCCAGTACACCCCCTTCACCGATAACTGGGGCGAACTGGTCGTCCGTCAGGGACAGGGAACGGCGAATGTCACCGACGACAGCAATGACGCCTCCTGGGATCACGTCGGGCCCGGCTACCTCGAGGCCATGGGTCAGACAATTCTCCGCGGCCGCGGCATCAACGACCAGGACACGCCCTCTGCGCCCAGGGTTGCCGTCGTCGACGAATCGTTTGTGCGCAAGTTCTTCAAGCCAGGCGAAGACCCCATCGGCACGCGCTTCGGAATCACCGATGTCAAAAACAGCGGAACCTACCAGATCGTCGGCGTTGTGCGCACCGCCAACTACACCGATCCGAGCGGCCACTGGAGGCCGCCCCTGTTCTTCGTGCCTCTGGCGCAGCATGTGCATTACGACGATCCCATGGCGCAGATGATCGAAGACCGCACTCACCTGATCGAAAGCGTCGTTCTGCAATTGCACGGCGATGTGCCAGGGCTGGAGCCGCTCGTGCGCGCAGCCTTCGCGGAAGTCGATCCCAATCTCACCCTCGTCCGCATGCGCACCATGCAGCAGCAGGTTGCCGCCAGGCTCGACCAGGAGCGCGCAGTTGCCCAATTGACGGGAATGTTCGGCATCCTCGCGCTCATTCTAGCCGCCGTGGGTCTCTACGGAGTCACTGCCTACGGCGTTGAGAGGCGCACCAGCGAGATCGGCATCCGCATCGCCATGGGCGCCAACCGCGCAAGCGTCATCGCCATGGTCTTGCGGGGTGCATTTCTTCAAATACTCATCGGACTGCTCATTGGCATTCCGGCTTCCATCGGATGCTCCCGCCTGATCGCTTCCCAGTTGTATCAGGTCAAAGGCTGGGACCCGGCCGTCCTCCTCGGATCGGTCGCAGCCCTTGCCCTCTGCGCCCTGTTCGCAAGCATTCTTCCGGCGCGGCGCGCGGCCTCCATCAACCCTGTCCTCGCATTGCGCGCGGAGTAGCCCGGCCATTCTGCTGTTTGCACGGGGTACACGTCTGCGGTGCGAGCCAGGCCAATCGCATTAACGTCCCCTGCTGCCGCAACCGGTTCCTTTCCCCCTCAGTACCGATCGACCACCGCGAATCCTCCGCAGGGAGGATAACAGTCATCCATAACCATTCGGTTTTTAAAAAAGCTGGAGAATCAGGCGCTCCCTGCCGGTGCTCCTCCGCTCCCGCAGGGAGCGGAGGAAAATGTCCCTGAGTGAAGCGCGGCGCGACCCTGGGACAACGTCCCGCCCATGTTTTTGCGTCCCGTAGGGCCGCATCGAAGCTTTTTATCGGAGCTGAACCAGTTTCATGCAATTGCCCTGACTTGCTCGAGTCCTGACATCCCATGCATCACCCCGCCTCTATCGCTCCTCTCGCCGCCGCCATCCTTCTCCTGGGTTGCTCCCACGCGACCCCAAGGCTCCCTTCAGCACCCCGTCGCCCCCGCCGCCGCCCCCATCGAAATCGAACCCTGAGGCCCCTGCGCGAGCGCTATAAATCGAACCCGCAATGCTGCGGCTACAGCGAAACCAGAATAGGTATACCTCGAAACCACAGCGCTCAAGTCGACGCGACCACCAGCGAGCGGCGACCTCGCACACACATCAACGGGGCACAGCAATTCTGGTTCCGCTCTAGTACTACAGTTGTAAATCGAAGATTCCGGAGGGAGCAGGGGGTTTTAACCCCCTGAAAGATGGCGAATTGACGTGGCCTTTAGGCCCGGGCCCTTGCTGGTTTTCCAGGAATTAAGCGAAATACAACTGTAGTACTAGAAGTCCTTCTCGAGTCTGTGCCTGAACAGGCAAGTGTGACAGAGACACATTCTTGTTCAAATCCTGCGCCATCTATGGTATCGTCGCAACCTGACCGGAACTTGCTTGACGTCCAATCGAACGGGTTCCTAGGCACAATCCGATTCCCGCTTACAAGGCCAGCATTCCCAATGTTGATCAGGGCCCTCCGTCGCAGCTTTTCCAGGAGGTATGAACTTCATGATCCGCTCTATCTCCCAATTGCTAGGTCTGATCGGAGCCGTGCTCTGTCTCTCTTCTTACACCTACGTCGTGTTCAGGCGCCGCCCTCCGGCAGCACGCTCTTCTCCGGGCTTGCTGCCCAATTCTCTCCATAACGTCGCGTTCCTCTCGGAATCGGCTTTCCCCTTGCCGGTCTCAGTCTCCAATTCCTGCCCCTCACAGCCTCAACGGCGCAGAAGCGCCCGCAAAATAAGGAATACCTGCCATGACGATAACGCTGACTGGAACAGTCTCAATAAGCCCCGACTGGGCGGTCTTAACTCCCGATCCCGGCCAGAGTGTCACCACCGCGCTGCCACTAATGATGACCTACTTTCCCAAGAACGGAAGTACCCAGGACCACATCAACGCCGCCATCAGCTACTTCACCGGCAAGACTGGACGATACTCGCTGACGGGAACCTTGCAGCCGCTGGTCCCCACCCAGATCTTTTCGGTCGATCGGGCCGACCGGCTGTAGCCGAGGAGAATTCACATGAAGCATACCCATCTGATCCATCTCCGCATCGGCCTCTGCTTTGCATCGGTCGTCCTCGCCGCATCCCTTGCCCACGGGCAGAAACCTGTACCCGCCGCCGCGCCGGACACCGGCAACGGCATCGCCGTCAGCGGCATCAAGATCTATGACAACGCCGCCCTCCAGCAGATGCTCGACAACGCCCGCGCCCGCCTGGCCGGCATGAACTTCCTCGATTCAGCCGGCATCGCCAGCCGCATCGGTGGCATCCAGGGCTCCACCATGCAGCAGTCCGGCCTCTCCGTCAACGTCGGCGGCCCGTCCATCCCCGGCCTGCAAACCACCGCCAATACCGGCAACACCACCGCTACCAACAGCCTGAACACCGTTGCCAACGCCAACAGCGCCACATCCAACTCACAAACCCAATCCTCAATCGGCGGCGCCGCCGGCACAGGCTCATCCAACCAGCTCACCGTAACCGCCCCCACCACCTCCAGCACCACCACCGGCAATAACCAGACCCAGGTCACCGGCCCCAGCACTCAAACCGTCTCCACCCTCGCCCAGCAAAACCCCAGCACGCCCGCGCTTCCCACCACCAACTCCTTCACCGCCCCATCCGGCTTCGCGCCCAGCGCCTCCAACATCCTCAACGAACAGGTCCAGCTCACGTCCGAGGTCGCCGGCCTCGCCCTCCTGCTCGAAGGCGCTCTTTCCGATCAGGCCGTACAGTTGCGCACTGACAAAGGGGAAACCATCACTCTTCTCAAGCGCCGCGTCACCATCGGCATTCCCATCTCCATCGTCCCCTCCGCAAAAGACAAGGACGCCGTGGCCGAAATCATCCTCACCGTCACGCCCACGACTGGAGGCCCCCTTAACGAGCGTCCATCCATCACCGCCATCCTGCCCCAGGACAAGACCTACAACGTAGCCACCGTCACCAGCAAGTCGGTCAATCTGGGCGGCGGCGCTGTCACCGGCGTGCTCACCGCCGGCGTCAACTTCATGTGGCAAAAGCAGACCTATTACATCGTCCAGGCCCAGGACACTGTCGCCCTGCAACTCCCGCCCGACCCGTCAGCCCCAGACGCTGTCTCCTTCGGATGGCAGCTGCGCCCCGTCCTCGGCGCAAAGACCGTCTCCAGCGGCATGCGCACCCTCTTCGTGCAGTTGGCTTTTCCGCCTTCCGCCGATGCCACCGGCGCTGTGCAAATGTACCAGGACTTCGGAACCGTTACCGTCACCACCGGCTGGAAGAGAATCAACCCCAGGCTCAACACCGTCTTTACCTCCTATTTGGAGCCGGCATCTCCCCCAGCCGCCTTCCCCATCAAGGATTTCAATCTCGAACCCCGGATCACGAACGTATTCCCGGGAGACAATGGCGACGGCACGGTCACCGTCCACCTCGAAACCAACTCCTACGTGCAGAACACCTACATCAAGATCGCCGGCTCCACCATCAATCAGGGCGCGCCCAATGCCCTCTTCAACCCCTCCAGCATCGACTTCACCGTGCCCGCCCTCGTGCTCGCGACCCAGAGGGCCTATCTCGTCGACCGCTCCGGCGCCTTCAAAGAGATCGTCGAACCCATGGTGGGAAGCGGCAACGACTCCCAATGCCTGGCCACCGTCGGCAAACCAACCGTCGTCCCCGAAACCGCTACCACGGGAAAACTGACCATCGGCGTTGCCCGGCTCGCCGACAAATACTGCCCGCCGACCGGCAACACCCTCGCAGACCTTCACCTCGTCGCCCTGCTCGGCAACAAGGTCTTCGGCCTTCGCGACGCGCCCCTCATCCTCGACGACAAGGCAGGAACCGTCTCATTCCGCGCCCCGATCGACCTGCTCCGCAACTCTCCCACGGTTACCCTCGAGAGGCTCCTCTGGGGAACTCCCTTCAAGGCCTCCGCCGACCTGACCGTGACTACAATTCCCACCATCGACAAGGCCACCGTCGTCGCCAAGAGTGACGACAATCTCCAGATCGCCCTCATCGGCAGCAACCTCCAGCAGCTCACGCCCCCTGCCGGAATGGCCTTCAATGCCGACGGCAAGACCTGCACGACCAACGGCCCGCCGGCCGGCGATTCCTCCAACACCGGCCGCATCCTCTGCGTGCCCAAAGCCCAGGCCGACAAGCTCACCAATGTCGCCCTGAGGAGCGATTCCGGCGACCTCCTCCTCGTCGCCTTGCCCACCCCTCCCAAGCCAGAGCCCAAACCCAAACCCGCCGGCCCCACGCTCCAGCCGCAGGGAGCGATCGACGCCGGAGTCGCCTCCACCCTGACCGTCAAAGGAACCCATTTGGACGGCTTCGACCACGTGGAAGTCGCCAAAAAGAAGATTCCCGCCGAGCTATCCTCCGACAAGACCTCGATCGCCGTTCACCTTCCCGCCGATGCGGTGCAGCCGCCCAAAATCGTCCTTGTCTTCTTTTTCAAGAACTCCAAAAACGTCTCCTACACCGTGAAGGTAAACAAAAAAGACGCCGCGCCCTCCAAGCCATAGCCGCGCTCCGTCGGACCGTCACGGTCGTCTCGTGTCCGGCCACGACTCCACAGGCCACGGAGAATCTCGCCCAAGCCGGCATTCGTCAGAGCTTTGTGTCAGGGCACGACTTCACAGCTGCGGAAAAACTCGAGTCGGAGGGAGGCGGGGGTTTCAACCCCCGCACAAAGCCAACAAAATCAGCGGGGGCTTTATACTACAGTTGTAAATCGAAGATTCCGGAGGGAGCAGGGGGTTTTAACCCCCTGAAAGATGGCGAATTGACGTGGCCTTTAGGCCCGGGCCTTTGCGGGTTTTCCAGAAATTCAGCGAAATACAACTGTAGTATTTACAGGCTGCGGAAAAACTCGCTCGGGCGGTAGGTCCGGGCTTTAGCCCGGACATAAGAACAATAGAATCAATGGGGTTTAGCCCCTGAGGCGTGCTCTTCGGGAAAACAGACCTTTTTTCGCAGCCTGTCAAGCCCCTGCGGGATGCTCTTTGGGAATTCTGACCGAACACAGCGCTTTCTCAGCAAGCTGAGCTAACAGCCTGTGGTGAAAGTCGAGTCTTGAAAGGGCACGACTTCACAGGTTGCGGAAAAAGTCCCAAGGGAG
>DATNHL010000026.1:0-10051 GCA_035604995.1 Occallatibacter sp. | reverse complement strand
CCTCTACCCAGACGCACGGCTGGGAGGGCTGGGGTCCACGCCGGCGGCCATGTTCGCCGACATCCTGCCGAACCTCGGGTCTGGCATCCCCGTCATGGACGGGTCGTCCAACTACTGGGGCACGGCCATACGACTCGACGGGCCCGACTGCCACTACGGCATCCCGCTTTCGCGGGTCGCCAGCCACCTCGAGGACGTATCCCTCACGAACGCCATCCAAGGCAGCATGAATCTGCCCGACGGCCGGCCCGTCCGGGCCAGGCACTCGGACTCCTACGTCTACGCCACCCTCGACCCCAAGCTCAAGGTGGCGCTCAAGATGGACCGCGACAACTTCGCCTCCGCCTATTGCCTGGACCGGGGCGTCATCACCCACGACGGCCTGCCCTACTTCCTGCCGGTCGAGATGCAGGCGTCGGTCTTCGCTGTCATCCTGATCGCCTGGGAGCTGGAGATGGACCGGCCCGGCGACCTCACCTCCTACTGCCTGCGGACCCGGCACGCCGCCATCCGCGGGCACAACTTCTACCAGCGGCAGGAGCCCTATTTCTCCAATTTCATGCGGCTGATCGACGAGCTTGGCAAAGACCCCGGCTTCGTGTCCTACCCGCTGGCCAGCTACCTGACCCACCCGTGGCTGGGCGGCAACCTCCGCCTCGTCAACCAGCGGTCGGATGGCGAGATGACCCTGATGCTCCCGCAATTCATGCGCAGCTACTACCTGCAGCAGCTCGACTGGGCCATGGGCGTATTGAACCTCTGCAACACCGTCGAGTTCCGCAGGCGCGGTGACATCGAAGGCGCCCTCATGGGCGACGGCCTGGCCATGCACCAAATGCGTTGCCAGTGGCGCCAGGACGCACACCT
Organism: Occallatibacter sp.; assembly: GCA_035604995.1. Taxonomy (GTDB): domain Bacteria; phylum Acidobacteriota; class Terriglobia; order Terriglobales; family Acidobacteriaceae; genus Telmatobacter. The sequence goes on along the minus strand of DATNHL010000026.1, from coordinate 9,184 downwards.
CTTCCACCGCCCCATGAGGCGCGCCTCGCTGTGGCCGAACCTCCACCCGGACTGGCTGGGGTTCGACCAGATGGGCGAGGTCGGTAGCCTGCCCAGGCCGTTTGAGTGGTAGGGGGGCGCGCAAGGCAATCGAAGGGGCAGCAAGATCGGCGCCAGCATTCCGCGCGAAGCGAGCCCGAGCGCCATGGAAAGAGGACAAAAACAGACTCCGTCAACGACACGAGTAAAAGCATCATGAACACAACGTCAGCACAACAAACCGAGATCACCAAGGTCATCGAGCGCATCCGCTCCTACGACAACCCCCCACTGGCCCCGAGCGAGCCGCTCCACCTCGAGGTCGACGGGCTCAGCGAAAACCCCGGCGTCATGGGTGGCGGCATTTACCTGCGCCAGGGCGACAGATGTTTCGCCGCCGAGTCCACGCGCCTCGGCCACGGCACCTGCAACGAGGCCGATTACTTGGCCCTCCTCAACGGCCTGCGGATCGCGCGCGCCCTCTACCCACAGCCCGGCGTGCCACTCGTCGCCCAGAGCGACTCCCAACTGGTCGTCCACCAGGTGAATGGGCTCTGGAAGGCGCGGAACCAGATGAGGGGATTCTGCAGCTCCCTCATGCAGTTCCGAATGGAATACCCCTTCCAGCTCATCCAGGTCCCCCGCGAGCAAAACATGATGGCAGACGCGCTGGCTCAGAACATCGTCCTCAAGTATTCCGGCCGCAGCCTCTCCCTTGAAAACGGGCGCTTCGACCGCTCCAAGCAGGTCCCCGCCACCACAAGCCGGCACAGCCACTACCTGGACCTGACTACAAAGGAGTTCCGCAGTTACATCGAGCAGTTCAATCTCCGCGGCAACTTCCGGCGCCTCAGGGAACTCATCGACGAGGAGAGCCAGACCGAGGCGGCGACGCTTGTCCGGCAGACACTGGCGCAGGCGGAGTTGGTGCTCACCAACGCCCCCAAGTCCAACGCGGTCGTCGCGCGGTGGGTCCACGATACGGTTGGCATCATCCGCAACAGCCTCACCGAAATCCTCAGCAGTATCGAACAGTGGGACCTTGACGGGATCAAATACTATATTGATGAGATGGCCGGCGAGCCCAGCGACACGGAAGGCGAGGGGATGTTCAGCCGGCAACTCGACCTGCGGGAGGAGACGGGGCTGGAGCAACTCGCGGAACTGTCCGGTGACGGATGCCTCTGCGAAGATGAGGACTAGGACGACCGGAAGGAATCCCCGGTTGTGCCAGGACCTCCTGAACGGCGATTGGCGTCGGTCCCGCTCGCGCAGCCATCTTGCGCGCCACTAAGACGGCGCTTGTTTGCTTCAAGCGCCGCGCCAAATTTATCCAAATCCACCACGATTCGATTCCCCCGCACAGGTATCTCTTTCAAGGGACCGCGCAGGTGCCCGTAAATCAGCTTCGGACTTTTTCGGTTCTTGTCTCGTTTCATGCGCGATGATTAGCCCTCGCGGACGCGGCGAGAAAGCGGATTCCAATCCAATCTCGATTTACCCGGGAGGTGCTCTTTTCCTCCGGTGGGCTAGCGACGCCGAGAGCCTCCGATTCCAAAGAATCTCGCCAAACTCGCAAGCATGGAACTGATCGAATCAAGAGCGGGTGAGCCTGGAGACGAGACGGATCAAACTTCTTTCCCGCCGGAGCGGGTCAGGAAATTGTTGCTGGCGCTTAAGGTGAGCCTCGGCAGGGGTCGAGGAGCCCCGTTGAGTTTCGAGGACTGGGGCGAACTGGTGGCCCGTCCCGGGAATACGCTTTCCAGTTGGTGCGCGGATGGGCGGGCCTCACAACTCCAGGCGTTGTTGGCGTCGCTCGAGCGTTTGCCCGAACCGGAACGTCAGCAGTTGATCGAGGAGGCCTGCCGCCCTTATCCAACGGTGCGCCACCGCCGGTTGGCGCACGATTTTGTGGCGGTCAGCAATCTGGCAGCCCTGTTGCGCCAGGCTTCCGGCCTGACCGCCATCCAAGGGAGCCAGGATCACCTGCGCACGTTTCTGCTGACCGCCCTGGGTCATTCATTCCCCGAGTTTGGCGCCAGCGGGGCGCCGGTGGCGGGAGTGGATGTCCGTCGCTCGGACTTCTTTGTGCCGGTTGCCGGCCTCGTCTACTTGAATGGTCCGCTTGCCCCGACCGAAACCGCGCGACAGATTCTCCGAGCCTGGCCAACCGTTCGTAGCGCCACAGACGGGCTGGTCCTGCTGAATGGCATTTGGAGCAAAGCGCCCGAACTGCAGCCCCAGATTGTCGATTTGGCCCACCGGGCGCATGTAATCGTTGCGGACCCGGCCGTCTTCCCACTTAAACCGTCATCAAAAATGCTGCCGTCTCCACTCCACCTGGTGACGGTTTCACCCGCCCGCGAATGTCCGGAGTGGCTCCACGTTGAGATTCAGGCGCCGTGACGCCGGTTGGCGGCACCGGCCAATCGTTTCGGAGCAATGGAGAGAGGCGGCTGTGCGAATTCTGAATTTGAACGGAGGGAACCGGACGAACAAGCCCTGAAGATGCGCGCCAGCAGTGCCACGATCAGCCTGGGCACCTGCTTCATCCCTGTGGCGTTCGAAAACCTGCGCTTCAAGAAACGCGCTCGATGCAGAGAACGCTTCACTCGATGAATTCCTTCCTGCCCGTCCGGAAACTGCGCCAAACCCGTTTGCGGCACAAATGCAAACGTGACTTCAACGACTACTTTCCCCATGCCCAAACCCCCTCACAAGAATCCCAATCACCTGCAAGGCACCCGGGTTTATCTCTCCGGGCCGATGGACTTCATCCTTTCGAGAGCGGAGGAGATGAGGAATGGCTGGCGAAACCGCGTTGGCCAGTTCCTGGCGGCCTACGGAGTGACGGTCTTTGATCCCTGGTCAAAGCCTCAGATCCGAGGCCTTTACGAATATGGCCGCGAGGGCATCGACACCCAGCACATCCGGAAACGCTGGACCTTCCGACGCGGCGCCCAGAGCGCCGCCGCCCGAGCCCGCTGTTCCAGGAGGTTTCGGGAAACGCAGCACATCGACCTGCGGATGGTGGACAGCTCGGATTTTGTGATCGCCTATTGTCCCACCAACATCTACAGCGTCGGCACGCCGCACGAAATCATCGTCTGCCGGCTCCAACGCAAGCCCGTTCTCTTTGTGAGCCCCCCGGTGACATTCCCAGCGCTGGCCGAGTTGCGAGACCACTTGCGCCACGATCCCGTGGGAACGAAACTGTTGGATCGGTTGGCAGCCGAAGTTCCCATCAAACCCAATCCCAAAGGCATTCCGAGCCTCTGGTATTTGCCCTTAATCGGTGGGCAGCACTTCTTCGACAGCTTTGGGTTCCGGTATTATCGAGCCCGGTTCCACTGGAGGGAGAGCCCTTTGGATTCCTTGGAGGCATCCCGGAGGCTGGAGAACCCGCTCCTGCCGTTTCTGGAACGGCTGTCCCGGAAGATCCCAAGGAAATGGGATGACCGTTCCAAACGCTTTGTCCGCAATGACGATTGGCTGTTGTGGGACCTGCCGCACTGAGCCGAAAGGCCGATGAGCCGCGTTGATCGAAGACCGTTGAAGGTTAATCGACGAGAGCATTCCGGCCCACGCCCTGCGGCCGGGTGTCCGGGCGCTGGCCGGCGCCGGCCCGTTCAAGAATCGCGCCAAACGAGATCGCGTGATCGAAAACCTCACGCCTCTCAACGGGCCGCAGGCCAGCGGCGACGGCCATACCGTCTTCGCCCTCCTGACGGCGTTATCCACCGACCAATACAAGAAGCTCGTCGGCTTTGCCCGCTACCGGCTCCGCAAGCTTACCATCTCGGCGCGGCTCCAGCAGTGGCTGGGTCCCCTTGAGGCCGAGGAATTGGTGGCCCAAGCGGTGCTCCGGCTCGAGATGGGGGAGGCCAACCCCTCGCTGGGCCGGCACCTCAAGCCACAGAACCGGGCCAATACCGAGGCCTTCCTCGCCTGCCTCAAGGGGGTGATCGAGAGCGACCTCAATCATCTTGTCCGCCAGGCGCATAGTCGCCCCGAGCATGTGCGCCTCGGCGATGCCGATGCCGAGCCGGGTTGCGTGGAGCCGGCCGAACTGGACGACCCGGAGCGCTTGCTCTGGCGCCGGGACCTGCACCGGGTTCTCTTCCGCAAGCTCTACGAGCGGATTGCCCGCCAGCCCGCCCTGCTGGAGGTGGTCCGGGATTGGGAAACGCGCTTCCTTGAGGATTGGAGAATTGGCGGCGAGGGCCACGACCCGCACCTGGTTTACCGTGTGAGCCAACTCGCCCAGGAGATCCTCCAGGAACTCTCTGCCGAGTTTTCGCCAGCCCCGGACGGGAGTGAGATGTGCATGTGAGCGCCGAGCCGCCTCTTTTCCGATACACTCGCGCCGACGCACTGCGCGACGGCGTGTTGTTGGACATCACGGCCACGGCCAAGGCGCATGCGGACCTCGAAGTCCCAACGGCCATCACCTTGCGCCTCTGGGGCGCCCTGGCCGGTGATGCGGCGTTCCGTGCCGATGACCAACGGGTAAAGGACCTGTGCATCAGCTTCCTCTTTGCCCTGGTCGGGCTCACTCCGGGCCGGTGGGCGCGCCGGGACACCCTGCTCTTCAGGGCCAAGGTGGGCGAGCGGGAGTTGGAGGCCAAGCTGACCTTGGGGCTGGATGAGAGTGGCAATGTGGTCGCCACCATCATGCTCGCTTCCGAGGACTGACGGCTCAGGGCGCCTCTTTGTCTACCGAAAGATCGAGAGGTGGGCCGATTAACCCTAGCGCCAGCCGGTGGGGGTGCAGCAAAGACCGCCACCGGCTCGGATATAGGGCGCGGTTGGCGACCGCCCGAATCTCGTCCCACAGGGTGAATCGCTTTTCGTCGGGCTCCGGCTCCCCTGCAAAATTCAGGAGGAGGACGCCCTCCTTGCAGGCGACGCTCTCGACGCGGTAAGGCAGGCGAGTCCAGCGTGGCCGCCGCAACGACCACAGAATGCCCGGCAGTCCAGCCAGCCACGCCGCCGGCAAAGTGTCCAGCCCCTCAGGCACCTGGCCGGTCTTCTCCCAGAAGAAAGTGGCCGCACGATCAAGCGCGCCTTGGTGAAGCGCGGCGTCAAGCCGGGCGGCGGCGGCGACCATCTCGGCCGACAGCCTCGGCTCAAGCCCCTGCCGCCGCATGAGCGCCAGGAGGTAGGGTGCGGTGAAGGAGACTCTTACCACGGGGACCGTCGCGGCGACCGGAGCGCCGGAGTTCTGATCGGGCATCTCGAACCACGGGACAAACCAGACCCGATCGGGTGTGCAGGTGCCATCGCTCTTTACGACAAAGCCTTGGTGCGGTTCCAGTCGGCCGAGCCCCCCGGGTGGACAGACGGGCGCCCGCTCCCCTGCCGCACTGAGATGGCCGGAGGCCGTGAGCAATGTGCCTTCACCCCAGTCGCGCTCCCGCCAGGGCGAACGAGCCTTCGGGCGCAGACCGAGGGTGAGGCCGGCAAACTGATCGGCCTCGACCTCTCGCGTCCGCAAGAACACCACCGTGCCGAAGTTGACCAGCAAAGCCCGCCGCAGGCCCGCGCCAATCTTCTGGTCCAGGCCGGCCAATCCCTGGGTTGCCGCCAGGACAAAGCATCGCTGGCTCCGCAGGGTTGACAACTGGTCCACGTCCTCAGGCTGGAGGATGAGGGGCAGTTCGTCGGCAATGAGGCCGGCCAGGGGGTGCTCGCCGGGACCACGCGACTGGACCGCATCGAAGAACAGTTTCCGGGCCAGCCGCAGAAAGAACTTCGCCAGGGCGGAGTGGGTTAGGGCATTGACGCTGACCACGCACACCTTGCCTTCACGGGCCACCTGCGCGGGGTTGAAGGCCGGGCGGCCCTGGCCCCCAAAGCAGCGGCCGGCCGGGGCGGCCATCAAGGGCCGCAATACGTTGAGCAGGCAGCTCTGGAGGTTGCTTCGGGTCCGGACGTCCAGGCGCCGCCACACTTCGACATGGTCCAGCGCCCCCAGGAGTTGGGGTGGCGTCCCCGCCCTGGCAGCCTGCCGGTGGGCCTCCGCCAACACTTCAGTCACCGCCTTGGGCAGGGCCCCCGGCAGGTCCGGGTTGACAAACCACCGGCGCATGAATTCAAGCGCCGCGTCGAAGGTGACCGGTTTGCCCTGGACGGCCAGCAGCGTCAGGGCCGCCGAGACCATCCCGGCGGAGGTGTTCCGCCAGTAGGAATTACTCGGATCATGTATCGGGTCGGTCGCCAGCAGCAGCAACTCGGCCAGCGGTTCCGCATCCTCCAGGGAGCGGAGTTGCTGGCCGAAGAGCGGCAGCCCATGGGTGCCACTCGGACCCAGGACCGCCAGGTCCTCCGCCCGTCCCGCCCGCCGCATCACCTCCGCAATGAAGGGAACGGTGTCGTCTTGCTTGGCGTCCAGGACGAGCAGGGAGACGCCTTGGCGGATCAGTTGGCGCACCGCGCTCCTCTGCAAGGTCGTCTTGCCGCTCCCGGTGCTCCCGAGCAGGAGCACGTGCTGGAGCAGGTCGGCCTCGCTCAACTCGACTCCACGCTCGATCCCGCCGGGGGTGGAGACCGGCTCGTACCAGGGCCATACGACCAACGGCTCAGAGGATGGTGCAATGGACAGCGGCAGCGTCATACCGGGCTGTGGATGAAGGTGACGGTGACCCCCTGCTCGGGGTCCCAATAGTAGGCCTCGGCCGCCAGCTTGCCGCCGTATCCGTGGGAGGCGTGCCAGGCGTCGGGCGGGCAGAGGCTGGGCACCACCCGCACCAGCACACCGCCTACGTCCAGTGCCGGCATCAGCTTGAGGCTCTTCTTGTGGTGGAGGTGGCCGATGTGGAACTCCCTGGTGGCCGGGGTGCTGTTGGCCCAGTCTTTGGGCCTTTCCGTGGCGAGCAGCAGTGCGAGGCTGGCCACCTTTTCGCAATGGCCGTGGGTCAGGCCCAAGAGGCACTTGCCGTGGGTTACGTATTTTCGGGTTGCGGGACCGTTGTCCACCGTAATGCCCTCCGAATTGCAGAACCTGGCCGAGAGCACCTCTCCGATGTGTACGGTCGCCATCTCGTCGTGGTTCCCCGCGATGACAGCCACATGCACCGGGGCGATTTTGCGCAGCCCCTCGATGGTCTTGGCCAGGAGCCGCCAGGCTTGGGCAAAGCCCTGCTTCCAGCCCACCGTCGAATCCACCGGCGTGCCCGCCGTCGTGGTGCGGCCCAAAATGCCGGAGTTGAGGAAGTCGTTGCCGACCGGGAACAGAATGCGGCTGATCCTGCATCCGGCCGCCTTGGCCAGGAGGTCCTCGACGGCGTCCTTGAACATCCGCTCGGCGATCTCCGGGTTGTAGTCGCGCCCGCACTCCCCAGCCAGAGAAACCTTCGTGTAGTGGATGTCCATCAGGGACACCTCGAGCATGCCCTCGCAGTGGGAGGGCCGCAGAATCATTGGGAAGACCGGGGCCTCCTTCTTGAACTCCTCCAGGAGGTTGTTCACAAACTCCCGGAGCGAGGCCTCAACCACCTTGCGCCTGAGCCAGGCCTTGATTTGGAACAAGGGCGCCGTGAGAATCTCGCCGGTGGCGGGGTTGCGCGCGCCGACCTCCCACTTGTTGCAGACCCACCGCTCGACCTCCCAGAACGCCGTATTGACTTCGGCGTAGATGAGCAGGTCCTCCAGCGTCCGGATCCGCTCGCCCATATAGGCGAGGTCGCGGGTGTCGCGGCTGGTCACATCGTGGAGCGTGGCGCCCTGCCCGCCTTGCCCCGCCGGCGGCGGCTGGGCGGCCGGCGCAGCGGCAACGGAACCAGAGGCCGAGCCGAAGCTCTGGGCCCCGGTCCATCGGGCCAAGTGCAGCAGCGCGTGGTCCACGGTGAGGTGCAGTTCCTGGGCGATGCGGCCGGCGCCCCACTCCGGATTGGCCTCCTTTAGCTGGCGCACCTGCGCATAGACCGGGTCGTTGCTGTGGCCTTGCGTCTCGCCCCGGAACCGGTGGATGAGCCGGCGCGAACACGGGGTCTTCACGCCGAGCATCTTGGCGAGCCGGCCCTTGCCCATCGTCGGCTCCGCGCGCAGGATCTCCCGCGCCCTCCCATACAGATCAGTATTTTGTTTTTCAGGTTTCATATTTTGTATCTTCCAGAGATTTTTCTCTCCACTTAGCACTGCCCCGCAGGAGGGAAATTCTCCCATGGAAAATGGCGCCGGCGTCATTTTTCTTCGGCCGCGGAGGCGTTGCCTTCCTTGTTCACGGCCGGAGCCGGGCGTTAGACATGCAGCTCCCCCTCCAGTTCCTCCCCCTCGGATGCGCCATAAAGGCGCCTCCGGCGACGAGAAAAAATGGCCAATCAAGAGTTCATGATAAGCATCTCTCACGAGGCCAACTGGGTGATTCTGCGATGGGCCCAACAGCAAGCCCCCCTCCTCAGAATCGGTCGCCGGCTTCTCCAATCGATCCCCATCCATATCACCTACCTGCGCCTGCCCCTTGATGGGCAGGAACAGGACATCCCGATATTCTCGACCCCCAAACCCGGTTCAGGATGGCGGGCCGGTCTGGGCGTAGCCCTGATCGATGCAGAAGTCAGCCCGTCGGAATATCTCCTGGCCGTACTGCGCTTCGCGCGCCGGGAAGGATACGTCAAGGCGAGGGAGTTCAAAGCCAGCCGCATGGAGGTCTCAATGATGGAGGGTTCCTCAGATCGAAGGAGCTGACCTGGCCTTTCGGACGATCCAACCGCCGCCGCAAACGGCAGACTTCGACCAATGCAACGGGCGGCCTGATCGCGCGTCGCCAAGCCGACGTGGTGAAGCCGCCTCCACCTCCGCGAACAAATGGGAGCTCGGGCCGGGGACGGTGAACCCACAAACCGATCCGCGCCAAACGAAAAGCCATGCAAGCAGGAACCTTTGTCAGGATAACGCAGTTCAAGCCCAAAACTTACGCGGTGGAGGGCATTTTGCTCGCGAACGTACAGTTCGGGAAGCCGGTGTACCTGGCCGGGATGGAGCGCCACGACCTAGTGGACGGCACGTTCACGTCAGCGCCGGTGGACGGCGTGTCGCCGGAGGGGTTCACCGCAGGCGACGCCTCCTACTGCGTCGAGCCGCTAGGGGAGCCGGGCGAGTTTGCGTTCCTCGCCGAACTGCTCCTGCGGGAGCCGAAGCCCCATGAGCTCGGACCTCTTTGATT